>JBBSGX010000267.1:0-3401 GCA_038253685.1 Candidatus Limnocylindrales bacterium | reverse complement strand
CTGACGTGCTACCACGCTGACGTGCTACCACGATGAGCGAGCCATTCGGCACCTTCACCAGCCGGGTGATCCCCTTCCCAGCAGAGAACGTGGACACCGACCAGATCATCCCGGCCCGTTTTCTCAAGACGACCGACAAGTTCGGCCTCGCGGACGCCCTTTTCAACGACTGGCGCTATCTCCCGGACGGCTCGCCCAACCCCGAGTTCGTGATCAACCGGCCCGAGATGCAGGGCCGCCAGATCCTGCTGGCCGGCCACAACTTCGGCGCGGGCTCGTCGCGCGAGCATGCACCCTGGGCACTCACCAGCTGGGGCATCCGCGCCATCCTCTCGACGGGCTTCGCCGACATCTTCCGCAACAACTCGCTCAAGAACGGCCTGCTGCCGATCCAGATCGACCCGGACACGCACCGACAGCTCTTCGACATGCTGAGCGGGCACCCGGACCTCGAGCTCACGGTCGACCTGGAGGCACAGGTCGTCCACCTCCCCGGCGACGAGGACGTCCCCTTCCAGGTCGACCCGTTTGCCCGCCAGATGCTCCTGGCCGGGACCGACGAGATCGGTTGGGTGCTCGATCGCAGCGCCGCGATCGACGCCTGGGAGTCGAGCCATCCCGCGCGGGTCGACACCAACCCCACGGCCGCATGACCGCCGACGCAAGCGTCGTCCGCGGCCTGTACGAGGCGCGTGCTCGCGGCGACCTCGATGCGGCGGCGGCCTTCATCGCCGACGACGTCGAGTGGCACGAACCGTATGAGTATCTCGGCTCGCTGAAGGGCCGCAACGCGGTCATGGCGGCAATCCGCCAGAGCGTCCAGGAGACGCACGGCACCTTCAAGTTGGATCTGCACGACGTGCTGGCCAGCGACGACCACGTGGTTGCGCTGGTGCGCTTCTCAGCCGAACGGAACGGTCACCGCATGTCGGGCAAGGAAGTCGGTATCTTCCACGTCCAGGACGGCTTGATCCGCGAGGTCTGGTTCGCCACTGACGAGGACGTCGAGGCGGTCTCGGAGTTCATGCGCGGCGAGCACCTCTGACAGATCGTCACCGGCCACGGCACCTCCTATGACGCGCGCGTTCCTGCAAATGACTTCCTGGTGACCAGCCTGGAAGCGCTCGAGATCGATCCGATCACGGGATCGCTGCTCTTCAGCCAGGCCGACGGCAAGGTCTACGAGATACCTCGGTGTGGCCGCGCCGGTGCCCTGAACGCGCCGCTCCAGCGGTCAATCGACCTACACTGGCCAGCGACCCGCCACACCTCGACGAGGACCCTGATGCCCGAGTTGCCCAACGGCCATGTCAGCGATCCCGCCAAGCGCCACTCCGCCGCGCTGACCGACGGGCCGGACCGGGCCGGCGCACGGTCCATGCTGAAGGCCATCGGCTTCACGGACGAGGACCTGGCGAAGCCGATCGTCGGGGTGGCCACGACCTGGATCGAGACGATGCCGTGCAACTACAACCAGCGACGGCTGGCTGAGTCGGTCAAGGCTGGCATCCGTGCCGCCGGCGGCACGCCGATGGAATACAACACGATCGCGATCTCCGACGGCGTGACGATGGGCACCGAGGGCATGAAGGCATCACTCGTGAGCCGGGAGGTGGTGGCCGATTCGATCGAACTTGTGGCCCGCGGTCACCTCTTCGACGGGCTCGTCTGCCTGGTCGGCTGCGACAAGACGAATCCGGCCGCGGCGATGGCGGCGGCGCGCCTCGATATCCCGACGGTGATCCTCTACAACGGCACGATCTACCCGGGCACGTACCGCGGCCAGGACCTCGACATCGTCAGCGTCTACGAAGCGATCGGCGCGTACCGCGCGGGCAGGATCTCCCTCGACGAGCTGACCGAGATCGAGAACCGGGCATGTCCCGGCGCCGGGGCGTGCGGAGGCCAGTACACGGCCAACACGATGAGCATGATCCTCGAGTTCCTCGGCCTCTCGCCGGCCGGACTCAACGGAATCCCCGCGGAGGACCCCGCCAAGGACAAGGCGGCCAGTCGGTGTGGCGAGCTGGTCATGGACCTCGTGCGCTGGGACATCCGGCCGTCTTCGATCGTCGACCGGCACGCCATCGAGAACGCGATCGCGTCGCTCGCAGCCACCGGCGGATCGACCAACGGCGTGCTCCACCTGCTGGCGATCGCCTCGGAGTTCGGCGTCCCGCTCGACATCGGCGACTTCGACACCATCGCGGCACGTACGCCGCTGATTGCCGACCTCCGGCCGGGCGGCCGCTACCGGGCTTCGGACCTGACCGAGGCCGGCGGCGTCGAGCTCGTCATGCGCGAGCTCCTCAAGCGAGACCTGTTGCACGGCGATTCCCCCACGGTCAACGGACGGACGATTGCCCAGATCGCCTCGGCGGCGGTCGAGAAGCCCGGCCAGCGAGTCGTCCATTCGATCGACGACCCGATCAAGCAATCAGGCGGGCTCGCCATCCTTTGGGGCTCCCTCGCGCCGGAAGGCTGCGTCGTCAAGCTCGCCGGCCATGAGCGCCTCTTCCATCGTGGCCCGGCCCGCGTCTTCGACTCCGAGAAGGAGTGCTACGCGGCCGTTCGGGCGCAGGGCATCAAGCCGGGCGACGTGGTGGTGGTGCGCTACGAGGGCCCGGCCGGCGGTCCGGGGATGCAGGAGATGCTGGGGATCACGGCGGCGCTCGTCGGGGAAGGCCTCGGGGAATCCGTGGCGCTGCTGACCGACGGCCGCTTCTCCGGCGGGACGCGGGGCCTGATGGTCGGGCACGTGGCGCCGGAGGCGGCGCTCGGAGGACCGATCGCACTGGTGAAGGAGGGCGATTGGGTCGTGGTCGACGTCGAGCGCCGAGAGCTCAACCTGGAAGTCGACGCGGCCGAACTCGAGGCACGGCGCTCCGCGTGGATGTCGCCCGCTCCCAACTACACCAGCGGCGTGTTCGCCAAGTACGCCGCGCTGGTCAGCTCCGCGAGCGAGGGAGCCGTCACACGACCGCGCCCGAACTGACCATCCGGCCCAAGCAACCGCCCGAAGTCGACTCGGCTGTGCACCGGCGTTCGACGGCGTCTGATTGCAGAATGTCCTGATGCCCGAACCCGTCGTGACCGACGCCCAGCGCGCGTTCTTCAACGCGGAGCGTCGGGCGATCCTCGCCACCACCTCGCCGGAAGGCCGTCCGCGGCTCGTCCCGGTCTGCTTCTGGCTCTCACCCCGGGTCGATCCGCGCGGCCGGGCCATCCTCTACACGCCCATCGACCAGAAGCCCAAGGAATCCCCTGACCCACGAAACCTGGCGCGCGTGAGGGACATCCTGGTGCTGCCGGAGGTGACGTTGCTCGTCGACCGCTGGAACGAGGATTGGTCCAGGCTGGCCTGGCTGCGGGCCTACGGCATAGGCGAGATGCTCGAGCCG
>JBBSGX010000266.1:0-3403 GCA_038253685.1 Candidatus Limnocylindrales bacterium | reverse complement strand
GCCATCGGTCAGCTCACCGCGCACCGAGCCCGCCTCGTCCTCGTAGACCGGCACCTCCGCCGGCCTCACGCCGCCCGCGCGGATCCCCTCCTGCAACTCGCCGATCATCGACTCGCGGGTCCGGCCGCGCAGGTAGCGCAGAGTCTCCTTGATCGCGACCTGGTCGGCTCGTTCTGCGGCGATCCGCCCGATGCCCCGCAGCGAATCATCTGGCCGGTCGCCGGCGGTCCCGATGATCATCGTCAGGAAGGCGCGCCCGGCTCGCTCGTCGCGACCCCCGACCAGGCCCTCCGCCACGTCGAGCACCACGTTCACCCCGGCCTCGTTGTGGGCGAAATCGACGATCACGAGGCGGTCGTCCAGGCGATAGAAGTTGAGGCGGCCGGGCGCCTGGTCGGCCGTCGGCTGGAAGGTGCGCAACCCCTCGGTGACCTGGTCGATCGTCGCACCGAGCGCGCGTGCCGCAGCCCCTGCCGCGAGCGCGTTGGCAACGTTGTGGCGCGCAAGCCCCAGGATCGTTGCCGGAACCTCTCCGACGCGCACGAGTCTCCGACGCTTCGCGCCCTCCAGCTCCACCAGCCAGTCACCGTCGAGGACCATCGCCAGCCCTCCGCGCGCCACGTGACGCCGCACCCGCGCATTGGCCGGATCGAGCGAGAAGAAGCAGACCCGCGCCCGCACGCGCCGCGCCACGGCAGCGACGAGTGGATCGTCCGCATTGAGCACCGCCACCCCGTCCGGCTTTGTGATCCGCGCCACGATCGACTTCACCTCGGCCAGCTCCGGGAGCGTGTGGATGCCCATCAGGTCCAGGTGGTCGGGGCTCACGTTCGTCAGGATCGCGGCCTCATTCGACTCGTACCCGATGCCCTTGAGAACGATGCCGCCCCGCGCCGTCTCGAGGACCGCCACCTCGACCGCGGGGTTCTCGAAGACGCTGCGGGCTCCGGCCGGTCCGGTCAGATCACCTGCCTCGACCAGCTGCTCGTCGAACAGGACGCCGTCAGAGGTCGTCGTTCCCACGTGCCTGCCGGACATTCGCAGGATGTGGCTGAGCATGCGCGTCGTGGTGCTCTTGCCGTTCGTGCCGCTGATGCTGACGCAGGGAATCGAACGCTCTGCGTCGCGGATCCATGGCGGCGGCGTGCGGCCCGCTTCTTCGATGGCGCGCAGTGCTCGGGCGAGGGAACGGCTTCCCCCGGCGCCGCTTTGCCGCCCACCGCTGACGCGACCCGGGTCGACACCCAGCTCGACCAAGCGGTAGGCGTGCTCCGCAATGGCCTCGGCACGCTCGCGCTCTCGCCAAGGCCATGCCACGATCCAGTGGCCCGGGTCGGAGCTGCGGTGAAGCGCGACCGGGATCCGGGCACGCGACGCGGAGCCGGCACGGCCTTCGTCTGCCAGCCAGCCTGCGGCGCCGGTGGCCGCGTGCAGGTAGCGCACCCAGCCGCGAATCGTGACCACCGGCGGGGGAGCATCGCGCTCGGCCACCGCCGCCCCGAGGTGGACGACCGCGTGCCGGCCCGGCAGTCGCTGCCCGTACCAGGTACGTCGGCGCCCAACCATGACCTCGAGCTTCACGGTGGGCTCGAGCGCGTAGACGTTGGGGCCCTCGAGCATGCGGATTTCGATGAGACGCACAGCCGGCCGAGTATATGGTCGCGAACGTCCTAGACTCGTGATCCATGAACGGACACCCCGACCAGCGAACGCCCGCCGCACCATGGGAGCTGGTGTCGCGCACCGAGCTCGACCAGCTGCGAACGCTCGTCGAGGCCGACCTGCCCGACTACCTTCGCGACCTCGAGCGGCTGGTGAACATCGACTGCGGGAGCTATACGAAGGCGGGGGTCGACGAGGTGGGCCGCTGGACGGCGTCCTTCCTGCGCGATCAGCTCGGCGCGGCCGTCGAGGTTTCCGCCAACCCCGAGCTCGGTGACACCGTGGTCGGCATGCTTCGCGGCACGGGCGATGGTCCGACCGCGCTGCTGATCGGGCACATGGACACCGTCTTCGATCCGGGCACCGTGGCTCGGCGACCGTTCCGCATCGAGGGCAACGTCGCGCACGGACCCGGCGTCACGGACATGAAGAGCGGCCTACTCGGTGGCCTCTACGCATTGAAGGCGCTGCGGGATGCGGCCGGTTCGGCGCCCGGCTCGGGCTCGGCCGCGTGGTTGCCGTTCGGACGGCTCGCGTTCATCGCCAACCCGGACGAGGAGATCGGGTCGCCCGCCAGCTCGCCCGTGATCCGCCGGCACGCATCACAGGCCGATGTCGCGCTCGTGCTCGAGTGCGCCCGCGGCAACGGCGACATCGTCAGCTCGAGAAAGGGGATCGTGGATCTCGAGCTGCGCTTGCGGGGTCGGGCGGCGCACGCGGGGGTGGAGCCCGAGAACGGTCGCAGCGCGGTGCTCGAAGCGGCGCACAAGAGCGTGGCGCTGCACGCCCTGAACGGCCGCTGGCCGGGCGTCACGGTCAACGTCGGTGTGATCCGCGGCGGGACGCGGCCAAACGTCGTGGCGGAGGAGTGCACGCTCGAGGTGGACGTCCGCGCCATCACGCGCGAGGGCCTGATCGAGGCCGAGGCGGCACTGCGGGAGATCTGCTCCGCGTCCACCGTCCCGGACGTGACCTGCGAGGTCGTCGAGAAGGCGCGCCACTGGCCAATGGAGAAGCTCGAGCAATCCGGACGGCTGGTCGAGCACGCCAAGACGATCGCGCGCCGGCTCGGGTTCGACCTCGCCGACGCGGCGACCGGCGGCGCATCGGACGCGAACACGACCGCGGGCATGGGCGTGCCGACACTCGATGGCCTCGGACCCATCGGCGGCAACGATCACTCTCCCGCCGAGTACCTGGACGTCGACTCGATCGTCCCGCGCGTCACGCTCCTGGCGGGCCTGCTGCTCGCGGCGGCGCGTGACCCGGCGCTCGCCGACCGGCACGCCGGTCACGATCCGCAGGAGCATGACCACGACCACGATCACACGGACGGCCACGGCCACGAGCTCGAGCACGAGCACCGCGACGACGTTTGAGCTCGGACTAGACTTGGTTGCGTCAGCGTTCCTGAATGTCCATCTACACGCAGCGTCTGGTCAAGTTCACGTTCATCGCCGCAGACGCCGGTCGCAACATGCGAGCTCGCTATGTGTTCCAGCTCTGGGACAAGCGCAACGGACCCGACCATCTGCTGCATCAGACAGTTCGCTGCGGCCCGTCCTGCCACGCAGGCTGAGGGGAGCGGCGCCTGCTGGCGCCTTGCGGGTCAGCGCAGATACGTGTCGCCGTGCATGTCGCAGACCGTGTAGAGTGCGTGGCGATCGCGTGCGTAGCCGGCCACGTGCAGGCGTCCCTTGAAGTCGTCCTTGGGGCAGACCCACACCCACCAGCGCACCGG
>JBBSGX010000265.1:0-3405 GCA_038253685.1 Candidatus Limnocylindrales bacterium | reverse complement strand
TCTACGGACAAATGGAGAGCGCTTGATCTCACCTGTGACGTGAGCGGCCGGACGGTGCCCGCAAGCGGCCGGATCATCAACCAGAGGTCGCTCTTCGATCCGGCGACGGGATCCTGCCAGAGCCTTCCGCATCCTCCGAATCGACCCGGGAGTCGGTTCCCCGGTCGGGAGGACGGTGGGGTGGCCGTCTGGACCGGAACGGAGCTCATCTACTGGTCCGGCGGCACCGGTGCCGACCTGGCAATCCCGCCGCCCGCCGACGGCGTCGCCTTCCGGCCGGGCCAGCCCACTCACTGACGTCGCCCGGCGTCTCGAAGATGCCGGCCGCCACTCCGTGACCTCGGCATCAAACCTCGAGGGTCAACAATGGCCATAACTCCCAGATCGCGGTTGACGCATCCGCTGAGCTCGAGGGATACGGCGTGAGGGCCAAATCGACCAACGGCATCGCGCTGCAGGCCATCTGCCCCGGCGGATATGCGCTGGATGTCAACGGCCGTTTCCATTTCAACCGGAGCGGCAAGGTAACGATCCCGGCGGGTAGCTCGAGCAGGACGATCTCTGGCCATGCTGACGACATCCGGCCAGAAAGCCTCGTCTTGGCGACCATCCAGGGCAATGTGCCCGGCCTCTACGTCCGGGCTGTCTCCGCGAGCCCGGGCGATAGCTTCACGATCCGCCTGAACAGGGCGGCGCCGCAGGACGTCAAGTAGGCTGGATGATCGTCAACTGATCTGCCACCTGCGCAGACCCACGAGGTGACCGGATGACCACGGATGTCCCCGCCGCTCCGTCAGGCCGCTCGCGCGACGTCCTGCGCGATCCCGCCCAGCCGGACCCGGGGGACGCGCCGCAGGTCGCCGGGGAAACGCTCGCGACCCCATCCCAGGGCCTCACGAAGAGCGGTGGCCCTGCAAAGCACGTGGTTGTCATCGGCGGTGGTCTCGCCGGCCTGGTGGCCGCCTATGAGCTTAAGCGGCAGGGCCACCGGCCAATCGTGCTCGAAGCCCAGAATCGAGTCGGCGGTCGCATCTACACCCTTCGCAGTTTCGCGCCGGGGCTCTATGCCGAAGCCGGCGGCATGCGCATCCCGCGCGTCCACAACCTGACCCTCGAGTACTGCCGGCTCTTCAACCTGCCACTGCGGCCCTTCGTGATGGGCAATCCAAAGGGTCTCGTCCACGTCGGTGGCGAGCGGATGACGATGGAGGAGGCGCAGCGCGATCCGTCCCGCCTGTCGTTCGACCTGACGCCGCGGGAGCGCGGCAAGACGGCAGATGCCCTCTGGGACGCGGCCATCGCGGACATGCGACGGATGGTGGAGAGCGACGGGGACGCCGCGTGGCAGGAGATCGTGCGCCTGTACGACCAGTACTCGCTCTATGAATTCCTCCGTCACAAGGGCTGGTCGAACGGCGCGATCGAGTACTACGCGGTCATGAACTTCGTGGAAGCCGACATGCACAACGCCGTCGTCGAGATCCTGCGGGAGGACATCGGCCAGGCCTACGTCGACATGCAGGAGATCGTCGGCGGGATGGACCTGTTGCCCACTGCCTTCTTCCGCGAGCTCCAGCACGAGGTCCACCTCGGCGCGGAGGTGTTCGCGATCGAGCAGGACGCCGATGGGGTGGCCGTCCATTACAAGACCGAGGCCAGGCGCGCCACCGCTCGCGGCGACTACGCGATCTGCACCGTGCCTTTCTCCGTGCTTCGCTCGATCGAGGTGACGCCTGACTTCTCGCACGACAAGCGCCGCGCGATCCGGCAGCTGAACTACCACGCCTCGACCAAGATCCTGTTTCAGGTCCGCGAGCGGATCTGGGAGAAGGACGACGCGATCTTCGGCGGCGCGTCCGTGACCGACCTCGGCATCCGGCGCATGAACTACCCGACGCGCGACACCACCACGTCGCGCGGCATCCTGCTCGCCTCGTACACCTGGGGCCAGGACGCCCTCCAGTGGGGTGCCATGGACGAGGAGACACGCCTGGAGGAGGCGCTCGACGATGTCTCGCGGCTTCATCCGCGGATCCGCGAGGTCTACGAGAGCGGCGCCTCTCATGCGTGGTACGCGGACCGATGGGCACGCGGCGCGTTCGCGATGTTCGCTCCGGGCCAGCAGACCGAGCTGCAGGGGGGCATCGTGGCGCCGGAGGGCCGGATCCTCTTCGCCGGCGAGCACTGCTCCCTGTACCACGCCTGGATCCAGGGGGCGCTCGAGTCGGGGATCCGGGCAGCACGTGCCATCCATGAGTCCCGCTACCCGGCCCAGGTCGAGGCCAGCGTCCGTGAGTGAGGGCGGGTTCGTAGCAAGGCAAGGGGCCGCAACCCAACCAGGCGCCGATCGAATCGAGCGCTTTCGCGCCTGGATCGAGGAATACGCGACGGCGCTCGAGACCGGCGACTTCGGCGCGCTCGATGGGCTCTTTGTGATCGAGGCCACGTACCGACCGGGCCCGTTCTCGGCGATGCTGCGCGGCCGGCGGGCGATCCGCAGTTATCTCGAGACGTTGCAGTCAGGCAGGCCGTCGTTCGCGGTGACCGCGCGTGCGCTTGGTGTGGGTTCGACCTACGCCGTTGCGCATTGGGTCAGCGGCTGGCGCGAAGGGGAGAACGACGCGGTCGAGGACGGCATCCTGCTGGCCGCGTTCGACCAGCACGGCCGCTGCACGTCACTTCGTGCGTGGGCGGTGGGGAGCGGCTCCGAGCGGTAGCGGACCTCCCGGCGCCGGTTCCGTCAGTCGACGCTCCAGGTGGACTCGATCGAAGGCGGAGCCAGCAGTGTCTGCAGCACGACGCAATACCGCTCGGTCCGCTCCTTCAGCTTGTCGAGGCGCTCGGCGGGGACGTCCCCGGAGACCGCGAATCGGATCCGGATCGCCTCGAAGCCAACCGCTACGTCGGCGGTGCCGAGGGTCCCGCGCAGGTCCAGGTCGCCTTCGACCGTGACCGAGACGGCAAGGCCCTCGAGGCCCATGTTCGCGGCGACCATCTGACATGTCAGTTGCGCACACGCGGCGAGCGCGGCCAGGAGCAGGTCACCGGAGCAGGCCGCGCTGCCGGTGCCGCCTACTCCGGGATGTGCGCCCGCCGCATAGATAGCACGTCCTAGGTCGACTGAGCAGCTCATGGCGCCCTCGGCCATGCTGCCCGTTGCGCGGAGGGTGATCCTCGCGGCGTCGGGTTCCTGCCGGTAGCGGGATTTGATCGGCTCCTGGATCTCGCGCAGGCTCAATTCATCCTCCTGGCATCGGTCTGTTCAATCTCCGGTAGGTTAGTCGCGGCCGCGCCGGTCCCGCCGGGCGTGGGGTTCGGCGCCGCGGTCGCGGCAGTGTGTTGGATCCGACAACCCAGGTGTCGGCGGGCGCATATGAAATCCGGGTTGCAGCGCCGATCCTATGC
>JBBSGX010000264.1:0-3415 GCA_038253685.1 Candidatus Limnocylindrales bacterium | reverse complement strand
TGGATCTGGCACCACTTCCCGAAGGCGCGCTTCGTGCATGTCATTCGCGACGGGCGCGACACTGTCAGCTCGATGCGGACCCATGCGTACCGACGGCTCGTCGACGGGCAGTGGCGCCGTACCGCCCAGGAAGCGACCTTCGAATCGCTCGTGCTTCGATGGCAGTCGGATGTTCGGCGGGGCATCGCGCGCCGTGGCGAGCGGCGCTATCACGAGGTCCGCTACGAGGACCTGGTCGGCGACCCTCGGGCCACCCTTGAACCGCTCTTCGACTTTCTCGGCGAGCCATTCGAAGAGCGTGTTCTCGACTACCGGACGGACACGGAGCGAGCGCGCGAGCCCTCGGACGCGCCGGTCCGCACGGGATCGATCCACGGCCAGTCGGTGGGTCGCTGGCGCACGGACCTGACCTCGGAAGAGCAGGGGCTCTTCAAGCGCGAGGCAGGCACCCTCCTGATCGAGCTCGGGTACGAGTCGAATCACGACTGGTGAGAGCCAGGTCGCGGCGGCAGCACGCGGCATCGTGCGATAGGCTGGCGGCAACTTCCCCTGCCCTCTCCATCGCCCAACGAGGAGTCCACCGTGGCCAAGTCATATGCCAGCCCGCCGACCATGTCGATCGACCCGAAGAAGAAGTACACCGCCACCATCGAGACGAGCGCAGGCACCATGACGGCGGAGCTGTTTCCTGAAGACACGCCCAAGACCGTGAACAACTTCGTGTTCCTCGCGCGTGACGGGTTCTACAAAGGCGTGGTCTTCCACCGCGTCATCCCCGGCTTCATGATCCAGGGCGGCGATCCGACGGGCACGGGACGCGGCGGGCCGGGCTACAAGTTCGACGACGAACCGGTGAAGCGACGCTACGCTCGCGGGACCCTGGCCATGGCGAACGCTGGGCCGAATACGAACGGCAGCCAGTTCTTCGTCATGCACGCGGATTACGGGCTGCCCCCCAGCTACACGATCTTCGGAAAGCTGCTCACGGGCGAAGCGGTCGTCGACACAATCGTGGGTGCGCCCACCGGCGGCCAGGACCGCCCCAGGGACCCGGTCGAGATTCGCAGCATCACGATCGCAGAAGCCTGAGCCGTGGCCGCGCCAAAGGCGCCGAGAGGCGATCGACTCGGCCAAAAGCTGATGATCAAGTCGGGCTCGAAGGTCGACCTCTCGAAGATCGATCCGGCGGCGACCTTCGGGCACACAAAGGAGAGCGCGCAGGCGGATCTGGCTGACGGCCTGGTGCGCCTCGAGAGCCTCCAGGACCGGCTCTGGGCGTCCAAGGCAGCCAGGATCCTGATCGTGCTCCAGGGCATCGACACGGCCGGCAAGGACGGCACCGTCCGCCACGTCATGAGCGCGTTCAACGCGCAGGGATGCCAGGTCGTCGGCTTCGGGGTCCCGACCGAGATCGAGGCCGCCCACGACTACCTCTGGCGGCATCACATCGCGACGCCACCGAACGGCTGGTTGAGCATCTTCAATCGGTCGCACTACGAGAACGTGCTGGTGGTCCGGGTTCACGACCTGGTTCCGAAGAAGGTCTGGTCGAAGCGCTACGACCAGATCAACGAATGGGAACAAATGCTCGTCGACGAGGGCACCACGATCCTCAAGTTCTTCCTGGTGATCGACAAGGACGAGCAGCGCAAGCGCCTGCAGTCCCGCGTCGACACGCCCGAAAAGCAGTGGAAGTTCAAGGTCGACGATCTCAAGGAGCGAATGCTCTGGGACCAGTACATGGCCGCCTACGAGGACGCCCTGGGCCGCTGCTCAACCGAATGGGCGCCCTGGTACGTGATCCCGTCCAACCGGAACTGGTTCCGCAACCTGGCCGTGGCAGAGATCGTGGCCGATGCCATGGACGATCTGAAGCTCGAGTATCCGAAGCCCGCACTGGGTGTCGAGGGAACGGTCGTCGAATAGCGTGGTGCGGGTCGGCTTCAAGACGTTCTGCCACCAGGCCGACTGGCCCGCACTGGAGGCCACCTGGGGCCTGGGCGGCCAGCTCGACGTCTTCGAATCGGCGTGGCTGAACGACCACCTCGGTGACTTCTCCGTCGAGCGTGGTGGGTCGGCCTTCGAGGCCCTGACGCTGCTCGCGGCGCTCTCCAGGCACGTGCCGGGGAAGTGGATCGGCCACCTGGCGCTGAGCAACACCTTCCGCCATCCGGCGATCGTGGCGCGCGCGGCGCTCACCATGGACCACGTCACGCACGGCAGGTTCGTGCTGGGGATCGGGGCCGGATGGCACGAGGGCGAGCATGAGACGAACGGAATCGAGCTTCCGCCGATCGGGAAGCGCATCAACCACCTGGGTGACACCGCGCGGATCGTTCGCGCCCTGTTCGGCGAGGCGGGCAGGGGCGCGCCCGGAGTGGACCTCGAGGCTGGCTCGGTGCATCTGCGCGGTGCGACCATGGAGCCGGCGCCGGTCCACCCCGGCGGTCCGCTGCTCTTCCTGTGCGGGCAGGGTCCACGAGGCCTTGGGCTGGCGGCGGAACTGGCCGATGGCTGGAATTACTCGGCGAACATGGCGGGCAGCAGCCCCGCAGGATTCGCCGAGCGGAGGGACATGTTGCGGGAAGCGTGCGAAGGGCGCGGCCGCGACTCGTCGACGCTCTGGCTCTCGGTTCAGATCGTGGTTACACCGACGCGCGAGGCGCGTGCCGAAGGGTTGTCGCTGGCGCGCGACTACGTCCGCGCCGGCGCCAATGAGATCGTGCTGGGCCTCGGCGACCCGATCGGTCCTGCCGCGCTGCAGGCCCTTGCCAACGACCTGGCGGTGCCCCTGCGCGACAGCCGGTAAGGCAACGCAGGGACGCTTGCCGGGGCCGTATCCGTCGCCGGCGTCGCAGGACCAGACGTCGAGGCGACTCTCGGGGAGCCGTGCCCGCGAATCGGGTCGAACGTCGCTGGACCACGAGGGTGGTTCGGCATTTGCTTCTCCGTGGAGCCAGCGCGAGCCCGTGTCATCGGTGAGGAAAGCGTGATTCTCGGTTGAGAGACGGCGAACGCGCGGTGAAGTCCCGATTTTGATACTGGGGCTCACATGGAGAGTGAACGCCATCGGCGCCGCGTTCGTTCGCTGAGGCGCGCCAGGCACCTGACGCAGCGGGAGCTCGCCGCAAAGGTCGGGATCTCAAGGCCAGGGCTGAGCGCCCTCGGATGTGGGAACGGGTTGCACACGGCGCAGGAGGTTTGGTTCGCGCTCGCCTCCGCTCTCGACGTGCCGTTCGTTGCCGAATTCGGCCGCGATCGATCAGAGCAGACGGCGGATGCAGGGCACCTGCGACTGCAGGAGCTGTGTCTTCGCGTCGCCAAGACTGCGGGCTACCAGGGCACGTTCGAGCTTCGGCACGTTCGAGCTTCCGACGCGAAGCGGGGATCCGTGGCGATCGACCGATGTCAACCT
>JBBSGX010000263.1:0-3435 GCA_038253685.1 Candidatus Limnocylindrales bacterium | reverse complement strand
TCGCTCAAGGAGTACTCGATCACACCTGCGACGGTCACGCTCAAGGCAGGGACCCCGGTGACGTTAGTCGCACGCAACGACGGAACGATCAGCCACGCGCTTGTGATCAGCGGCAACGGTGTGAACGTTGCCACGAAGGACCTGGCCTTCCAGCCAGGCGCAAGCGAGTCGATCACGGCGACGCTGGGCGCCGGTACCTACACGTTCATCTGCCCGGTTGACGGCCATGCCACGCAAGGGATGCAGGGGACGATCACGGTCACGCCCTGAAATCTTCGGTGACGAGGCGAGCCACCGCGACAAGGCTGAGCCATGTCCGCAGCCCACTCTGGGCACGGGGTCCACTCCGCGCTCGTCGATTCCTTCCAGTCGGGCGGCTCGCGCGCCGTTTGCGACGTCACCCGACGTAGCGACGCTCCTCGTAGCACCAGACGAAACCCTTCGGCGCCGGCATCTGGTAGATCACAGGATGGCCTTCGCGCAGGGCATGCGCGCGAGCGTGGCCCGCTTGCGATTCGCAGCACCCGACGTGGCCACATGTCGCGCACAACCGCAGGTTGAACGGGCTGCGACATTCCTGGCAGCTATCGCCTGAGCATCGGGAAGAGTCACTGGGACATGTGGGCAGGCAGGGGTGGCGGTGACTCTTTTCAACAGCTCCATGGTGGCTACGGTACCGCGACCGCGTCGCGCGCGAATGTGAGCGAGGACACGCTGACCTCGAGCGTGTCACCCCCGGCCGATGGGTGGTGGTGTGAGCAGCTCAGCCCGGGCCTGCCGGCCGCCGAAGGAGCCAGCCGGCGGCCAGCGCGCCCAGACCTCGGACGCCAGCCGTGGCGCGCGGATCATCGAGTGGCACGCGGTCCGAGGCGACGAGCGTCGTTGCCATGAGCGCGACGGCAAGCGAGCCCCGCCCCGGCAAGCGGCGGAGCGGCCGGCATGAAGTGGAAGATCAGGCCGGTTGCGGAGGCGAGCGCGTATCACGGCGGGAGCCGCGAGTGCGGCGACCAGGCCGGTCGCGATCGTAGCGCGGCCCGTGCGGGTCACGGACGAAGCCCGCGGTGCCGCCGTCGCGCGACAACCGCGACAGCCGTCGCGAGTCCGAGGACAACCGCGGCGCTCGCAATGAGCGGGTGGCCCCGGGCGGCATCGCCGATCGTCGTCTCCAATGCGAGCGACAGATCGGCGGCTCCGACACTGGCGTAGAGGCCGCTCAGCGCGCTCGAGCCCTGGAACGCGATGAATGCGATCCCGAGCGCCACGAACATCGCGCTCGAGGCGACGATCGAGCTGTGGCGCACGAACGGCCCAATTCGTAGTTCGCGCCCGCGCAACCGCGCCCGAGGACCCGGGCCGATCCGGTTCCAGGCCGCGGCTAGCCCGAACAGCGGCGCCGCCATGCCCAACGCGTACACGGCCAGCAGGCCACCGCCCGCGAGTGCGCCGCCGGAGGCCGCGGCGATCGTGAGCACGCCACCGAGGATCGGCCCGGCGCAGAACCCGGCGACCCCGTAGACCGCGCCCAGGGCGTAGGTGGCCGACACCGACTCGCCGCTCGCGCGTCCCGGCAACCGGCCAGCGCCCGGCAGCTCGAAGCCGCCGGCGAGGACCTGGTGGACGCCGATCGCGATGAGCAGCAGACCAGCAATCACCGACAAGGCGGCCCGC
The DNA here is from genome assembly GCA_038253685.1 of Candidatus Limnocylindrales bacterium. GTDB lineage: Bacteria > Chloroflexota > Limnocylindria > Limnocylindrales > CSP1-4 > JAFMJV01. The sequence goes on along the minus strand of JBBSGX010000263.1, from coordinate 1,767 downwards.
TGCTCGAGGACGAGCGCGCCCAGCGCTCCGAGGCCCAGACCAACCGGCACAAGAACCGTGACGAGCCCGGCGTAGAAGATCGCCGTCCGCAGGAGCAGGCGGCCATGCGAGGGGAACGCGTAGGCGAAGAACGCCGGCAGCAGCAGCGCGGAGCAGGGACTGAGGAGCGCGAGCAGACCGCCAAGGAAGGCGACGACGATTTCAACGCCAGCGTCCATGGGCGGTTTCAGCGACCGCCGAGGGCGGCCTCGATCGCCGCCTGGAAGACCGCGAACGACTGCGCGCCGACGATCCGTCGGTCGCCGATCAGGAACGTCGGCGTGCCGTTGAAGCCCTGGCTGCGCACGTCCGAGAAGTCGGCCTGGACGGCGGAGCCGAACGCGTCGTCGTCGACGCAGCGGTCGAATGCTGCTGCCTCCAAGCCGACCTGCCGGCCGAACGCCTTCAACCGATCTTTCGTGAAGGCGCCCGAGTTCTCGCCGCCCTGGTTCTGATAGAGCAGGTCGTGGTAGGGCCAGAACTTCCCCTGGGCGCCAGCACAGCGGGCCGCGTTCGCCGCGTCGCGCGACTCCGGGCCGATCCAGGGAAAATCGTGCCACTCGAGCCGGACGCGGCCCGTGTCGATGTACCTGGCCTTGATCTGCGGTTCGATCCCGCGAAAGAAGGCGCCGCAGGACGGGCATTGGAAGTCGCCATATTCGCGGAGCACGATCGGCGCCGATGCCACGCCGAGGACCGGGCGGCCGCTCTGGTTCAAGGGTGAGGCCGGTGCGCTGCCCAACGTCGCCGCCCCGACGACCGCGACTACACCGAGGCCGGCAAGCGCGAACATGACGGGTAACGCCCAGCGCCGAATAGCGCGCCGCCACGCGGCGCTTCGTTCGCGCTCATGGCGTGCGTCCCGCGGGGATCTCCTCACGCCCGACTCCACCGCGTGTTCGGACCTCGGGGAGGCTGCCAGCGAACGCCCGGACGGTGGGACCTCGCGGCGACGTCTCGACAAATCGATCCTCCGCGGCGCGACGATGGGCGCGAAGCGCAAGGGTATGGGTCGGCTCGCACACCGACTGTGGGCGTCGTTACAGGCAGGAAGAGGGCCGGCTCCCGAAAAGGTGACCGGCCCTCGGCGGCGCGGTGGAAGGAGGCGGCGCTACGGCTGGATGGGGCAGTTGAAGTCCTGATCGGCAGCCCGCGTGATCGTGACGTCACCTGTCGCGACCGCGTCAAGGATCGCCGTGGCCGACGTCAGCGGGCGCTGGGCGACGTTCCAGGACACCAGATAGACCATCCAGTGGCCACCGTGGTAGCCATTGCTGCCCGGACCGACCGCGGCGACGCCGCCCGTGCCCGGGACCTTGTAGAACGGATCGGTGCCTTCCTTTGGCGTCGCCGACGGCGGCAGGAGCGTTCGGACCTGTGCGCCGTCGAGCCAGATCGTTCCTCGCTGGGGCTGGCCGGCGAAGGCAGTACCTGCCAGCGAGGCGAGCAGGGCCATGACCATGAAGCCGCTCATGAACAGTCGTCGCATCGGGATCCTCCATCATGGGGCCGCTCAACGGCCGTTTCGTGCGCCACGCGCACGAGCGAACGGCGAGCATCCACCATCTCGATGACAGCCTGATGACGACCCGATGACCGTCCCACCGTCGGGCAGGCGACGTAAGTCGTGTCACATCGAGAGAGCGGGGTCAGGCGTATCGTCCTGGCATGGCGCCTCAGCGGCTCCTCATCGGAGTGGTACTCGCACCTTGGCTGTTCGCGGCATGC
>JBBSGX010000262.1:0-3439 GCA_038253685.1 Candidatus Limnocylindrales bacterium | reverse complement strand
GATCCGTGGCCGGACATGATGGCGGCTATCGATGACGCGGGCATCCACAACTACACGGGATTCCGGCGCGGCAACCACGTCGTCTACTACGGCGAGTTTGAGCCCGACATGGAGACCGCCTTCGCCCGCATCGGCCAGACCGACGTGAACCGTCGGTGGGGCGAGGCCTTCGAGGGCATCATCACCACGATCGCCGGCCCCGACGGCAAGCTGGTCGCAGCCGACGAGATGTTCCACCAGGACTGATGGAGCCACGGCGCCCGCCCATCCTGGTCGTCCATCCCTACTGGACGCTGTGGGAGCACACGGCTCCGCCGGGCTTCCGTGCAGCGCGCCTGGCGCTCGCAGGCAGGGTCGCTGACGGGCTCTCGGACGCATTCGAGCCGGTCGCAGTCGTGGATCTCGCCTCGGTCGAGGACGGTCGCGCGACGGCAGCCAGGCTGGCCGGAACCAGGGTTGACGCGGTCCTCGTGCTGCAGACGATGGCGGTGCCGCCTGCCTATACCCTGGCGCTGCTGGAGGCTCTGCCCGGCGTGCCGGTCGTGCTTTGGGCGCTTCACGAATCGGGCGCGGTGGGCTCAGACTTCGATCACGGCTCCATCACCACCGGCGGCGCCACCGTCGGCGCTCCGATGCTCAGCAACATGCTGGCGCGCACTGAGCGACCCTTCGAGCTCGTGCTCGGCACCGTCTCGGAGCCGGCGGTCCTCGCCCGTGTCCGCGAGGCGCTGCGCATCGCGGCCGTGGCCCGCGGCCTGCGGCGCGCTCGGCTGGGGCGCGTCGGCAATCCCGTCGAGGGCTACCTCCACGTCACCGTCCCCGATGAGGAGCTGCAGGCCGCCATCGGCATCGAGTCCGTCCACATCGACCCCGACGAGGTCATCCAGCGATACCGCGCCGTCGAACCCGCGGCTGAGCGCGATCTCGAGGCCGAGGTGCGGGCCGGCTGGTCGTTCGAGGACGATCCGACCGAGGGCGAGTCGCTGGGTCGCTCGCTGCGCATGGCCCTCGCCCTGGAGGCGCTGGTGGCAGACCATGGGCTCGACTGCGGCGCCTTCAATTGCCACGTCCCACAGTTCCGGTTCGGCGACGAGATCGGGATCGCTCCGTGCTGGGGCCTCGGCCGCCTCACGTCCATGGGCGTGCCCTGGACGTGCACCGGCGACGTGCTGACGGCGGTGGCGATGCTCACCACCAAGCGCCTCGGCGGGGCTGCCCTGTACCACGAGATCGAGGCCATCGACTACGAAAGCGGAGAGGTGGTGATCGCCAACAGCGGCGAGCACGACCTGGCCTGGAGCGCTCCCGGCGAACGGCCGCGGCTGCGGCGCAACGGCTGGTTCTGCGGCATCGATCCCCGCTGCGGGGTGTGTGCCGTCCTCGAGCCGCCGGCGGGTCCTGCGACGCTGGTCGGCTTCACGCCCCATCCGCGGGCACTGGGCGGTTTCCGCTACGCGGTGGCCCGCGGCGAGCTGACGGCGCGGCGCTTCCCGGTCACCGGGACGCCGAACGGAGCCTTCCGCTTCGCCTCGGGCCGGGTCGAGGAGGCATGGGCGCGCTGGGCGTCCACCGGGGTCAACCACCACGCCTCGGCAACGCCCGGCGACCTCTCCGGGGCCGTGGTCGGCGTCGCGCGGCAGCTCGGGATCGAGGCGCTGGTGGTATGAGTGTGGCGGACAGTCGGCCCGAGGCACTGCGCGGGCGCGTGGCTGGCGCGCATGGAGGCCATCCTCGCGCTTCTCGCGCTGCCCGGCCTGCGGCTCGATCCGGGCGCGGATCCGCCGCGCTACATGGGCTTCGTGTCGCGGACCTACCGGCCGGTCCACGTCCTGTTCGACGCCTGAGGCAGCGATCGGTCAGGCGCCGCCATCATCGTGTAACCGATCCCACGTCAGGCGATGCGAGGCCAGGCGTCCGTTCACGGCCATCGGATCGGTGCTCAGGATCAGGCTCTCCCCGTCCTCGGAAAGCGTGGCGTGGCGAACCTGGCGACTGCCCACCCAGTTCGGGAAGAGGCTCATCTCGACGCTGTGGACGACATCCGTCCCGTCGTAGTCGTAGCGACCGGCGTAGGCGATGAACGAACCCGCCGCGGCCAGACGCTCATCGGGCGCACCGCTGGTGAGGTCGTTGGTAGACAGGCGCGGCCTGCCGTGGCAGCCGATGGTCGTGATCATCAGACCCTCACCGGCGTAGACCAGCAGGCCCTCGGCATCGGTGCCCATCGGATGTGACGTCGCCCCCTCGGCGTCGACGGCGTCCCACGAGCGGAGCCGCCACGAGCCCGTGAGCGGGTTGTCGCTCATGGGCTGCCCTCCCGGCGCGGATCGAGCAGCGTTACATCAGGCCGGCGTCGGGGCATCTTGCCTGAGCAGTCCTTCGTATTTGAGCTCCGCCCACAGGTCGGCGGGGATGGGGTGGCGGAACGAAGCAACGTTGCGCTCGACCTGCGAGGGCCTGTAGGCGCCCGGGATGACGGAGGCCACGCTTGGGTGCCCGAGCGGGAACTGCAGCGCCGCGGCCGCAATGGGGACTCCGTGCCGCGTGCACAGGGCCTCGATGCGCCGGACGCGGTCGATGACCTCCGGGGTGGGTGCCGCGTAGTCCGAGTGCGCTCCCTCCACCGCGCCGGTGGCAAGGATCCCCGACTGGAACACGGCCCCGATGACGAACCCGATGCCGCGCTCCACGCATGCCGGGAACTCGCTGTCGAGCACCTCCTGGCGCAGGAGCGTGTAAGGCATGGCGACCAGGAAGAAGTCGAGGTCGACCAACTCCAGGAAACGCGGGATCAGGCCCAGGTCGTTGATGCCGGCGCCGACGCCTTTGAGCATTCCGCCTGACTTGAGCTCCTCGACCGCACGCCAACCGGACGTCGCGAGCTGCATGAAGTAGGCGGCAAGCTTCGATTCGGGCCGGTGGTAGAGGTGATCGAGGTCGTGGATGACGGCCAGGTCATAGCGGGCGATGCCGAGCCGGAGCTGGCTCTGTTCGTAGGAACGCATGATGCCGTCGTAGGTGTAGTCGAAGACCACCTCGAAGGGCGCGCCGCCGACCCACGGTGCGCCGCTGGAGGTCTTCGGGTCGTTCCGCGCTCGAAGCCAGCGCCCGATCTTGGTGGAGAGGACGAACTCGTCGCGAGGCCGGTCCCGGAGGCCGGAGCCCATCCGCAGCTCGGAGAGCCCGCGTCCATACCAGGGCGCGGTGTCGAAGTAGCGGATGCCGGCGTCCCAGGCGGCGCGAACGGTGGCGAGCGAATCCTCCTCGGGCGCCTTTTTGAAGAGCTCGCCAAGCGATGCTCCGCCGAAGCCGAGCTGTGTGACCTCCACGCCTGTTCGCCCGAGGGTTCGTGTCGCGGTCGGGTCCATCAACGTCCTTCGATCGAGTCCGACGACCGCCCGGAAGTTGAGTCAATCATGGTCGAGCCACGGTTGGGTCG
>JBBSGX010000261.1:0-3452 GCA_038253685.1 Candidatus Limnocylindrales bacterium | reverse complement strand
TCACCGGGCTTGCGGCTCCTTGGTTCGTAGGCAGAGGGGCGGAGAATCGACTGAAGGCAAGCCGTCACAAGAGACGGGACGCGATTCTACGCCTCACGCTGGACGGCACGGGTTTGTACGCTCGCAACCGGCCAATCAGATCTCGCACCGGTCGGTCGGGGCCGTGGTCGTGGCACCCCGTCAGGGCCCGCAACCAGAGGTTGCGTCAGATATGCATGGAGCGGATAAGTAGGCCGTCGAGTCCCCGTTGGCGTCGAAGGCGTCGGCCGCTCCCCGCTGGAGTGGCAGGCGGCTGGCTACTCCCAACGTGCGGCACTGGCCGGCCACGCGATATCGCAGAAGGGATCGTTCCGGCGACCCTCTCGTGCTCCACGAAGTAGACCTCGCGGCGGCGAGCCGATCGGCTCCATCCCCTGCTTCTCCATGAAGGCGTGAACCGCGTCGTAGGCCTCGAGGGTCCCCGGAAAGAGGCACTGCTCGAGGGTGATCGTGGTGAAGGCCTCGTGATGTGCCGGCTCGATGCGGACCTGGGTGCCGGGGGGCGCCTCGAGCTCGCCCTGGAACGGGAGGCAGACCTCGACGGGACCGTCAGAGTCTGCGCTGACCACGCCGTGGTAGATCGCGACGTTCGTGTTGGTCTTCGCGGACGTGCCTTCGAGGGCGGTGGGCAGGGCGCTCATGGTCTCCATGAGGAAGTCCTGGAGCTCGGGCTGCCGCACGTGGCGGCTCATCGTCAGCACCCGCTGCTCGGGCACCTGGCGCGTCTGGACCTCGTACACGGCATCTCCTCGGCCTCCGGAATAGCGCTCGAGGTACGCGAAGAGCCGTCGCTTGACCGCCACCGACCCTTCGACCTCACGCCAGAAGCGGCCGATCTCGTCGACCTGCTCGGGCGCGGAGAGCTCGAGCACCTGGGCGATCCGCTCGAGCGGCATGTCCAGGCGCCTGAGCAGCCCGATCAGACGGGCGCGCTCGAGCTGCATCAGCGGCTATCAGCCGCCGTCGGCCTCGGTCATCACCTGGTGCGGCCGAGGCGGCAGGTTGAGGATCTCCTGGGGAAAGGCTTCTGCCACGAATTCGAGGATGTCTTTCTGGCGCAGCACGCCCTCGATGTGACCCTCAACGTCCTTGAGCGGGATGTTGCGATAGCCGCCGCGTTCCATGAGCTGGAGTGCCTCGACCACGGTCGATTCGGAGGTGAGCGTGTCGGGATCGCGGGTCATGTAGCCGTCCACGAGCGCATCCGGTTCGACGCCTCGTGCGAGAACCTTGAGCAGGATGTCGCGCTCGGTGAGGATGCCGACAAGCCTGTCGCCGTTGCAGACCAGGAGGCAGTCACCGGCATTGGCCTGGATGGCGGAGATCGCATCGCCGATCGACGTGCCGGACTGGACCAGCACCGGGTCGTGGTGCCCGAGCGCCTTGACCTTCTCTGTCCGGAGCTCGCGCTTCGTCAGGTGCTCGGTGGTCTCGTTGGCGCTCTTGATGACCGTGGCTGGATCCTCCTCAGGATGGCGTCGCTGTCAGTCTAGTCCCGCGGCAGAGGCGGTCGCTCACCGTGGCACACTGAGCTGTCGAATTGATGGACGGCGTCCTTCGCCTCCTTCAGGCCCAAGCCGCACTCCTCCCGGTAGCGCTTGATGGCTGCGATCTTGTTACCGGCGACGAAGTGGGTGCGGATCTGGGGCGACAGGCCCGGGATGGACTTCGCCTCGACTGCGACGTTGGCTGGCGACGTCGAGCTGGCGGGTGCGGGGTCGGTCCGCGCGAAGGGGCATGCGCAGTGCCGACGACTCATCGGCCTGCGCGTTCGGCCGTCGAACGAACAGGCCGACGACCAACGGGCCGAGCCCGAGCACGATCAAGAGGGGCTCCCGATCCTGGAGGGCGATCCGCCCGATTCCCAGGGCGAGAAGAACGGCGACCAACAGCGCCACACGATTGACAGAGCGGCTGAAATCCCCCCGCCTCGCTCAGCGTGGCCATGTCGCCCCACGCCAGATGGATGCCCTGATCGGCTGACCGATCGGTTCGGAAGCGGAGGTGCGCCCGCGCGGGGTCGAGGCGGGCGAGGCGAGCCGGCCGGGGTGCCGCGGCGAGCCTGCGAGGGCCGCGTCGGGAGGCGCCTCCCCTGTAGCATCGGACGTGTGACTGGGAGCCCGGCGCCCTGGCGGCGCAATGACCGCCTGATCGGGCTGGCGCTGGTGGTCGTCTCGGCGTGCGGGTTCGGGTCGGGAGCGCTCTTCGCCAAGCCGGTGTACGCGGCGGGCGTCGACTGGCTGACGTTGCTCTACTGGCGCTTCGTGATCGCGGCCGCGCTCTCCTGGGCGTGGCTTTTCCTGATCCCGGGCAACCGCGCGTCCCTCCACCTCCTCACCCGCCGGAATGCCCTGATCCTGCTGGCGCTCGGCGCGTTCTACGTTGGCAACAGCGGCACCTACTTCGCCGCGCTGGAGACGGTGCCGGCTTCGCTTGCCGCCCTCATCGTCTACCTCTACCCCGCGCTCGTGGCCGTGCTGTCGCTGCGATTCGTGCGCCGGCTGCGCGGTCGCCGGGCGTGGCTGGCGCTCGGCATCTCCACGGTGGGCGTGGCGATGGCCGTGGGGGGCATCGCGCCCGCGACCGCTCCCCCTCTGCTGGGCATCGCGCTGACGGTCGCGTCGCCGGTGATCTACTCGGTCTGGATCATCCTCGCGGCGCGGCTGAGCGGCGAACGAGGAGATCGCGAAGGGGCCCGCGGGGACGAGCGCACCGACGGCGCCACGATCATCCCGCCGCAGGACGCGGAGACGCTGGCCACTCCGTCGCAGACGGCACCAGCCCCGACCGCTGCGCTGATGATGACGGCGACGGCAGCCGTCTACCTCGTGGCCATGCTCGTGACGGGCCGCGCGATTGCCCCGGCAAACGTGCCGGGCAGCGCCTGGTTCGGGTTGCTCGGCGTGGCCGTGGCCTCGACCGCGGTGGCAGTCCAGGCGTTCTACGCGGGTGCCCGGCGCATCGGAGCGGCCCAGGCGGCGCTGGTCAGCACGGTCGAGCCGATCTACACGATCACGCTCGCAACGGTGCTCCTGCACGACACGCTGGCACCCGTCCAGATCCTGGGCGGGATCCTGATCATCGGCGGCGTCGTCCTGGCCCAGACGGCACCTGCAGACGACGTTCCCGAGGCGGCGTCGCTGACCTCAAGCGGTACCGAGCCGAGCTGATCACGTCGGGGTGAGCCGCGGCACGCAGCTCGTACAGGTCGAATGGCGGGCTCGCAGGCAGATACGCGACCCGTGCCCTCAGCCCGCCGCCAGCACCCTTCGGAAGATGCCCAGGCCCTCCTGGATCTCGGCCGACGTGACGTCGAGTGGCGGGATCCAGCGCACGATGTTGTGTGCCGGCCCGCAGGTCAGCAGCATCAGGCCCTCGTCGAGGCAGCCGGCGATCGTGGCATCGCCCATCGC
>JBBSGX010000260.1:0-3459 GCA_038253685.1 Candidatus Limnocylindrales bacterium | reverse complement strand
TTGATGACCGCGTCCGCACCATCCAGCTCGCCCGCCCACTCGCCGACGTCCGGCGGATGCCACTCGACGCCGCGGACGCCTTCCGGCAGCCGCGCTCGCTCCGGATTGCGCGACAGCACGACCGGCTCGTGCCCCGCCGCGGCCAGTGCCACCGTCACCGATCGCCCGATGAGACCCGAGCCGCCCGCGACAACTACTTTCAGATGTGGGTTTCGCGTTTGGCGAGACAACGTGCTACTCATCGGTATCATATTACGTCGCCCAGGCCCAAGGCGCAACGTCGTCCGCTTGGACTGCACGCCAAGCGTGCACGCCGACCATCAACCCCCGGAGCCGGCCCAAAACCATGCCCCGACCGGCATGGACCTGGGCGAAGAGCACCAGCATGGGCCACGGTCCCCGAGCCCGGCCACGGTCAGCCCAGGAGAAAGCCTCCGCCGAGGGGATCGCGGCCGTCGACAACGAAGGTGTGATAGCCGGTCACGTACGCGGTCCCTTCGACGCTGGTGATGACGGCTTCACGGTCGCCGAGGACAGTCCGCTCGTCGACGCGGCCGCGGAAGGCTTCACCGGTGATGCCGGCGTTGACGACATCCTGGCCCTGGTGGATTCCGCCGCGAGAGAAGAGATACGCAAGCAGCGCGCTCGTGCCGGAGCCACACGGTGATCGATCGACCTCGGCGTCCGCGAAGATCGTGACGTTGCGCATGTAGGCGTCGGTGGCCTTGCCGTCGGGGGAGGTCGCCGGGTCGTAGTCGACGATGATCGTGCCGTAGACGAAGCCAAGCTCGGGATCGGTCGGGTGGGTCGGCGTGTGGTCACGTCGGAGGACGTCGGTGATCGCCCTGCCCGCTCTCGTCAGCGCCTCGATCTGGTCTGGCACGACCCGCAGCCCGAGGCTGGCCGCGTCCACGATCCCGTAGTAGGCGCCACCGAAGGCCAGCGCGACGTTGAGCGTCCCCGATTGCGCCGCTGGGCCCGCCAGTGCCACGCCCTCCGGCCGCAGCGTCAGGTCCGTTGCCGCGACGTATGCGGGCACGTTCGTGAAGCGAACCGAGCTGACCTCGGGGCCGCCGTGCATACCGCGCGTGACGTTCGCAACGGCGGTCACGAGGCCCGCCGGCGTTTCGAGGCGGATTGTCGTCTGCGGCTCCGTCGCCGGGTAGAGGCCCTCCTCGATCAACGCCGTCACGATCGCGATCGTGCCGTGCCCGCACATCGTGCTGTAGCCCTCGTTGTGCATGAACAGGACGGCGATGTCCGCGTCGGGCCGGTGCGGCGCCATCAGTATCGCGCCGTACATGTCGCGATGGCCGCGCGGCTCGTACATGACGGCTCGCCGGGCGTGGTCGGCGTGCTCGCGCACCCAGCGCCGGCGCTCCAGGATGGGGGCCATCGGCACCTTCGGAAAGCCGGTCCGGATCAGGCGCAGCGGCTCGCCGGCGCAATGCAGGTCGATTGTCTCGAGCGTCGCGCGGGCATGGGCGCGGGCGGCGGAGAGAGGTCGCGAAGGTTCGGACTGGGCAACCTGCGGCGCAGGCTGGGCGACGGGCTGCGCGCCAAACCCGGGAGCGGGCCCGGGCCCCGTTCCCGGAGGTGCGGGTAGCGTGGCGCGCGTCGTATCGAGAACCAGGTTCTCTCCGCGCAGCTCGAAGACGACCGCCAGCTCGTGCCCGTCCCAGCTGCCGGTCCAGCGGTGCGCCACGGGGTACCAGCCGGCGCGAGCCGCTCCCTCGGCGTCGACCCGATACGCCTCCTCAGCGGAGCGCCGATCCCGGCCCTTGTACGTCCGGATGACCGGTTGCTGCGGCTGCACGACCTCAGGCTAGCGCGTCCGATCGGCCCACGCTGAGCCTCCGGTCGCGATGGCTAGCGCCGGCGGCGAATTCGGGGGCCGCGGAGGAGCAGCAGCGTCGAAACCAGGAACAGGACGGCCAGCCCGGCAAACGCGGCGATCACAGGCGCCTGGTTAACGACGATCGGCGCGGCGTCGAGGGTGGAGGTCGGTGGAAGCGTGACCCTGATGACGACCGCGCCGGCACATGACCCGTCGGCCGTCGATGCCACGACCTTCCACTTGCCGACGTCCGTCTGCGTCGCGATCAGCGGGAAGCTGAATGGATCGTCAGTGCCAAAGCTCAGCGGCACGACGCGAGGCGGCTTGCCGTCCTGTTTCAGGGTCAGGGTCGTTGGCGTGTAGCCAGAGCCCGAGAACGTGAACTCGGTGCCGGGAGGACCTGAATCGGGCGTGACGGACAGGGCACAGCCGGCGGGCGTGGCCTCGACGGCAGGGCTCATCGCCGCCAGCAGAAGGATGCCGAGCGCGAGCACGGCGCCGCGCCTGCGGCGATCTGGTCGGGTCATTGGAGCGGATCCTCGCGTGTCGCGGGTTGGGCGTTCCGGTTCTGGGCGCCGAGCATAGTCCGAGCGGGACGTCTGGGCCACCCCGGTAGCGCCATTTCGGTGCGGCCGGGCACCCGGCCCGAGGTCCGCATCAGCGGCACTGCGGGTCGATGCCGCCATGACGCGACCCGGGCGCGACCTGGCCGCCACTCCGCCGTCTCGGCGCTCGCGTTAGCCTCATCGGATGCGATCGAGCGCGCGCCGCCCCAACCCGGCTGTCAGAGCCGAGCCGCGCGGCATCGGCACGGCGCGGGCGCGAGACCCGCTGGCGCGCGAGGTCAAGCTGCTTGGGGCGCTGCTCGGCCAGATCATCGTGGAGCAGGCGGGACCGGACCTGCTGTCTCTCGTGGAGCGCATTCGCCGCGGCACCATCCAGCTGCGCCGCACGGGAGGCGCCGAAGATCGGCGTGCGCTGGCGCGCGATCTCGACGCCGTGGACCTGCCGGAGGCCGAGATCCTGATCCGCGCCTTCAGCCTGTACTTCCAGCTGGTGAACCTGGCCGAGGAGAAGCAGCGAGTCCGGCGCCTCCGCCAGCGCAGCCGGTCCGCGACGCGCGGCATGGACGACTCGATCTCGTCCGCCGTCGAGCACCTGCGCGCATCGGATCTCTCGGCCGCCGCCGCACGGGAGCTGTTCACGGAGCTCTCCGTCGGCCTCGTGCTCACGGCGCATCCGACCGAGGCCCGCAGGCGCACCCTGCTGATCGCCCTGCGCCGCACCTACCGGCTCCTGGACCAGCTCGACGACCAGCGCCTGGCACCCAGCGAGGACGCGGAGATCCGCCGGCGACTGCGCGAGGAGATCAGCCTCCTCTGGCACACCTCCGCACTTCGCCTCGAGGCTCCGACGCCGCTCGACGAGGTGCGGACCGCGATGGCGTTCTTCGACGAGTCGCTCTTCGTGGTCACGCCGCGCGTCTACCGTTCCCTTGACCGCGCGCTGGACCGCGGGGCAGAGGCCGATCCGGAGTCTGCGGCGCGCGACAGCGGCCGCACTGGAACTCGCCCGGCGAGGGCCCACGCGTTCCTGCACTGGGGGTCGTGGATCGGCGGCGA
>JBBSGX010000259.1:0-3471 GCA_038253685.1 Candidatus Limnocylindrales bacterium | reverse complement strand
CGGCGGGCGAGCGATTCGTAGCCAGGCACTCGGACGCCGCGGTCGATCGAAGAACCTCTTCTTGCGAACTCTGCAAGTGGCACAACTCCCAACGCGGCCAGTCGCCGAGCCCCTGATCTCTGCGGGCCAACGGTGCGATGCAGGCGGCAACAAGTGGCGGGAGATCAACTCTGGGGCGAGAAACCTGGCCAACGGACCGCGGCCCACAAGTGTGACGATACGGTCCGACGATCAGTGCGCCATCTGCTGTGGGGTGGTCCCTTCGTGCGGCCGATGGTAGGGGCAAGGACCTTCGGACTGCTGGGCTGCAACCGGTCGGCCATCAGGGTCACCTTCCATGCCAAGAGGGACCAACTGGTCCTAAAGCGTGGTCTCGCGTGCCGCCCGGCCTCCTTGGGTGTGGATAACTCTGCGGACTCTGAAAGGACCTTGTAGCGCCGGCCCTGCGGATGGGTGGCCTGAACGTGTGGCCCGGAGGCAGAGGCTGGGCTCTCCAGGCGTTCGGTCGCAATAGGAGGACGCGTCACGCAGTCGATCGAGAACACCCTCCAACCTGGGTGGGATGCCCAAGGCAGCGACGATCAGAAGATCGGCACGGCCCGCGACGCCAGTCGGGGCAGGCTGAATCCGAGCGCCTTTCCGATGGCCACGCCGAAGCGCCCGATGCCGCTTGTGCGCGGCACATCACTTGAATCGTCGCAGCGCGCCGTTGTGGACCAGCCGCGCGCAGTTCGCTGCACAAAGGAGAAATGAGATGCGATACCGCGGGGCCGGCGCGAGTCGCTGGCCACTCTTGCTGTTTGTGATCGCCACCATCGCGATCATCGTGATCGTTTACGTCCTGTACTTCCAGCACTAGAGGATCGAGCCGTGCGCAAGGGCAAAACAGTGATTGGCCAGGATGTTCTCAGTCTGGCTGACGGTACGCGTGTCCATACCGTAAAGGACCTGATCATCGGTGAAGCGACCCAGATTGTTGCCCTGCTGGTGGACGAGGGCGGTCTGCTCAGCACCTCGACCGTCGTGCCCATAGAGGCCGTGAACCGCTTCGGCAAGGACGCGGTAGTGATCGCTGATAGCACGGCCGTCATACCAGCCTCGGCGGACGCCCGCGTCAAGGCCATCCTGAACAGCAAGGACCGCCTGGTGGGCAAGACCGTGTACTCCACGGATGGCCAGGAGCTGGGCTCCGTCGCGGACATGTACTTCGATGAAGTGAGCGGACGCATCGACGGGCTCGAGATCTCGGGGGGGAAGCTGGCTGACCTGGCAAAAGGCACCTCGTATCTGGCCGCCGACGAGATCGAACGGTCCGGCCCGGACATGCTCTTCGTCCGCCCGGAGACCGCCACGGCTTTGACAGCCCAGATAGGCGGCGTGCAAGGTGCGCTTCAGGACGCCGCCGGAAAAGCGAGTAATGCGGCGGCAGGTGCTCAGACCTCCATGCAGGACGCCGCGGCTCAGGAACAGGAACGCCAAGCGCAAGAGCGAGAGCAGGCTCTGGTGGGCCAGCGTTCGGGCACCGAAGTCACCGACGAGAAGGGCGCCGTCGTCGTGGCCAAGGGCCAGCTCATCACGGCCGAAACCGTGGAGCGGGCACGTGCGAGCGGGAACCTTCCGGTGTTGCTACAGGCAGCCGATGCGGGCAAGGCGGAGGAAACGCAGCAGCAACATGAAGCGGCAATACAACAGGTGGGTGATTCCGCCGCCGACATGTGGGACCGCTTCACCTCAAAGATCGGCGAGATGACGGACGCCGCGGGTCAGCGCGTCGATCAGCAGCAGACTCGCTCCCGACTGGCGGCAATCGCGGATGCTGTGGGACGCCCGGTCACGAAAGTCATCCTCGATCGGGACGACCGGGTTGTGCTCGATCTCGGGGACATCATCACCCACCAGGCAGTCCAGCAGGCGAACGACGCCGGCATGCTGGAAACCCTGCTTGGATCGGTATACACGGGACAAGTCGAGTTCGCCCGCGATGAAATGAAGGCACGGCAAGAGGCGACGTCCAGCGTCGACCGCGCGAAGGGAGGCGCGAGCATCGTCGAGGACCTGGAGCAGCGCGTGGAGAAGCCCGAACAGGAACGCGCCGCTGAGAAGGAGCGGTCGAAGCAGGAGGCCGAGCAGTCGCGGCAACAGCGCGAGCGCGAACGGCAGGCTCGTGCGAAGGAGCGCACGGCGGACGACGCAAAGCAGGAGAAAGACGTTGAAGCCAGGGAGACAGTTCTGTCCGGCGTCTCAACCGCGAAGGCTACGAAGCCATAGCGTGGCATGAGCTACTGGCTGCTGGTGGCGGTCGTCATCATCGTGGGGTTGCTGGTCATCCTTGCCATCCGGTTGCTGGCGCGTGGACGCGGGCGGCCGTGAACGTCGACGTGGTCGGTGCATGGCAGCCTTGACTCACCGCGAGCAACAAGCGGAAGCTCGGGCGAACGGACGTGTCCACCATTGGTAGGGAAGCACTGGGTTGTTGACCCAGAGGGCTCCGGGAAGCCCATTGCGCACCCGCAAACGCAGGTGGAAGGCATGGATATCGCGAGGGCAGACTTATACCGACCAGGCCAAGGCGGCGAACTCTTAGTACGGAGGATCCAATGGGTCAGCTAACGCCACTGCTCGACGGACTGCTCTCGCAATTCCAGCAGCGGCAGCATGCACAGGTTCCTGATGATCAATTGCACCAGTCGTATGGCCACGTGGTGGCCGGACTCTCCCCCGTGGACTACCAGCAGTCGGCCGAGGCAGCGTACACCCAACTGACACCGGAGGAGCGCGCGCAGTTCTCCGAGTTCCTGAAGCAAAAGGCGAGCGAGCGCGGAGTGCCCACTCCGACCTTGACGTCGACCTCGGGCGTGTCTGCGTCGGACCCGACCTCGCTCGCGGCCGCGACTGCTGCCGTTCACCAGCAGGATCCCAACCTCCTTCAGCAGATGTTCGCTCCTGGTGGCACGTTCTCGAGCCCGATCGCCAAGATGGTCCTGCTCGGGATCACGGCCTTTGCCGCGAAGCGCCTCAGTGGCCACTGACGAGATCGCTGCGGTCCCCAAATGTCGCAGGCAGTGACGTTCGCACGGGCCTCGACCTCGAGATTGAGGTTGCCGATGTGAGGCTGATTGCCGACGGCATGGCGTAGTGCTGTTGAACGTCCTCTCGTAGAACGTGGAGGAAAACGTCGGCAAGCTAAGGGACGGGATGCGCGACGCAACGACCGTGATCTCAGTTCCGAATACGACACCGGCGCTGGCCATTCGAGCCGCGTGCGTACGTCGCGGACGACGCCCGGACTGAGCGTCCCGTGGCGAGGGATCAGGACCTTGACGCCTCCAACGCCCGAAGCGGAAGGGCGAGATGCCGTTCCAACGTGGCAAGTTGCGCGTCGAGCCGCTGGAGCCCGGCGACGCGATCGGCGATCTCCTTCCTGCGCTCCTCGATCATCGGCGGCAGGGCTCCCGTCGTGTCAGCGCAGTG
>JBBSGX010000258.1:0-3477 GCA_038253685.1 Candidatus Limnocylindrales bacterium | reverse complement strand
TTCCTCCGAGCTCGAGGAGGTCGTCGAGGGCTCGGACAGGATTGTCGTTCTCAGGGACGGCAGTGTGGTGGGGACGCTGTCTGGGGACGAAATGAGCGAAAGCCGGGTCATGAGCGTCATTGCGGAGGCTGCGCTCGCTGCGCAGGCCGGGGAGACAGACAGCAACGCTGAACGCATAGGGGTCAGATGACGGCAGCTGAGCTTCCTCTCGCGCGCGGCCCACGGCCCCGGGCGGAGGTCATGGCCTGGATCGCCGAGCGCGGCGTCTACCTGGGGCTGCTGGCGATCGTGGCCTTCAACCTCGTGTTCACTCCGCATTTCGCGACCCTCGACAACGCGCGCCTCCAGTTCGTACAGGTCGTGCCCGTCGCGATCGTCGCACTCGGGATGGCGTTGGTCATCGGGACCAAGGGGATCGACCTGTCGGTCGGGTCGGTGATGGCCATCGCATCCGCCCTGGTGCCCCTGTTCCTGGGATACGGAGTCGGCGTGGCGATCGTGGTGGCGATCGTCGGTGGGGCGCTCGTGGGAGTGGTGAACGGCAGCCTGATCGCGTTCGCGAGGATCCAGCCGATCGTGGCGACGCTCGGCCTGCTGGTTGGCGCGCGCGGGCTTGCCCTTGTACTCGCCCAAGGCCGCCTGACGGAGGTCTTCGACCCGACCCTGACGTGGATCGGTTCGGGAAATGTCGCGGGGATTCCGATCGTCACGATCATTGCGCTCGCCGTCGCCCTGGTCGTAGGCGTTGTCGTTCGCCAGACAACCTTCGGTCGCTATGTGGTGGCGATCGGTGGCAATCCGGATGCCAGCGTCCTGGCCGGTGTTCCCGTCCCCCGTACGCTGCTCAGCGTGTACGTCCTGAGCGCGGTTCTGGCCGCGCTCGCCGGCGTCGTCCAGACGGCCCGGCTCGCGGCGTCCGACCCGTCTTTCGTCGGGAACCTGATCGAGCTCAGTGCCATCACAGCCGTCGTCGTGGGCGGCACGCCGCTGTCCGGGGGGCGCGTCCGAATCATGGGCACGCTGGCCGGCGCGATGCTCTTCCAGCTGATCGGCGCCACGCTCATTTCCCACGACCTGCGGGACTCGGCCACGCGGATGGTTGCGGCGGTGATCATCCTGGCGGCCGTGTACGTCCAGCGTGTGCGAGGTGCCGCATGACCATCGGCCTTCGAGGCAAGGGAATGGCAGGACCGACGCCTCCGGGTGGCGCCGCGTCCAACGTTGCGCGCAGGGCAAACCGTCGCGCGTCCCTCGCCCGCGCGGTCCAGCGAGGGGGCGCACTCCTCGTGCTCGCCGTAGTCACGATCATGGGAGCTGCAGTGTTCGGTTCGCGATTCGCGAGCGTCGACAACCTCCTCAACATCCTCGAGGCCAGCTCCTTCCTCGGCCTGGTCGCGGTGGGCATGACGTTTGTGATCATCGGGGGCGGCATCGACCTCTCGGTGGGCTCGTTGCTTGCCCTGTCCGCCGTGCTGGCGGCCTACGGATCCCAGTTCGGCACTTTCGGTGCGATCGCGCTGCCGTTGGCGGTGTGCGGCCTGATCGGGCTCACGAATGGCCTGCTCACGGCGCGCGCCGGGATGGCGCCCTTCATCGTTACCCTTGCGACGTTGCTGTTCGCCCGCGGCTTGGCCTTTGCGGTGTCGGATGAAGGCAACACCATCTTCCACATCGACGAACATCTCGACGTCATCAAGCTCGGGCAAGGGGCTCTCCTGGGGATCCGGATCCCGGTCATCGTGGCTGGGCTCGCGTTCCTGGTTGGCTGGGTGGTCCTGACGCGTACGCGCTATGGCGTGACTGTCTCGGCAATCGGCGGGAGTGAAGACGCGGCAAGGCTCATGGGCGCGCCAGTCGCCCGGGTCAAGACATTGATGTACCTCGCAAGCGCGCTCTTGGCGGGGGTGGCTGGGCTGCTGGTCGCGGCCCGGTCCTCGTCGGGCCAGTCCACCATCGGTGTCGGGCTCGAGCTCCAGGCGATTGCAGCCGTTGTGATCGGTGGAACGCTGCTGACGGGAGGGTCCGGGAGCATCACCGGCACCCTGGCGGGCGTTCTCCTGCTGAACGTGATCGACAACCTCATCAACCAGGTGGGAACGCTCAGCGCCTACATCCAGCAGGTCGTAAGCGGCGTCTTTCTCCTCGTCGTGGTCGTGGTGCAGACCTATCTCAGCCGGCAGCAGCGCCTGTGAGCACTTCGCTTGGGTTCGGTCTCTTCATGCCGGTTCCGCGTCAGGCGCTCTGCGCGCATTGGCCCATGATTGGGTGGCTGGGGCCCGGGCGAGCGACGATGACAAGACCGAGAGGAGTACCGCGTGACGACCACCATCGATCCCGTCACCCAGGGTCACGCGTACCAGCAGCTGTTGCTGTCATACCTCGGGACCGACGATCCGCTGTCCGCCCAGGCGCAGATCCCCGCCATGCTCCGCTCCCTGGTCACCGATGCAGCCGAGCACCTGCGGACGCGGCCGGCCCAGACCGAGTGGTCCGTGATCGAGCTGATCGGTCACATCGTGGACGCGGAGCTGGTATATGCGGGGCGCTACCGCTGGATCCTCTCGCACGACGAGCCGCCACTCATCGGCTATGACCAGGACCTGTGGACCGCCCGCCTCGGGCACCAGAACGCGGATCCGGCCGACCTCCTCGACCTGTTCGATGCCGTTCGCCGCTCCAACCTCGCCCTCTGGAAGCGGACAGCCGCGGACGCTCGAGCGCGCGTGGGGCAGCACAGCGAGCGCGGCCCCGAGAGCTACGAGCTGTCGTTCCGGCTGATCGCCGGCCATGATCGCATCCATATCGAGCAGGCGCGCAAGACGCTTGACCAGGTCCGCGGCCGCTAGAGGCGATCAGCCCTCTTCGACGTCCTCCCGGCCGGGCATCTCCGCCGCGAGCCGCGCCTCCAGCGCACGCAGATCGGTCGACACCTTCAGCAGCGCGGGGAGCGGCCCTTCCGCGGCCAGCTCCGCCGCGCGATCGGCCAGCTCCCCGACCCGGTGGCGCAGCACGTGCCAGGCCGCATTTCGGTGCGGCAGCAGATAGAAGGTCGCCGGCACGATCGTGAAGGAGGCGCCCGCCCGCGGCCCGTACAGGTCTGATCCAACCGGCAGCTCGGTCAGCGCGATGCCCAACGGCAGCAGCCCGCGCGACATGAGCCGCTTCGCCACATACGCCAGCGTGGCAACCTGCTCGTTCGACTCCGTCGAGTGCACGAAATACCGCCCAAGCGCCTGGAGTGCCGTCTCATAGGTCGCATCGAACAGGTCGGCAACCCGCGCCGTGAACGCGTTCCCGATGATGGCCGTCGGTGCGTCGGCGTCGTCGGGCTCGTGGACGTATGCCGGCACCACGTCGCGTGCCGGTTCGAAGGTCGGGTCCGCCTCCCGCATGCTGCGGAGCTCCTCGAGGATGCCAACGAAGATGCCGAAGTGGGCCGAGCGCCAGTCGCCGCGGGCGCCCTCGCCCTGCTCGACG
>JBBSGX010000257.1:0-3489 GCA_038253685.1 Candidatus Limnocylindrales bacterium | reverse complement strand
CGGGAAGTTCTCGCTGGCCCAGTACCAGCGGCCATCGTCCGCCTGGCGGACGTGCCCTTCCTCGCCGAGGAATGCCAGCAGCTCGTCCGCGGCCTCCGCGCCGAAGCGTTCGCCGGGGGCGAACGGCAGCTCGAAGGTGGCAGCCCGGACGTGCGCCAGCAGCACGTGCAGGTTTTCCGGGTCGAGTCGCGCCTCCTCGGACGAGCTGTCGAAGAGGTAGTCGGGATGCGTGGCGACATACTGGTCCACCGCGCCCGCGCCCGCGACCAGGATCGCGACGCTCACCTCCTGGCGCCGCCCGGAACGGCCCATCTGCTGCCACGTCCCCGCGATCGTGCCGGGGTAGCCGGCAAGGATCGCGGCGTCCAGCCGTCCGATATCGATGCCGAGCTCCAGGGCGTTGGTGCTGACGACGGCCAGGATCTCGCCGGTGCGCAGCCCCGACTCGATCGCGCGCCGCTCGCTTGGCAGGTACCCGCCGCGATACCCACGGATGCGCTCCAGTGGCCCGCGGCCTTCCCGCAACGCTTCGCGGAGGCTCGACAGCAGGAGCTCCACCGCGACGCGCGACTTGCCGAAGACGATCGTCTGGCGGCCTCCCCGGATGAAGCTGAGGGCAGCCCGACGAGCAAGGTCGACCGGTCCCGGGCGGATTCCGAGGCGCAGGTCGATCGGCGGCGGGTCGAGCACCACGATGTGCTTCTCCCCGCTTGGCGCGCCGTTGCGATCGATCACGTGGATCGTCCGCCCGGTCAGCGTTTCGGCCAGCTCGCGCGGGTTGCCGACTGTCGCCGAGCAACAGATGATCCGGGGGTCCGTGCCGTAGTGTTCGCAGATGCGCTGGAGCCGCCGCAGCACGTTGGCGACATGGCTGCCAAATACGCCGCGATACGAGTGCGCCTCGTCCACCACGATGAAGCGCAACTGCTCGAACAGCTGGAACCACTTGGTGTGATGCGGCAGGATCGCGCTGTGCAGCATGTCCGGGTTGGTGACCACGACCTGCCCGGCCGCCCGGATCGTGGTGCGGATGGGCGCCGGCGTGTCTCCGTCGTAGACCGCCGCGACCAGCTCCAGCTCGGCCAGCGCAGACAGCTCGCGCAGCTCGGCGGTCTGGTCCTGGCTGAGCGCCTTCGTCGGGAAGAGGTAGAGCGCCCGCGCAGCGGGATCCTCGGCGACGGCCTGGAGGACCGGCAGGTTGTAGCAGAGCGACTTTCCGGAGGCGGTGGGCGTGACCACGGCAACGTCGCGGCCATCGCGAAGCGCCTCGATGGCATAGGACTGGTGGGTGTAGAGCGCGTCGATGCCGCGCTTCGCAAGCGCGCTGCGAAGTCTCCGATCAAGCCAGTCCGGGATGGGACGCCGGTCGGCGGGTCGCGCCGGGATGACGCGATGCGCGGTGACGGCCGCCGCAACCCCCGGCTCGGCCAGAAATCGTTCCAGGGCGTCGATGGTGGTGCGCGGTTCGTACAGGCGCATTACCGCCCCTCCCGGTCGAGACAAACCGACCATGTGTTCTGTTTGCGGTGGATTGTAGCAGCCGCTGCAAGCCGCGAGGGGCGGGGGTTCACGCTCGGAAGGCCGGCTTCCGGGCTGCGAGCGCGGTTTGACACGGTAGCTGTCTACAGCTACGATTCACGAAGATGAGGTTGAGGCAGCGGCAGTCCTCCAGCCCGGCGCCAGAGGTGCCGCCGCGAGCCGCCACGCCCGAGCCTCTCCGCCCCGGTGGCCGGCGCCCTCTCACCAGACCGTCAGGGTCTCCCCGGCGCTTCGACCGACGCAGTCTCGGACTACTGATGGCGCTGCTCGTCTGCGCCTGGCTGGTGGTGATCTTCGGGCGGGCGCTGGCCGAGGCAAACTCGCTTACCGCACGGCTCGCACAGGAGCAGAAGGTCAACGAGCAACTGCAGGCCCGCGTCGAGGCCGGGCGCGAGGAGATCGCGCTCGTTCAGACCGCCGGATTCCTGGACTTCGAAGCACGATTGTTCGGCATGGGCAGAACGGGCGAGAGGCCCTTTGCGCTCGCCCCCGGAGCGCCCTCTCCCCCAGCAATCACGCCGCTCGGGGAGGGCTCGCCTGCGCCGCCGGCGTCCTCCCCGCTTGACGACTGGCTGACCCTGCTTTTCGGGGCCTGACTCCCATGATGCCGGTCGATGATCCGTGCATCGACCCGCGTCACCACGTCGTTGATTTCGGGCCTTTCATCTGCGGTTTCCACCGGCTAGGATCTCGCCACGCGGTGGCGCGGGCCGTCACGCCCGCCTTCCCCGACGGGGCATCGAGACGAGATGCAGAGCGAAGGTTCGTGGAATACGGACATCGCGGGCGGGGTCGCGGCGCCGCTGCCGACCCACGCCTCGGTTGGCACGTGGCGCGCGGCCACGGGGCGCCTCCTGCAGTTGCCCGACGAGAGGCGCCAGATCCGGCTGCGCGCGGTCCGCGACGGCCTGCTGATCTCGGGCCTGCTGGCGACCGCCTTCGTCCTGGGGATCGTCCCGGCGGTCGGGCGCAGCCTCGGCTACGACGCCTTCGCCTACTGGTCGATCGACCCGGCGACCCTCTACGAGAAGACCATCAGCGGCCAGTACGCGCTCGGTGGCTTCCGCTACGGCCCACCCATCGGTTTGCTCTTCGCGACGTTCCACGCGCTCCCGTGGTGGCTCTTCCTGTGGATCTGGATCGCGGTGATGGTGGCGGCGCTCGTTTTTCTCGGGGGTCGCTGGAGCCTGGCGTTGCTGGCCGTGCCTCCGCTCGGGCTCGAGCTCGAACACGGCAACGTGCACCTGTTGATCGCGGCGGCGATCGTCCTCGGCTTCCGCTGGCCGTGGACGTGGTCATTCGTGCTGCTGACCAAGGTGACCCCGGGCATCGGGCTGCTCTGGTTCGCGGCCAGGCGGGAATGGCGCAACCTGGCGATCGCGCTCGGCTTCACGGCCGCCGTTTCGGCCGCTGCTTACCTGCTGGCACCCGCGCTGTGGAGTCAGTGGGTTCATGCGCTGCTTGTGAATTCGGGCCAGACGCAGGACTACAGCGTTCCTTCGCCCCTCGTCATCCGCCTGCCGCTGGCGATCCTGCTCGTCCTCTGGGGAGCGCGAACGGACCGACCCTGGACCGTGGGCGTCGCGGCGATGCTGGCGCTGCCGATCATCTGGGTTCACGGCCTGGTGGTCGCGTTCGCAGCCGTGCCCTTCCTGCGCAGGCAGGCGGCAGAACGCCGGACGACGGATCCGCTCGAGGCTCGAAGCCGCTTCATCGCCCTGGGCCAGGTCCTTGGCCGCGATCCGGCGGGGAGCGCCGCCGGCAGCAGGAGGTTCGGCCCGCATCTCATCGGGACGGCAGCCGTAATATTGGGCGTCGCGATGCTCCTCGTCCTGATCGCCGGTCCGCTCATCCACTCGACCCTGAACGCCGCGTCCTCGTCGATCACCCTGGCCGCACCGTGACCGGTCCTGCCGTCGCCTGACCCGGAAGCGCTATTGCGCAGCCCTG
>JBBSGX010000256.1:0-3497 GCA_038253685.1 Candidatus Limnocylindrales bacterium | reverse complement strand
GGCGTCGTGTTCGCCTCGACCGATCGGCCGCTGTTCGAGCCGCACGGTCGCGTGCACGCCTTCTGTCACGCGGTGCCGGGTCGCTGGCACATGATGTCCGTGATGCTGTCAGCGGGGGGCAGCCTGCGCTGGTACCGCGACACCATGGCGCCGGGCACCGCCTTCGGGGACCTGGTCGCGGAGGTCGCCGACGTTCCAGCCGGGAGCGACGGCCTCCTGTTCATGCCCTACCTGTCCGGGGAGCGCAGCCCGCACGCCGATCCGCTTGCCCGCGGGGCGTTCGTCGGACTGACGCTCGGCCACGACCGTCGCCACCTCACCCGCGCGGTGCTCGAGGGGGTCGCGTTCGGCCTGCGCGACGGCCTCGATCTCATGATCGAGGCGGGAATGCCCGCGCCCCGCCAGATCCGGGCATCCGGTGGCGGAACGGCGAGCCACCTGTGGCGGCAAATCCTGGCCGACGTCCTCGGTGCCGAGATTGCGACGGTGGACACGACCGAGGGCGCGGCCATCGGCGCCGGGCTGCTGGCTGCCGTCGGGGCCGGCTGGTTCCCGACCGTCGAGGCCGCGACCGCAACGTGCGTCCGGGCGACTGTGGTTGCCTCACCCGGCCCCGACGCGGAGCGCTATGCGGACGTCCATGCACTCTACCGCGACCTCTACCCGGGCCTGGCGCCCATCTTCCACCGCCAGTAGCGGCGCGCGGACCGGAGCAGGGCGGTTCCTTTTGCTCCGCAGATCGCCTTCGGCGCCTGCTGCGCGCGAAGCGCCCGGATCCCGGCGTTACCGCCGGGCTCCGGCCGTCGCTTGCGTTATGCGCGGAGCTCGATTTCCGCGAGCTCCTTTTCGCTGACCTCGCCGGGCTTCTTGCCGAGGATGATCATGCCCAGGACCGCGTCAGGGGTCACGTCGGCCTTGTTGACCGTATCGACGATCCGGCCGTGGTACATGACGCTGATCCGTTCGGACAGGTCGAAGACATCGTGGATGTCGTGGCTGATGAGGAAGATCCCGATGCCCTCGTCCTTGAGCTGTCGGACGAGGTTGCGGACCTGGGCGGTCTCCGCGGGCCCGAGGGCAGCGGTCGGCTCGTCCATGATCAGGATCCGCGCGTTGAAATAGACGGCTCGGGCGATGGCGACCGCCTGGCGCTGGCCTCCGGAGAGGGACTTGACCGGCATGTTGAAGCGCGTGAAGTTCGGGTTCAGGCGGCCCATGACCTTGCGGGTCTCCGACTCCATGCTCGAGTCGTCAAGGGTGCCCAGGCGAGTCGTCAGCTCGCGGCCGAGAAACAGGTTCCCAGGCGCATCGATGTTGTCGGCGAGGGCCAGCGTCTGATAGATGGTCTCGATGTTCAGGGCCTTGGCGTCCCGCGGGTTGCGGATGGCCGCCGGCTGACCGTCGACGCGGATCTCTCCGCTGTCGGCAGGCTGAGCGCCAGACAGCACGCGCATGAGCGTGGATTTACCTGCGCCGTTGCCCCCGACGAGGCCGACGACCTCCCCCGGGTACAGCTCGATGCTCACATGCTGCACCGCGTGGACGCCACCGAAGGCGACGTTGACGTTGCGCATCTCGACGAGTGGCGTTCGCTGCGCGACGGTCACGGGTCAGCCCTCCCTGCCGCTCAGGAACCGCGTCGACGGTTCAACGTGTCGAGGCCAACGGCGAGGATCAGGACGATCCCGGCCACGACGTTCTGGCCGGGCGAGTTGACGCCCATGAAGCTCAGCCCGTAGGCGAGCGACTGCATCACGAAGGCGCCCAGCACGGCGCCCGGGATGGTCCCGATGCCCCCCGCAAAGGAAGTGCCGCCGACGACCGCTGCCGCGATGACGTATAGCTCATAGCTCTGACCCACGTCGAGCGTCGCACCATTCAGCCGCGCAGACGCGATCGCCGCCGCGAGCGCGCAGAGGACGCCCATCAGGACGTAGGTCTTCAGGATCGTCCAGCGGGTGTTGATGCCGGCCAGCTCGGCGGCGTCGGGATTGCCGCCGTAGGCGTAGACGTACCGCCCGAACCGCCGTCGCGTGGCCATCCAGGTCATCAAGAGGGTCACACCGACGAGCAGGATGAGCGGGTACGGAAAGCCCGTGGGAATCTGCCAGCCACCCGCGGGAGTCGGTCCCCAGTTCTGCTCGGAGGCGACCCGGTTGGCCAGACCCTGGGGCCAGAGATTGGCGTTGGCAAAGGCTGCCAGGCCCAGCACGGCCAGAGAGCCGATGACGGCGAGCAGAGCCTCGGCCCAGACGGGTCGGACCGGGAAGCCGAACCGCCGCCGCTGCCGGCGACCGTTGATGAGCAACGCCACGATCGCGAGGCACCCGACAATGCCGAGGATCCAGGTGATGGTGCCTCCGACGGATCCCTGCGCCCCGCCGCCGATCAGCTGGAAATTGCTGTCCAGCCCGGAGACTGCCGCGCCGCTGGATAAGTACCACACGGCCCCCCGGATCGAAAGCAGCCCTCCCAGGGTGACGATGAAGGACGGCACGCCGATGTAGGCGATGATGAAGCCCTGGAGCGCCCCGACAAGGGCTCCCAGGCCCACGCCCATGCCCAGCGCGATGACCCACCGGAAGGGAAAGTCCGCGCTGATGCCCAGGATGTTGGGCAACCAGTCGGTCATCAGCAGGGCGTAGCTCATCGCCACCAAGCCGACGAGCGACCCGACCGACAGGTCGATGTTTCGCGACACGATGACGAGGACCATCCCCGTCGCGATGACCGCCACCCCCGAGGCCTGAACCGCCAGCGTGAC
This sequence comes from Candidatus Limnocylindrales bacterium, assembly GCA_038253685.1. Taxonomy (GTDB): domain Bacteria; phylum Chloroflexota; class Limnocylindria; order Limnocylindrales; family CSP1-4; genus JAFMJV01. The sequence goes on along the minus strand of JBBSGX010000256.1, from coordinate 733 downwards.
CATGTTCGTGGGCTGGAAGAACTTGCCTCCGCTCAGGACGTTGAAGGTGAGCAGGATCAGGCCGAGCGCCAGGAGCATTCCGAACAAACGGAGATCAATTTCCGTCTGGGCGAGCAGACCGCGGAGCGAGCTGCCGGCGGGGGGCTTGGCCTGACCGGAAATCGGTGCCGCTTCGGCCACGTTCGTCACGGCCGCTCTCCCCTCCTGGAAATGAAGCGACCTGCGCGCTCGAGGATCGGGACGCGCAGGTCGCAGCTATTCAAGGGTTGACGAAGGTTACTTGCACGCAGGCGGCGCCTTCGCCGGATCGACCCCCTTGCAGAGGTCGGCCTTCGTGATCTGGCCGGCGTCGATCGCCAACTTCAGGGTGTCTGCGGTGAGGGGCGTCGGCTGGAGGATGAAGGACTTGACGGTTACGCCGCTCGGCGTCTTGAAGTCCTGGGCGGACAGGCCGGCGGTCGGCGCGACGCCCGGGTCGATGAGGCCGTCAGGCAGCTTCAGGTCGGCCATCTTGGTGCCCGCGCAGAGCGCGAGCGCGAGCGCGCCAGCGGCCTTGCCGAGCTCGTTGGCGTTCTTGAACACGTCAACGTACTGCTTGCCCAACGCCACGTTGTTCAGGTTGGCGGGGTCGCCGTCCTGGCCGCTGAGAGGCGGGAAGCCGTAGCTCTTGGACGTGAGGGCCCCCACGACGCCGAGCGCCGTGCTGTCGTTCTCGGCCAGGATCGCGTCGATC
>JBBSGX010000255.1:0-3515 GCA_038253685.1 Candidatus Limnocylindrales bacterium | reverse complement strand
TCCGGATGCCGAGACGCGCTCCCGGATCACTGCCGCGGGCGTCGTCGTCGGGCGGCGCGTGGGTGTGGCTTACGCGGGCCCGGATTGGGCCGGCAGGCCGTGGCGCTTCGGGGTGCGCGGGCATCCGGCGCTGTCGCGACCGTTCGCGAGCCCCTGATGGACGCCAAGTCCCGCGCGTTGCTCGAGTTTCCCGTCATCCGTGCGCGACTGGCCGATTACGCCGGGTTCGGGCCTTCACGGCGCCTGGCTGAGCAGCTCGAGCCGTCAAACGACCCGATCATCGTGGCGCGGAGCCTCGACGAGACGGACCAGGCCCGCAGCTTCCTCTCGGAACGCTCGGATGTTGGCATCGGAGGGGCACGTGACATCGGCCTGGCCGTGGGCCGTGCCGCGCGTGGCGGCCGGCTCGATCCCTCGGAGTTGCTGGACGTGCTGGGGACGCTGGTGGCCGCGGGGCGCCTCGCCGATGCACTGCGGGAGGAGCAACGCCCGCTGCTCCACGAGCTCTCCCGTCGGATCGCGACTCTTCCCATGCTGCGCAACCGCCTGGAACTGAGCCTCGATCCGGCGGGTGAGCTGCTCGACTCGGCCTCGCCGGCCCTCGGGGGCCTGCGCCGGGCGGTGCGGATCGCGTACGAGCGGCTGCGCGCCCGCCTGGAGACCCTGGTGCACGGCAGCGAGGTCAGCGCGGCGCTCCAGGAGCCGATCATCACGCTGCGCAACGGCAGGTACGTGGTGCCGGTCCGCGCCGACGCCAAGAACAAGGTCAAGGGCATCGTCCACGACCAGTCGGGCAGCGGCCAGACGCTCTTCATCGAACCCCTGGTGGTGGTCGAGCTCGGCAATGCGTGGCGGGAGGCGCAGCTGAAGGTGGAGGCCGAGGAGGAGCGCATCCTCGACGAGCTATCGGCTCTCGTGGCGTCCCAGGCGGAAGCCTTGCGCAGCACCCTCGACGCTTTGGCGCTCTTTGACTTCTGGGCCTGCAAGGCTCGTCTGGCCGGGGAGCTCGACGGGGTCCGCGCCGAGACGACGCCGCGCGAGGAGCTGACCCTGTTGAGCGCCAAGCACCCCGGCCTTTCGGGAACGGTCGTGCCGATCGACGTCCGCGTCGGGGGAGACTTCACGGCCCTGCTGATCACGGGTCCGAACACGGGCGGCAAGACCGTCGCGCTCCGCACCGTCGGCCTGCTGGCACTCATGCACCAGGCCGGCCTCCACGTGCCCGCGGCACCGGGCAGCCGGCTGCCCATCTTCCGCGACGTCTTCGCCGACATCGGCGACGAGCAGTCCGTGGCCCAGTCGCTCTCCACCTTCAGCGGGCACCTCCGCTCGATCGTGCGCATCGTTGACGCGGCGGGACCGGGCTGCCTCGTGCTCCTCGACGAGCTTGGGGCGGGCACGGATCCGACCGAGGGCTCGGCACTGGCCCAGGCCCTGCTCGACCACTTCATCCGCGCGAGCGCACTGGTGGTCGCCACGACCCACTACGCAGAGCTCAAGACGTATGCGCACAACACGCCGCTGGCGCGCAATGCGTCGGTCGAGTTCGACCTGGAGACCCTAAGCCCGACCTACCGCCTGACCATCGGGCTGCCGGGGACAAGCCAGGCGTTCGCCATCGCCGAGCGGCTCGGCTTGCCTCCGGAGCTGGTCGACGAGGCGCGCTCCCGGCTGTCAACCGCCCAGCAGGACTTTGAGACGACGCTCGCATCGATCAAGGCATCCCAGCAGACGATCGCCGAGGCCGAGAGCCGCGCGGCGGACGCCGAATCACGCGCCGCCGAAGCCCGCCACCTGGCAGAGGAGGAACGACGCCGAGCGCGGCGAGAGCGGCAGGAAGCCACGGCCGCTGCCCGATCCGAAGCGGAGGCCGCCGTTGCCCTGGTCCACGAGGAAATCGAGGCGGCGCGGCGGATGCTGACGCGCGAGACGCTGACCGAGACCCGCCTCGAGGAGCAGATGCGTCGTCTCGAGGAACGGCTGACGGCGATCTCCGGCCGTGTCGTCGGGCAACTCGAGGAGCCCGCGGCAGCAGACATCCCGGAGTGGCGCCCCGGGATGCGTGCCGCGACGGCCGCCGGCTTCGAGGGCACGATCAGCGAGTTGGACCCTTCCCGGGGAAGAGCCACGCTCCAGCTCGGCGGCATCAAGGCCGTGGTCGATCTCGCGGATCTGGTGCCTGCGCCGGAACGAGCGACAGGAACACGCGGGGCCCGGGGTCGGGCGAGGGAGTCAGAGGCCGCGGACCGGCCACAACACGGCCGGCGTGGGGACTTCGGCCCCGGAACCGAAGAGCGTGTCCCGGCGCGCCCGGCCCGCGAAGTGCCCCGCGTCCAGGGACCCGCGCCGCGGGCAATCCCGTCCAGCCTTGACCTGCGAGGCGCGCGCGTGGACGAGGCGGTGGAATTGCTCGAGCGCTATATCGACCAAGCGGCCGTCGCGGGTGCCGGTCGGGTGACCGTCATCCATGGACACGGCTCAGGCGCCCTGCGTGACGTCGTCCGCGAGCACCTGTCGAGCCATCCGCTGGTCCGCGATTGGCGGCCGGGCGAACGGGGTGAGGGAGGCGACGGGGCAACAGTCGTCAACCTCTGAGCCTCCCCCGATCGGTCGACGGAAGGGCTATGAGGCCGCCGGCACCTGCACGGGCGGGTTGTTGCCGCCGTTATTCGTGGTCGAGCGCCCGCCGCCGCTGTCGGTCACGATCACGTCGCGATGTTCCGTCACGTCAGGTTTGCCCCAGTCAGATCGGCGTCTGGCACCGGCGGACCAGAGGCTCTCGCGAATCGCGTTGCTCGCACACGCGTAAGGGGCGGCTGGCACTCACAAGGGTGTGACAGCGGCACGGCGCTGTGTCATGGCGGGGCTGTCGGGGTCGCGTCAGCCGGAGGTTTGGTCGGCGCAGGCGTATCGGTCGGTGGAGGCTCCGTCGGCGGCGGCTTCGTCGTCTTCGGCGTCGGCTTGGGCGTCGGCTCCGGGGTCGGGGTCGGTTCGGGCGTCGGCGTGGGTTCGGGCGTCGGCGTGGGTTCGGGCGGCTGCGTGATCTCGGGCGTCGGAGTCGGCTCCGGCGTGGGCGGCAGCGACTCCGACGGCGAAGGCGAAGGGCTCGGGGACAGGCTGGGAGACGGCGAGGGCACCGAATCGCAGTTGCCGGCCGGAACGAATGGCGCGCCCCACGTCGAGCCGTAGGGCTGGTAGCCGGATTCGTAGAAGTAGGCGGTCTGCGTGGGGTTCTTGGGATCCGCACCGCCGGACACGCCCGGACCCCTGCGCGCCCGGTTCTGCCAGTCGCGGTCGGCCGCCTGCCAGTTGGGATGGTCGGGATCGGCGTCGGTCAGATTGAGGAAGCCCTTGGTGGCCGGAGTGCCCGCGCAGCCGTTGTGCCAGCGGTAGTCCTTGCCATCCGGGCCGGTGATCACGTCCACGCCCTTGATGTACGGGTCGTCGCCCGGCTGCGTGCCCGGGATGAAGAGCTCCTTGACCGTGTCCTTCGAGTACTGGCTGGCCTTGTAGCC
>JBBSGX010000254.1:0-3522 GCA_038253685.1 Candidatus Limnocylindrales bacterium | reverse complement strand
TCGCCCGGCTCGACCACGCCGAAGAGGTATTCGAGGCCGTCGGCGCCGCCTTCCTCTACGTAGGGATCGCCCTCCATGTCGAAGAACAGGTCGCCTTTCGACGGCGGCGGAAGGAGCGCGAGCCCGCGCCCGGCCTCGATCGGATCGAGGAGCTCGAACTTGACGCGGTGCTCGTTGCGAGCCTCGAGCTGGAGCCGCGCCTGTTCCCGCACGCGTTCGAGCGCGGCATCGGTGGTGCCGTCGAGCCTGGGACGGACCGGGATATGCAGCTCACCGAGCTTTGTCAGCGTCCCAATTCCTCGATCGACCAGCGCTTTCCGCTGCCTGGAGCTGATCCCGGCCACGAACGAGAGGTGGTCATCGCGGCGGCGCCTGGCGATGCAATTGAGGTTCCAGGCGCAGACATCGCAATGGTCGACCGGTTCCGGGTAGGTGCCTGTCGGTGGATCCGTGACCGGCCTGTCGTCGCCAACAGCCCGCTCGAAACGAACCTTGACCGCGCGGTAGTAGGCCATGTAGTCGTCGAGCCGGAAGCGCTCGATCGCACGCGCGCTGCCGCCGAGGGCGACCTCCATCCACTCGGGCTGGGTGCCCTGGATGGCCTCGAGCATCTCCGTGTAGGTGCACATCTGGAGCAGGGCGCCAGCCTTGGCCGAGCGCGCGAGCTTGGTGTCGGCGACCTCGTAGCTCCAGTCTCCGAGATCGCTCGGGGTGGCCACCCGCTTCAGGAAGTCGGCGTGCCCGCGCCATCCGTCGTTGAAGAACGTGGCCTGGTAGATGACGTCCTCGCCACGCCGGATCGCGGCCTCGGTCTCTGCCGCGGCCTCGCGCAGTTTCCCGAGCTGGTCTGCGCCGTACCCGTCGGTACTGATCTCCGTGACCTGCCGACCTTCGGCCTTGAGGCTTTCCAGATAGCGATGCTCGTGCTTGAACCCGCGCGCGCGTATGAGTTCCAGCTCAGGGTCGTCGCGGACGGGCTTGTGCACCAGGCCGGCCAGCGAGGCGCGGCCCAACTGGGTCAGGTGCTCACACCACAGGAAGCCGACGAGGTCCGTCGCCGAGTAGACGGGCTGTCCGTCGAGCAGCTGCATCTAGGGCCGCCCATCGGCGGACGGCCGAGCATGGGTCAGGCCGTTTCGTCTGGCCTCGGCAGCGCTGAGGTGTCGCTGCCCTCGTCCGAGGTGCCGCCGACTCCGGCCACGCCTGCTCCGGTCGAGCCGGTCACTCCGCGTGCCCGGTCGTCCTCGTGCTCCGGCAGCTCCGCGAGCCGCTTGCTCTCCGGCTCTTGGGTCTGCTCGTCGGTTTCCTCGGTGACAACGACGCCGCCCGCTACCGCCGGCGGAAGCTCGTTGGGATCGCCAGATTGTCTCGTCATAGCTCCGTCCTCCGTCTTGCGCGTTCTGCGCTCTCCGGAGTCTGTTGTGCGCGGCACTGCGGAAGCGCTCTTTGACCGCGCCCGCGGCTTGCGTTCTGCGTTCAGGTGCGCGTCGGAGATCAGGCGTTGGTGGGACCCGCCGTGATCGTCAGGTCGCGAATCAGGTTCCGCGAGACGTGGTAGACCCCAACGCGGCGCCCCGGGCTGCCGTTGCCTGCGCGCAGGTCGTAGAGCACGACCACGTGGGTGGCACTGGCCAGGACGTCATGCACGGTCAACCTCACGCTCGGACCCTGCTCAGCCTCGACGCGTCCCAACCATTCGAGCGCGCCGTCCAGCCCGACATAGTCGCCTGCCGCCTCCAGCGGCTGCTCCACGTGGATGCGCGCCGAAGGACTGAAGAGCCGGCGCACCTCCTCGGGTTGGCGGCGCTGGTAAGCGTCCAGGACGGCACGGACCAGCCGCTCGTTGCGGCTGCGGCGGTCACGAGGCAGGCGCGCCTTCCGTGTGCCCGAGGAGGGCGCTCGAGCCCGTGTCGGAGCCCGACTCTCGGGTTCGTCCAGCCAGCTTGCCGGAACCCGTTGAATTCGCATGGTTCCTTCATATCCCCCATGTCATCGGCACCGCGGACTGCCTCCACGATGGTAGCCGCGACCGTTCATCCGCATGGTCTCAGCGTGGAGTGCCAGGTTGTCTGGCACAGCGTCCGACCGTGCGTCCTGAGCCCTCGGATAACGCGTGGATGGGTACCGAACGCTCTGGGTAGTCGGTCAAGGTCTCGTCGAGGGTCCTGCGCGCCGGCCTATCGAGTTTCGAAGGCGCTGGTATCGATGTAGGCGATTTTCCAACCGACAAGGCCCGCCGACCGCACCTTGTACGAGCCACTCCATATCGCCGTATCCATGCACGCGATTTCACGATCATCAAGGCCCGGCGACGCTCCTCCGAGCCTTGACCAATCTACCGCCCGCGTCACCAGCGACTGGATTGCGCTCGAGGTGAGCGCAGGACTGGTCTGGGCGATCGCAAGCGCTTGGTGGTTCCTGATCGGCATGATCGACGAGCGGCAAAGCCAGTAGTCGGGGCCGCTCTCGCGTACTGTCTGCCGCATGACCAATCCGGCCGCTCGCGTGCGGCTCTGGCTGAACCGGTGGCGGCCGATGCTGCCCGTGTTCATCGCAGAATTCGTGATCCTGCTCGGGTTCGGCGCCCTGCTGCCCGTCCTGCCGCTCTATGTGACGCAGCACAACGTCGACCTGCCGACCCTCGGCCTGATCACGGCCGCGTGGGCGATCGCCAAGCTCGTTTCCGAACCGATCTTCGGCTACCTCGCCGACCACAGCGGACGGCGCAAGCCGTTCATGGTCATCGGCACGATTCTGCTGGCGGTCTTCACCATGCTGCCGCTCGTCTTCACCTCGGCGTTCGCGCTCTTCGTGCTGCGTCTGCTCTCCGGAGCCGCGGCGGGCATGTACGACCCGGCAGCCCGGGGGATCATCGTCGACTCGACCCGCGACGGGGAACGCGGCGAGGCCTTCGGCCTCTACTCGGCGTTCCAGATGGGTGGCTTCCTGATCGGCCCGGTCGTCGGTGCACTGGGAGCGGCCGTGTTCGGCGGGATCGCCTTTCCGTTTGTATTCACGGGGATCCTGACGCTCGTTGCGAGCCTGTACCTGGCGATCGTGCTGCCAGGCCAGCGCGTCCCCGCGGTGGGATCGGACGGTGTCGAACATCCCGGACACAGCCAGGCGCGCGACCTCGCGTTCTCCGCGTCGCTCACGCCCGCTGTCGACGAGACGCCGACGACCGAACCCCAGGCGCCTCTGCGCGCGCTCTGGAACGGCTCGCTCGTCTCAGCCGTGGTGATGTATTTCGGCTTTTCGCTCGCCTTCGGCGTCTACGAGGTCATCTGGACGCTCTATATGCTGCGGCTCGGCGCGTCGCTGGAGTGGGTCGGCGTCACGTTCACCCTGTTCGGCCTGGGGATGGTGATCTTCTCGCCGATTGCGGGACGGGTGGTCGACCGCGTTGGAGCCGTGCGCTTCGTCCTGGTCGGCGGCGGCCTGATCATCTTCGCCGGTGTCCTCTATGCGCTCTCCACGGAACCGGTGTTTCCCTCGATCGTGGTGCCGTTCGAGGCGGTCGCC
>JBBSGX010000253.1:0-3538 GCA_038253685.1 Candidatus Limnocylindrales bacterium | reverse complement strand
TCGGCGCCGGAACCATGGGCGCCGGGATCGCGCAGGCCGCGCTCCAGGCAGGCCACCAGGTGCTGCTCCACGACGTGGATGCCGCGGCCATCCAGCGTGGCCGCGACCGGATCTCCGGTGCGCTCCAGCGACTGGTCGACAAGGGCCGGATCAGACCAGAGGAACGTGATGCCTACCTCGCCGCGCTGCGGGACGCAGCCGAGCTGGACGCCGTCGCCGCGGACGCCGACCTGATCGTCGAGGCGGTGCTCGAGGACCTGCCGCTCAAGCGCTCGATATTCCGCCAGTTGGACATGAACTCCCTGGCGGACGTGCCGCTGGCCACCAACACGAGCGCGCTGTCCGTGGCCGCTGTGGCCGAGGCGACTCATCATCGCGAGCGGGTGCTCGGCCTGCACTTCTTCAACCCCGCGCCGGTCATGCCGCTCGTCGAGGTAGTGGCCACGCCTGATACGGCGCGCTCCGTGATCGAGGCAGCCGTGGAATTTGCGTCCGGGCTCGGGAAGACGCCCGTGGTGTGCGGCGACTCCCCCGGCTTCATCGTGAACCGGGTCAATCGTGGGTTCACCCTCGAGCCGCTGCGCATGCTCGAGGCGGGCCTCGCGGACGTCCAGGCGATCGACGCGGCCATCGAGGGCGCCGGCTACCCGATGGGGCCGTTCCGGCTGCTGGACCTTGTCGGCATCGACGTCAATCTCGCCGTGGCCAGGAGCCTCTTCGATGCCTTCGACGATGCGACCCGCTTCCGGCCCTCCCCGGTGCAGATGGCGATGGTCGAAGCGGGTCGCCTGGGCCGCAAGACGGGCGGCGGCTTCTATCGATACGACGCTGAAGGCGGCTCCGTGGGGCCCCAGCCTGCCGCCGGGCTGCAGGACGCTGCAGGCGGCCAGGGCGGCGCCCCGAAAACTGCGAGCCTCGACGATCGCACCATCGTGGAACGGGTGAATCTGGCCATCGTCAACGAGGCCTACCGTGCGGTCGAGGAACGCGTCGCCGCTCCCGCCGACATCGACCTTGCCATGAAGCTCGGCGCCAATCACCCGCTGGGCCCCTTCGAACGAGCCGGTGAGATGGGACTTCGCTCGGTCGTGGAGGGACTGCGCCGGCTCCATGCCGAGACCGCCGAGGTCTCCGGCGACCAGTACGAGATCGCTCCACTGTTGTGGCAGATGGCCACGGTCTAGCTGCCGATAGATGCGTCGTCGCGAGTCCGGTCAGAGCGGGGACCTTCGGGTCATTCAGGTGCGGTCCTGAGAGGCACCTACACTTGTTCATATGTCGCGTGACCGGGCCAGGTCCCTGCGTGATGCATGGATCGTCAGCGCCGTTCAAACTCCCGTCGGCCGTTACGACGGCGCTTTGCGTTCCGTGCGCCCCGACGACCTGGCAGCGCTCGCGATCAAGGCGTCCGTGGAGCGATCCGGCCTGGATCCGGCTCTCATCGAGGACGTGATCCTCGGCACTGCCAATGGTGCGGGCGAGGACAATCGCAACGTTGCGCGCATGGCGGCGTTGCTTGCGGGGTTGCCGCTCGAGACCGGCGGTCAGACCGTCAACCGGCTCTGCGGCTCGGGGCTCCAGGCCATCAACTCCGCGGCACACGCGATCATGGTCGGCGACGGCGACGCGTTCGTGGCCGGTGGCGTTGAGAGCATGACCCGCGCTCCCTACGTGATGCTCAAGCCCGAAGCCGGTTTTGCGCGGGGGGATCAGCCCCTCGTTGACAGCACGATCGGCTGGCGCTTCGTCAACCCGCGATTGGCCGCGATGCACCACCCGCACTCGATGGGCGAGACGGCAGAGAACGTGGCCGAGCAGTGCGGCGTCTCCCGTGAGGAGCAGGATGCCTTCGCGCTGCGCAGCCACCAACGAGCGATCGCGGCCATCGAAGACGGTCTCCTGGTGGATCAGATCGTGCCAGTGAGCGTGCCTCAGCCGAAGGGGGAGGCACTCCGTTTCGATCGCGACGAGCATCCTCGCGCCGACACGAGCCCCGAAGCGCTCGCCCGCCTGAAGCCCGCCTTTCGCGAGGGCGGCTCGGTGACCGCGGGGAACAGCTCGGGTATCAACGACGGCGCGAGCGCGGTTGTCCTGGTCGAGGCTGGCCTGGCCCGATCGCTCGGACTCCAGCCGCTCGCCCGCATCGTCAGCACGGCGATTGCCGGCGTCGATCCAGCCGTCATGGGGCTCGGCCCGGTGCCTGCAACCCGCAAGGCGCTGGATCGGGCAGGGCTCGGCGTCGACGACCTCGACCTGATCGAATTGAACGAGGCGTTTGCCAGCCAATCGATCGCCTGCATGCGCGAGCTCCGGCTCGATCCGGACAAGGTCAACGTCAACGGCGGCGCGATCGCACTTGGCCATCCGCTCGGCATGAGCGGCGCCCGACTCATTACGATGCTCGTGCACGAGCTCCGACGACGGTCCGGACGCTATGGGCTGGCCACCATGTGCATCGGCGTCGGTCAGGGAATTGCCACGGTCGTGGAGCGCATCGACCCGAACGGAGCCGCCGCATGACCGACGAGATGGATCGCATGTCCGACGATCACTGGCTGCCGGAGTCGGATGGCGACGGGACCGGGACGGGCGAGGGGGACTTCCCGTCTTTCGAGGAAGCCCTGCGCGCCCACGGATTCGAGGTCGAGCCGCCGCATCTCCTCGACGACCCCGGCCTCGTCGGGCCCGAATCGACGGACGACGACGAGCTGGCTGGTGACGACGATTCGACCGCTCCCGTCCTGGTGGATGCAAAAGGCGGGACGGCGGCCCTGGGGGACCCGGCCGGCACAGAGAGTTCGCTTGCCGCGCTTGCCGCCAGCTGGATTCCCAGGTCCAGCGTCGCTCCGCCGCCAACCCAGTCGCGCGGCTCCGTATTCGGGACGGTGCTCACGCGCCCGCCGGTCGCATCTGCTCCGTGGGTGACGGCGCCTAGGCCCGAGGTCGCTCCGCGGCTCGGTGATGCCAAGCCCGCCGAGGAAGATGCCGAGGCTCTTACCGTCCCCGCAGCGAAAGCCACTGCCGCCGAAGACCTGGAGGAGGTCGAGGAACCGACCCTGCTCGATGCGCTCGCGGCGGCGGTCCTCGACGAGGCGCCGACCTGGACCGAAGGCGAGGCCGGGGTGATCGAGATGACGACGATGGAGGTCACCGAGGTCTGGGATCTCCCCGAACCGGTCGACCCGCTTGCCGAGCGGCGCAAAGCTCGCCGTCGGCGCAAGGACCGGGCTGCGGCCGCCAAAGCCGCTGCTGCCGCCGCCACATCCGGAGCAGCAGCATCGGAGCATGCCGCCGATGTCGAGCCCGTCTGGACCGCCGGCGAGAGCGGCGCTGTCGAGAGGACCAACGACGAGGTCACCGAGGCGTCGGACACGTCCGCCAGCCAGCCCGGCGGCGCGGCACAGGCGGCGGTGGACGAGATCGAGGACCACTGGTGGATCGAGCCCGGGGCCACCCCCGAAGACGCCGCGCCAAAGCTTCCGCAGCCACCCGCGACCCTCGCGGAACCGCGGCCGCCGGTCCCGAGCGCGTCGCTCTT
>JBBSGX010000252.1:0-3555 GCA_038253685.1 Candidatus Limnocylindrales bacterium | reverse complement strand
TCGAGGCGAGCGGGTTCCTGGTGCCGGTGGCCCGTCGCTGGAAGACCCAGTTCAACGAGAACGCCAAGTCGAGCGCGGCCTGGGAGGAGCTTCCCGAGGCGACCCACAACACCGTGGTGGGGTACCCGAATCCCGAGCCGGTGAAGGATCACCTCTACGTGGTGTTCCTGGCCAGCGCCCTCGACCACGCCCGCAACCGGCTGCGTGCCGCGCTCTCGGGAGCAGCCCTTGACGACGCGCTGATCGCCCACCAGCAGGTCATGATCGAGGGCGAGAGCCGCTTCGAGCAGGCGATGTCCGCGATCGTGCTCGGCGACTTCGTGACGGCTTACCTGGCCGTCCTCTACGGCACGGATCCGACGCCGATCGAGGTCCTCACGGGGATCAAGGAGGCCCTCGCTGCCGCCGATCTCGATGTCTGGCCGGCTGCCGCAAAGAGAACCTGACGGGTACCCGCGCGAACCGGAAAAGAGGTCATGGGACCAGTAGATCGGTGGTTGAGGATGCCGGCGGTGATGTAGGCTAGCTCCATCGATAGGCGCCGGCCGCGACGGCCCGAAAGGTTGCCGGCTCGGCGCGCAGCAGAGGGCCTCGCCGACGCCCCTCGGTCGGGCCCAGGGCAGGAGGTCCGACGCGATGCATTCCAGCGTCATCGGCAAGATCGAGAAGGCGAATCGCTACTCCCACGAGCTCGACCGGATCACGGTCGAACGCCTTTCGCTGACGTTCCGCGGCGACAACGACACGCACCGCGTAACCCTCGACGCCGATGCTTGGCAGTGCAACTGTCACTATTTCGAGAGTTGGCAAACCTGCGCCCACATCCTTGCGATGCAGAAGATCCTCGGGACGATGCTGCCCGAATCGGTACAGACGTCGCTCTTTCCGGCCGCCCCTGGCGCAATCGGGGAGGCCGCGCCGGCGTGAACCGGCGACGGGCGAATCCCGTCGCCTGATCCCAGGTGATCCTGACCGATGTGACGAGGCCGGCCCACTGTGGGCCGGCCTCGCCGTCTCCTCAGGGGATGGTCAGGCGGGCATACCAGGTGTAGCTGCCGCGTCGGCGGTCGAAGGTCATCGTGATCGCGACGTACCAGTCGCCGCCACCGGGTGCGGCGAAGGTCGCATGGCTGACGCCCGCCCGATTCCGGCCGCCGCTGAGCGTCGCAGGAGTGGGAGCCGTGTCGCCAACGGGTCGCGCGCTGACGTTCCAGCGCACGAACCGCGAGGTGTCACCGAGGGTCAGCGTGAGCGTGCCGCCCGGCGTGCCGGCGAGCTGCTCAAGGTCCCTCGCCGGTGGGGTGCGGCCGACGTCGGAGCACGCCCCCACATAACAGCCGCTGCCCGGCACCCCAGTCACCCTCGCGTCTCCGGTCGCCAGGAACGCGTGCGGCGCCGGAACGACGACGTGACCATCGGCTGGCGGGTCACGATCGGGGACGCTCAGGTGCCAGAAGTAGCTCGCCGCGGCGCGGCCGGCAGACGTGACGTCGGCTCGCAACAACCATTCGCCACGCGGCGGGCCGGTGACGCGCAGCAGCTCAGGGTCGGACGGTGGATAGGGACTGGCTTCCAGCGCCGCGCTGGAGGTCGGCGACACGGCGGGAAAGACGCTGACGGTCCAGGCGGTGAACGTGAGGTCCGGATCGACGAGGGTCAACGTCAGCGGCGCCGAGTGGACGTAGGTGTCGAGTGCCTGCAGCCCCGAGGCGTCCGGCCAGTCGACGCCGGGAGGCGATGGGTCACGGTCGACCGAGCCGAACGGACCGTTGAGTGTGACGACCGGCGCGGTGCCGGCCGGTGGGGTGGAAAGCGGTGTGGCGATTGTGGCGATCGGTCCCTCGCTCGGCGAGGCCGGTGGTGTGGAGCCGTCACCGGGCGTGAAGGTCGGCGCTGTGGGCATCGCACCGGTCGAGAGCAGGATTGGGGCGCTCGGGCTCGACGCCTGCGTCCCTGTGGGGGCAGTGGCAGACGAGCAGCCGCCAGCCACCATGAGGCAGACAACGAGCACGCCTGCCCTACCGCGGCGCGTCAGCTCTTCCCTTGTCCGAATGCCTCGGACCCTCATGGCCGCCCCTCCTCGGACGGGCATGGCGGCAGGCCGCAACCGGGGTTTACGTGGACGAGGATCACCGGGGAAGACGAGCCGTTGAGGCCCTCGTCATTCGGTCCCTGGAAGAGCGCCTGGTAGTCGTAGCTCGACGACGGGTTGAAGGTCAGCGTGTACGTGCCCGCTCCCGGTCCAGCGCCCATCCAGAAGGTCTGCCACGGGCCGTCTGCCCCGGTCGGACGCCGCCGCAGCTGCACGGACCTGCCGCTCAACGCATTGCCGCCGAGCCGTCCGTAGGCATCGCGATTCGTCACGCGCAGTGTTGCCACGAAGGTCACCGGTTCGTCCTTGTCGACACTCGTTTCGGACGGTGTCAGGACGAGCGTGGTGTCCACGCTGTTGCACGTCGAGTACCTGCTGCTCGTCGTAACGACGTCGTAGCGCTCCTGGAGTGTGGCCGTGTCGCAGGGCGCGAACGCGTGCATCTGGCTCCCTGGATCGGGCCTGTTCGGCGAGGTCGAGTGCATCACGGTGTCGTACGGGCGCAGTCGAAAACCGGCCCGTTCCGGATGATCGAGGCCCACCACGTGCCCCAGCTCGTGGAGCACGATCCGCTCCACGTCGAAGCAGCCGTCTCCCGGATCGATCTGGCACCAGCGCATGCGGCCCCAGCGGAACTGGTAGCCCTGCGGCCGGATGTACACGACCCACCAGTCGGGCACGCTGCGCGCCGCGTTGGCGATCGCGTCGGGGCTGCTCCAGGAAGGGAAGTTCTCGGTGTAGCGGAAGCCATCGGTGGCGGTCGCGTCATAGCGGTAGGTGGGCGCCTGCGACCGACGCGTGGTGGAGGCGTCGTCTGCGACCGCGTTGAGGGCCGGGCGGATGCTGCCGGGTGGCGGCGCACCGGCATCCCAGCGATAGCGCAGGACCGTGTTCTGTGCCCACCTCGGATCGCTCAGCACGGGCACCGGCCGGGGCGATACAAGGGGCAGATCCGAGTCGGCGCCGGGCTGGAGGGCGCCCTCGCACCATGCCGTGCCGCAGTGACCGGAGGCCGCCGCAACCTCCGGGTCAAAACGCGCGAAACGGCAGGTCGCAGCGGTGCACCAGCTGGTGGCGAGCCTGCCGTCGCTCTGCCATGCCAGGGTCACGCTCCGGCGCACCGACCCCTGGAGCGCCCCGAAGCGAGGTGCCATGACGAGCTCTTCACTCTGGGCTCCGTCAAGCGTCACCCGCCACAGGCCGAGCTCGCGCCGCGATCCAGCCTCCACCGAACTGTAGTAGACGTACTGCCGCGCCTGGTCCACGGCGAGCCCGAAGACCCAGCCCGCAACCCGTGGCGTGCCAAGCTCGCACGCCCGGTCCAGATCGATGACGTGCAGGACCGTGCCCACGTCCGTCCGGCTGCCGTAGACGAACAGCCCGCCGCCGGGTGTCTCGCCGAACGCCCGGCGGCCGAGCGAAATGGTCCTGCCCGTCGACCCTCCGAATGTCACCGAGTGCCC
>JBBSGX010000251.1:0-3567 GCA_038253685.1 Candidatus Limnocylindrales bacterium | reverse complement strand
TCGCGATCATTGGGGATCCCGAGTCGCCGGACGCCGCGGCACTCATCGACGTCGCGCGGCGCGGGCACCGGCCGTGGCAGGTGCTTGCGGTTTCCGATGATCCTGCCGCGAGCATGGTGCCGTTGCTGCGTGACCGCACCGCCCTCGGCGGGCGCGCCACCGCCTACGTCTGTCGCGCGTTCGCCTGCCAACCGCCGGTGACCCAACCTGAGGAGCTCGCCGGGCAGCTCACGGGCCGCATGGAAACCGCCACGAAGCAGCCCTGAACCGGGTGGCGACATGACCACTCGGGTGGCCACCCGGCCAGTTACGCTAGGGCGTCATGCAACAGTCCGACGAGGCGCAGATCGACCGAGGCACGGAGCAGCCCGCGACCGTGCCGTTGCCGGACGCCAGGCCGGTTCCCGACGAAGGCCGGCCGAACACGCCCGACGACGTTCCCGCGGAAGCCGATGACAGCCCCGCGGCCACACCCGTGCCCGACCCCGGCGGCCTGCTGTTCGACCTCGATGGGACGCTCGTCGACACGGTCAACATTCGCATCGAGGCCTGGCTGCGCACGTTTGCCGAGATCGACTTTCCGGCCGAACGCAAGCACGTGGCCGGGCTGATCGGCGCCGACGGCAAGCGTCTGGCGATGGAGGTCGCTGCGATCGGCGGGCGACGGCTGAGCGAGGATCGGGCGCAGGCCGTGGACCGTCGCGCGGGCGAGATCTTCAGCGAGCTCAACCGCGATCCGCGACCGCTGCCCGGCGTCATGGAGCTGCTCCGGGCGCTGGATGCCGCCGGCGTGCCGTGGGCCATCGCCACATCGAGCCGCAGGGAGCAGGTGACCACGTCCGTCGACGCGTTGACCCTCCCGCGGCCGCCAACCATCGTCGACGGCAGCCATGTTGCCCACGCAAAGCCCGCGCCAGATCTTCTTCTCTACGCGGCGGAGCAGCTCGACCTGCCGACCCACCGCTGCTGGTACGCGGGCGACGCGACGTGGGACATGCGCGCTGCCCGTGCCGCCAGCATGGTCGGCGTCGGAATCGCCACGGGCGCCGTGACCATGGAGGCGCTGCGGGCGGCGGGTGCACGACTGGCCTTCCCGACAATGCGGGAGCTGCATCTCGAGCTCGCAACCAGGAACGTGGTGCCGACGCCGACCTAGCGTCGGGAGCTCGACGGAACGCGACGGCGCCCGTACGGGCGGGACGCCCTGGCGCGGGATCAAGCCCCGATCGGCTCCGACTTCTGGCCACCGGCGTCGGACCGTGCCGCGCGGAAGGCCGCGGTGGCGGCCTGCCAGAGCGGGGCGTGGATCGATGACCCGGTCGGTGCGGTTGCCGGCGGTGGAGCATCAGGCAGCCAGATGCGAGGTAGCTTCAGCCGGCCGTCCCCCGGGAGCGGGGCATCCGCGGACGTTTCCATGCCGCGCACGAACGGCGCAACGAGTTCCGGGTCGAGCTGGCTTCCTGCAGCGTCCTCGATGCGATGGAGCGCCTCCCGCATCGACAGCGCCTTGCGATATGGCCGCGAGGTCGTCATCGCAGAGAAGGCGTCGGCCACCGCCAGAATTCGCCCGGCGAGCGGGATCTCACTTCCCTGGAGGCCCTCGAGGTAGCCCGCGCCATCCCACTGCTCATGGTGGTAGCGGATGCCCGCCCGCACCTGCTCCAGGTGCGGCAGATCGCGCACGATCATGTTGCCGAGCGCGACGTGCTGCTTCACGATCGCGTACTCCTCAGCGCTCAGCGCGGCTGGCTTGCGCAGGATCGAGTCGGGAATGCCGATCTTTCCGATGTCATGCAGGAGACCCGCGATGTGGAGGGTTCGGCGCCATTCAGGCGGCATGTTCAGCTGGTCGGCCAGGAATAAGGCATAGCGCGCGACGTCCTCGGAGTGCCGTTTCGTGTAGCGATCCTTGGTGTCAACCGCGATGACCAGGCCCTGGAGAACGTCGAAGCTTGCGCGTTCGGTCTGCGCCTCCTGGGTGCCTGCGCTTTCCGCGGTGTGGACCTGATCGCCACCACTCATCTTCGCCTGCGAGAGCGCGACACTGGCCATGGACAGCAGCTCGGTTGCGGAGCGGCCGTTCTCCGGGTAGCCGCAGAGTCCGACGCTGACGGTGACCGGGAGCCGCTCCGAGTCGCCGAAGCGCACGGCTAGCTCCGCGATGCGATCACGGAAATGGGCGATCGATGGCGCCAGCGCGGTGTCCAGAGCCGATGGGGCAATGACCAGGAATTCGTCCGGCCCGAACCTGCCGACGATCGCGTCCGACGCCAGCTCCGAGGTCAGCAGGTCGCCGACCTGTCGAAGGACCTGGTCGCCGGCACGATGGCCGTGTGCGTCGTTCAGCAGACGGAAATTGTCGATGTCCACCAGCGCGAGGGACAGCGCGCCTTTCGCGGCGATGGCCGACTCCAATGAGGTGGAGAAGAGATCCACCACTGCGCCGTGGGTCAACGTGCCCGTAAGTGCATCGCGGCGCGTGGATTCAAGCAGCTCGTGGGTCTGTCGCTTCAGACGCTTGTCGGCGGTGCGGAAGATGAAGTACAGGACGATCGCCAGCACGGCCGTGGCCAGGATCGTGACCAGCAATACCAGGTCATGGGTCTGGTCGACCTGGGCAAGCAGGGGCGCGGCGTCGCGGTACACCTCGAACACGCCCGCGATGCCCCTTGCCGTGGTCAGCGGAAGGTACTCCTCGACCAGGTTCGGAAGGTGAAGATCGGCAAGATCGGGTTCGGAGAAGTTTCCCCCACGCTGGAGGTCGCCGGTCGGGATCCCGGCGAGTGCATCGAGGATGTCGTCCTCGAGCGGAAAGACCTGTCCGGCGAGTTCCTCCTTGTCACTCAGCTGGACGGTGCCGTCCGGGCGGTAGATCTTGACGTGAGCAATCCCATTCCCGATGAGCGATCGGACGACGACCTGGAGCTGCG
Source organism: Candidatus Limnocylindrales bacterium (assembly GCA_038253685.1). GTDB lineage: Bacteria > Chloroflexota > Limnocylindria > Limnocylindrales > CSP1-4 > JAFMJV01. The sequence goes on along the minus strand of JBBSGX010000251.1, from coordinate 637 downwards.
CGTGGCGCTCGGGTGTGAGCGGGAGCTGGATGTCGTCACGGGTTATGCCGGCGGTGACGAGGGCCGTCACGAGCGCACGGTCGGATTCGATCGACGAGGCGATGGCCGCCTGCGTGACCCGGTCACCGACGAGGGTGGTAAGGGCGGTCGCAGTGGCCGCAACCAGCACCAGGCACGTCAGATAGACGACGGCGAGGAGTTGCGGAGCGCGACGGCGGGGCAATGAAGGCTGGGGCAAAGGGGAAGCATCCGGGCAGAGTTCGGGCTCCTCGGATGCTGCTGGGAGGCTCGCCTGGTGTCGAGTAGTACGTTCGCCCCAGTCCTGAAGGCGGCGGTTAGGTTACTTTCCGTGTAGAGCGGCCCGGCAGGCGTTTCGTCAGGGCGTGAGGTTGAAGGTCCCGTGCATGGTGCTGTAGTGACCAGGCAGCGTGCATGCGAATTGGAGGGTCGCCGTGGCATCCGTGACGGTGTAGGTGAACTGCTGCGTGCCGGAGTCGAACGGAGCCACGCCGGGCAGCCCGGCCGTCTGGTTGGGGCTCAGCTGATCGGCCGTGCCGATGTAGAAGTCGTGACTGAAGCCGGCGCTGTTCGTGATCTGGAAGGTAACGGTGTCGCCCTTCTTGACGTCCAGCGCGGA
>JBBSGX010000250.1:0-3583 GCA_038253685.1 Candidatus Limnocylindrales bacterium | reverse complement strand
TCGACGACTGGCTGGGGCTGCCCCGGGTGGCCTGGCCGATGGACCCGGTGGGCAGGCTCACGGAGTGGGTCGATCGGCGCTGGCCGGTCAGGCGGCCGTCGCCGCGGGGCCGACTCGCAACCCCGGACGTATCATCGGCAGCAACACAGCCTTGAACGCACGACTGCGCGCCGCGCCCTTCCAGGAGATCCGCGATGACCACCGAGCCCCAGCTGGCCGACAGCGCCGCACCCGCCTCGGCCCTGCGCGACGTGAAGATGATCATCGGCGGTGAGGGGGTCGATGCGCTCGACGGACAGACGTTCGACGTGCTGAACCCGGCCACGGGCAAGGTCATCGCACGTGCCCCGCTTGGCGGCAAGGCCGATGTCGATCGAGCCGTGGCGGCCGCGCGTAAGGCATTCGAGGGGCCGTGGTCGACGTGGTCTGCATCGAAGCGAGGCCGGACGCTCCAGAAGTACTCGGAGCTGGTCAAGCGCAACGTCGAGGAGCTCGCTCAGCTCGAGAGCCAGAACGTCGGCAAGCCGATCACCGGCGCCCGTGGCGAGGCCTTCGCGGTGAGCCTCGTATTCGAGTATTACGCCGGTGCCGCCAACAAACTGCTGGGTGAGACGATCCCGGTCAGCAAGCCCGGCCTTGACTTCACGCTCCGGGAGCCGATCGGGGTGGTCGGGCTCATCGTGCCCTGGAACTTCCCGATCAACATGGCCAGCTGGAAACTCGGACCGGCGCTGGCCGCGGGCAACACCTGCATCCTGAAGCCCGCGTCCTACACGCCGCTGACCGCGATCCGTCTCGGCGAACTGGCCCTCGAGGCCGGCTTCCCGCCGGGTGTCGTCAACGTCGTGACCGGGCCCGGCGGCACCGCGGGGGCGGCGATCGCGGCTCATCCCGGCATTGGCAAGGTTGCCTTCACCGGCGAGACGACCACGGGCCAGGAGATCATGCGGCTGGCAGCCGCAAACGTGAAGAAGATCTCCCTCGAGCTCGGCGGCAAGAGCCCCAACATCGTCTTCGCGGACGCGGATCTCGAACGATTTGCGAAGGAATCTCCGTACTCGGTCTTCGATAACGCCGGCCAGGACTGCTGCGCGCGGAGCCGCATCTTCGTCGAGCGCTCGGTCCACGAGAAGGTGGTCGAGCTGTTCGTGGAGGCGACGCGCCGGGTCGTCGTCGGCGATCCCGCAGACGACAAGACCGAGATGGGATCGCTCGTCAGCCAGAAGCAGCGGGAGCGCGTGCTCGACTACATCGCGGCCGGACGCGAGGAGGGCGCGGAGCTCGTCCTCGGCGGCGAAGCGCCGACGGGGCCTCTCTTCGACCAGGGCGCGTATCTGAGCCCGACGGTCTTCGACGCCTGCCGCACCGACATGCGCATCGTTCGGGAGGAGATCTTCGGGCCGGTCGTGGCGATCATTCCGTTCGAGGACGAGGACGAGGCCGTTCGCCTCGCCAACGACACCCCGTACGGCCTGTCCGGCTCGATCTGGAGCCGCGACATCGGCAAGGCGCTGCGCGTTGCCAAGGGTGTCCAGGCGGGCGTCCTGTCAATCAACTCGAACTCGAGCGTCCACACCGAAGCGCCCTTCGGCGGATACAAGATGTCGGGGGTCGGCCGCGAGCTCGGCATGCACGGCCTGGAGCTCTACACCGAGGTCAAGAACGTCTTCATCGACCTGAGCTGACGAGGCAGGCGGCGGACGGTCTGCCGAGCCAGGCGTGCCGCGGCGCCGATGGTGCCGAGGCGCACCGGGCAGGCGCTACCGATCTCGACAGGGAGCCCGCCCCGCCGTAGGATCGAGGCAACAACCGGGAAGCGTTGATGCGTGGTCCACCGACGGTCGCCTTCGGACCACGAGGAGCAGTGGCGAGCCCGATCCGGATCATGCATGACATCGATCGGGGGACTGCGATTTGCCGATCGCCGCGCTCAGCCTTCTTGCGATGGCACACCTCTTTGACTTCGCCACGTTCCTGGTCATGACCTCGCGCCATGGCCTGGCGGCGGAGATCAATCCGGTCGTCATCAGGGTGGCCCAGGAATACGGACTGCCCGGGCTCACGCTCGCGAAAGCCGCGACCGTCATCTTCCTGTCAGTGACGGTGGTGCTCCTGGCACGCACTCACCGCCGCGGGACGGCGTCGGTGCTGCTGATGATCGGGATCGCGGCGGGCATCTTCGGCGGCCTTACGAACATCGCCTCGACCTGACGCCGGCCTCCGGCGATACGGAGGCTTCACTTTCGCGTGGTGGCGACGTCCGCCTCGAAGAGCTCCCGGTCCTCATTCTCCTTGATCTGCTGGCCGGCCTCGCGCGCCAGCGCTGCGTAGCGCTCGCGCCTGTCGAGGTCGCCCGCCACTCGGCTGGCACGCGCCAGCGCCTCGTACGCGAAGGCAACATCCCAGTCGCCGATCCCGTGCTCCTGGCAGATCTCCAGGCAGCGGCGCGCATGGTGGAGCGCGGGCTCGCCGCGACCCAGGACCGCATAGACACGGGAGCACTGCCACTCGCCGCGGGCTAGATTCGCAGGCTGGCCGACCTCGCCCCAGTGGTAGCGCGAGGCATGGGCGGCGTGCACCATCTCGTCCTCCTGCTCGACCGTGCGATCGGTCGTCTCGAGCAGCGTCCAGACGTGATGGTCTCCGGGTCCACCTCGGCCGGCCGCAGCAGGCCCAGCTCGTCGTAGTGGCGGAGCGCGTGGATCGAGAGGCCGGACAGTCGAGCGAACCGCCCGATCGCGAGCAGATCAGCCATCAGGCGGCAGTTTGGGGTCTCGGGCAGGCCGAGAGTCAAGCCCCGATTTTCAGCGCTCCGGTTCCTCGATACCGAGGGCCGACAGGTCGAGGTCGGGACGGACGCGGTGCACCCAGTCGCGCAACGCCCACATCGAGGTATTGAAGGCGATCCCCGACCACGGGATGTCCGTCGGGGTGAAGGACGCGACCTCGATAGCCTCGGTCGAGGTGCGCGGCTCGCCAGCGACGATGCGCGCCTCGTAGGCCACCACCACGATGGCCGCCTGCGGCCGGGAGTAGAGACCGACGATCGAGGTTGGCTCGACCACCAGACCGATCTCCTCGAGGGTCTCCCGGACGGCGCCCTGCATGGCCGTCTCGTCGATCTCCAGGAAACCGCCGGGCTGCGCCCACGATCCATATCCGGGCTCGATCCCCCGCCGCAGGAGGAAGACTTCGCCCGAATCGGTGACCGGCAGTGTCGTCACGACGATTCGCGGATTGACGTAGGCGATGTGGCCGCAGCTTCGGCAGGCAAGCCGATCGCGCTCCTCCCCCAGAACCGGACCGAACTCGAGGTCGGCTCCGCAGCGCGAGCAGTAGTTGAGGCTGGCATTCAACCAGCTCGGCACGCCTCCGCGACCATCCGGGCGACGCCTGTCCCGAGCGCCATGGTCCTCCACGGCAGCTACGTCTGGATCACGATAAGCATTGCGCCCAACACGAGCAGGAGGCTCAACGCGAGCGTGGCGACCCAGACCAACCGGAACCACGCCCGGCCACGATCGACGGGCATCCACGCGAATGCGGAACGCCAGATCCGCACGATGGCATCAAGCGTGACGGC
>JBBSGX010000249.1:0-3600 GCA_038253685.1 Candidatus Limnocylindrales bacterium | reverse complement strand
GCGGTTCTCGGCGAGGATGCTCCGATGGCCATCCGCCCGGCAACCCTCGACGACATCGGTCCTGTCACGGAGACGCTGACGCTGGCGTTCCTTCACGATCCCGTTTGGAGCGTCGCGCTCGCGAAACCTGACGGCTCAACGGTCCACCACGCTGCGTACTGGCGGATGTACGTCGAAGGTGCACTCCGCTACTCGACCGCGTTCATGACGGAAAACGCTTCGGCCGTCTCGGTCTGGGTTCCGCCCGGTGGGACCGAGCTGTCGGGCGCTGGCGAGGAGGCGCTCGAGCAGTTGGTCAGGGCGACGCTCGAACCGGCCGCAGCACGCGCGATGTTCGAGCTATGGGAGCGGTTCGATGCCAACCACCCGCGCGGCCAGCCGCATGCCTATCTCAGCCTGTTGGCGACCCATCCCGACCATCAGGGCCATGGCCTCGGACAGCGCCTCCTTGCGGAGGACCTGGCGCGATGGGACGCGGCCGGCGTGCCGGTCTACCTTGAGTCATCGAACCCCGAAAACGATCATCGCTACGAACGGGCCGGCTTTCGGCGCACAGGCGGTTTCCGAGCCGTGCTCGATGACGCCCCGATCTCGACGATGTGGCGGCCGTCGCGGGCCGCGATACAGGTCAAATGCTGATGGGCGTCCTCGCACCGAATGATTTGTCGCAGCTCCACGTGTCAATAGGTGGGAGTTCGAGCACGAGGCGTCGAGGGGGGCTGAAGTCGTTCGAGGGCGGCCGCCGCAAGCCAGTCGAACGTCCGCATTGGGGAAGACGATGAGCATGTCGACCGATTCGTGGGCTCTGGACCCGGGCCTCGCCTACTCGCTGGAGATGTCCGAGGCGCTCGCGTACCAGGACACATACGTGGCCGCAGCATGGAAGCGCGGCAATCCAACGGGCGCAGCCACCACGGTCGTCGGTGGTGCCGTCGCCTTCGGGCTGACGGCCATCGACTTCGGGTTCTTCAACCGGGTCGTCGGGCTCGGCACTGCGCAGCTCGCGACCGAGGCCGACGTCGAGGCTGCCTCGCAGTTCTACCTGGATCTTGGGGTGACGCAGTCTGTTATCCACGTCGCGCCGGGCGCGCAGCCGGCGGAGCTTGTGCCGTGGCTGAACGAGCGCGGGTACGTCAAGGGCGCACGCTGGGTAAAAATATGGCGGGATCTGGACGAGGTTCCCACATCCGATCCCTCGGCTGAGTCCGCGCCCGCGCTGCGGATAGAGCAGATCGATGCCTCCCTGGCCTCGGTCTGGGGCGATGTCTGCTCGATGGCCTTTGAGATGCCGGGCTCAGTCGGCGACATCGCGATCTCGACGATCGGCCGGCCAGGCTGGATCCACTACCTTGGATTCGAAGGCGAGACCCCTGTCAGCACGGCGGCGACTCACATGGCCGACGGCGTCGCCTGGCTCGGGTATGGGGCAACGCTCGAGGAGTACCGCGGGCGCGGCTGGCAGACCGCGATGTTCCTCCGCCGCCTCCGCGACGCCCGGGATCTGGGGTGCCGGCTCGCCGTCACCGAGACCGGCGAGGAGACGGAGAAGGACCCGCTGAACCACTCGTACCGGAACATGGTCCGGGTCGGCTTCCAGCTGGCCTACGGGCGCCAGAACTGGGTCCGGATCCCCACCGGCTGAGGGCAGGGGGCGACGGCGCCCCGGCCTCCGCCCCGGAACCCGGGTCCGTCGACTCCGTGTTCGCGTTCCTCCGGAACGTGGACGCGACCTGATGGGATCGCCTGGTATGGCGCGTGGCTGGCTTCCGTGCACGTAATCATCGGCTTGGGCCTCGAGGCCTCCTTCTCGGCCACCCATCCCGCCGCGTGGAGCGTCCTGCGCCGGTACCATTGACCTCCCGTGACGACCATCGCGCCTAATGATTTTTCGCAGCTCCACCTGTCAATGGCTCCGAGTTTGCGCACGAAGACCTGATCTTCCACGTCCGGCAATATCCTCCAGCCTTCAGACCGGCGCGGTCCCTGTAACGGCGCCGAGACGCTAGGGTGGTGCACCGTGGGTGACGAGACGCTCGTCGGGGACCTGTACGACGCGATTCCGAAAGTCGAGCTGCACTGTCACGTCGAGGGCTGTGTGCGTCCGCAGACCGTGCTGGAGCTGGCCCGGAAGGCCGGCCGGACCCTCGCCGTCGAGGATCCGACGGAGCTCTACCGCTACACCTCGCTCGATTCGTTCCTTGCGATCTTCTGGATGGTCCAGGAAACCCTCGTCGAACCCGCGGACTGGGAGCGCATCGCGTACGAGTCGCTCGTCGATGCAGCAGCCCACGGCCTGCGCTACCGCGAGATGTTCTTCACGCCTGCGCGCCACCTCGCAGCCGGGCAGACGCTGGCCGGCATCATTCAGGGCTTGACCGCCGGGATCGAGGCGGCCGAGGCTGACACCAGGGTGCGATGCATGCTGATCGCCGACATGGATCGAGCCTACGGACCGCCCGCGGGACGGGAGCTCGTCGAGCAGCTGGCCGAGCTACGGCACCAGAGCCGTCCCGAGCGGGTCATCGGCGTGGGCATGGACTCGACGGAGCTGGGAGTGGACCTGGCGTCCTTCGCCGAGCCGTTCGAACTCGCGCGCCGTCAGGGGTTCCGCCGCACCGGCCACGCCGGCGAGGCGGCAGGCGTGGGACCTCAAAACATCCTGATCGGCCTCGACGTGCTTGGCCTGGAGCGCATCGACCACGGGATCGCGGTCGTGGAGGACCCGGCGCTGGTCCGGCGCATGGCCGCCGACCGCATCCCATTGACCGTCTGCCCCAATAGCAACGTCGTCATCGCCAATCGGTTTCCGAGCCTCCGCGAGCACCCCTTCCGGGCGATGCGCGAGGCGGGACTGCTCGCCACGCTCAACACTGATGACCCGGCGATGACCGACCTCGACCTCGGCAAGGAGTACCGCAGCGTGGCCGAGGCTCAAGGGCTCGGTTTCGATGACCTCGCAGCGGTCGCTCTCGACGGCATCGAGGCGTGCTGGCTTGACGACGTCGATCAACGTGTCCTTCGCGGGGAGTTCTCACAAGCTCTCGATGATCTTCGCCCACAGGTTCCGGCGGACCAACTGCCCTCCCGTCCCTGACCCTATCGAAAGCGAGTCAGCCGGCACCGACGACATCGGGCGGCTGGCGCGCCTCACTCCGCGGCCGTTCGCGGCGGGTGCCGGCCGGCGGTCGCCGGGCTACCATGGACCTCCCGTGACGACCATCGCGCCTAATGATTTTTCGCAGGTCCACCTGTCAATAGGTCGGAGTTTGCGCTCGGACCCTGAGTCAAGCTCCTGACTCCGGATCAGGAGATCGAGGGTTCGAGTCCTTCCTGACCGCTGCCCTTGACTTCGAGCGCACTCGAAGTGGGAAACTGGCGGACATGCATGCGATCGGAGTTCGAGAGGCGTCCGAACGGACCGGCCTCAGCGCTCACACGCTTCGGTATTACGAACGCGCTGGACTCATCGGTCCGGTCCGCCGCGAGGCCAGCGGAAAGCGAACGTACTCGGAGACGGACCTCCTTTGGTTGGCGTTTCTCCGGCGGCTGCGTGCGACCAGAATGTCGGTCGCGCAGATGCGCCAGTTCGCAACGCTCCGC
>JBBSGX010000248.1:0-3658 GCA_038253685.1 Candidatus Limnocylindrales bacterium | reverse complement strand
TGGGCCGGCGTCAAGTACCGGTGGTAGTCGGCTGAGCGCGGGTTGTTGAGCGCCGCAAGGAAGGCGTCGATGGCCGCCTTGCCGGGCTGTCGCAGCACGAAGTCGACCTGGATCGCGGTGCCGGGATCGGTCGCGCCGAGGGTGACGTCGGGACCGGTCGCCGCGTTTTCGGCGCCCGCGGCGGTACCCCCGGCCGGAGCATCGCCGAGGCAGAGGCCGTGGCAGCCGCTCTCGGTGGGGGGCTGCTGACCGCTGGTGCCGGGTACGTCGGGCGCCTCGACCGATAGAGGCCGCATGGCGAAGGTTGCCACCATGACCACCGCGAGCGCCACGACGAGCAGCGCCGCGGCAGGCCGAAGCAGCCTTCGGGCAGTCGGCCGGATCACTGCGGCGGCGTCCAGTAGACGTGCTTCATGACCTCGTCGACGAGTCCCGCCACCAGCTTGACGACGCGCGGCGCACCGGCACCGCTGCCTGCCAGCCGGTCGGGTTCCGGCACCGCGACCAGGACCCCGATCGTGGCGTTGGTCGTGGTATCGGACGCCGTCACCAGCGTGAAACCGTAGTTCGTGATCTGCCCGCCCTCGCTCGACGTCCCGACCAGGTACTCACCGAGCGCGTCCATGTACCCGATCTGCGGGTGGAGCGGCATGTTCGCCGGGGAGTTGTCGCGCGCCACGCCCGTGAAGATGCCGGCCGTGAACTGCTCGAGGGCGCTGAGCAGCTTCGGTGCGTCCACGTCGGTCGCCCTGTCCGCCTCGATGCGCAGCACGATGTTGCCGTTCGCCGCCGTGAGCAGCATCAGCCCGGCGGGTGTGGTCGTGTCGAGCGTCCAGACCGTATCGTCGTAGTCGATCTGGACGCTGGAGGTCGAGTCGGTCCAGGTCGCGCCGTTGCGCAGGACCGGCGAGGTGCTGGTCGTCGGTGGCGGCAGCTCGACGGTCAGGCCACCACCTGCGGCGATCGGGCGTTGGCCTTGCGAAACCTGCGTGCACGGCTGATCCGGATCGGGGCAGCGGGGCGGGGCGGGCTTTGGCGCAAACACCAGGACGATCGCCAGCACCACGACCAGGATCACCGCGAAGCCGATGGCGAACAGGACCAACGGGCGCTGTTGCGAGAGGCGCGGAAGATGGCTCCCGGCTGGGCCGCCGGGAGGAGGCGCGGGCGCGGCCGGCGACGCGGCCGGAGGCGGAGGAGGCGTTGAGACGGCACCCGACCCGGGCAACGGATCCGGCGGATTCGTCGACAGGCTCATGCTGTCGCGTCCGGGGTTGAGGGCGGCTCAATCGGTGGCAGGGCAGGCGACCCGGGCGACGACGACGCGCCGCTCCGGCCCTTCGGAAGTGCCCGCAGAGATACGCCGCACGCTGCACAGAATGTGCCGCGCGGCGTTTCCTTGCCGCAGTTGGCGCAGGTGACGGGCGGACCCTCCGCAACCTCGATGATCTCCTCCAGCAGGCCGAGGTGGATCACCAGTCGCAGCCAGATCAGCGCGACGGCCGCAAGCACGGACTCGATGAGCAGGCTCGGAATGTCCTTCAGCAGGTTGAGCCCGACGCTCGAGGCCAGCAGCAGCAGCGCCGCCATCAGCAGCGCCATCAGCGGATTTCCCACGGCGCCGAGCTTGCCGCGGTCGGGAACCGGAGCCCGGTAGCGCAGCCAGAACGCGCCGGCGACCGACCCGACGGCGCAGCCGAGGATGATCGGGATGAGCACGCTGTGCAGCAGGATCCGGATGACCCACGACCCAACGTCGCCCCCCGGATGCAGGCCGGCGGAGAACAGGTCGATGGACTGCACGATCACCTGCGCCCCGGCGAAGGTGGCGCCGGCGGTCGCACCGAAGGTCGCCCCATCCAGCACGTCGTTGAACTTGCGGTACGGCAGCAGGATCAGGGGTCCGGCCAGCGCGAGCGCTCCACCGATCAGGGGCATGACCCCCGTCTTGAGGACGCCGGTGATGAGGTCCTCCCCAATGAGCGGGTTGACGCCGGGGAACATGGCGCGCAGGACGAATCCGAAGACCGCCCCGGCGATGACGCCCCAGGCGATCGTGTAGGCCGTCACCCGGATCGGCTCGTCCTCGAAGTCGTCGACGTCGTAGATGTAGACGACGAGCAGCAGCGGCACGATGAAGGCGCCGGCAGCCAGCGCCACCGGGTAGTAGCCCAGCGCGGCGATCACGACGACGAGGACCAGGCCGACCAGGAGGCTGATGTTGAACGCCGCCATGTGGGCCTTCGGCAGGCGCGGGAGCATCGTGGAGGCGAAGCGCAGCGCGACCGCCGATTCGTGCGGCGAGGCCGCGAACCGGCGGTGCTCGTGGGCGTCCCCGGACGCCAGGCTCGCCCCGCAGGCGATGCAGTAGGGCATCTGCGGGACGTCAGCGCCGCAATTGGGACAGGCGGTCATGCGCCTGACTACATCAGCTCGACGCTCGGGCCGGCGTCAGGCGACGGCTCGAAGCGGAACTCGAAGCGCCGGAGTTGGGCTAGCGGCACCAGTGCGATCCCCATCAACACGAATGTAGCGAGAAGAATCCCGTCGAGTGCCCATCGTTCTGCAGCCAGGCCGCCGATGAACGCCCCGATGATCTGGCCAACCGCCAGGAAGACACTATATAGGCCCATGATCGCGCCGCGATCGTCCGGAAACGCCTCCGAAATGTCCGCAAGCAGTCCCAGGGCCGCCGGCGTGGCTCCCGCCAGGATGAAAAGCCCGATGCCGAGGCCGATCGCCGGGGGCACCTTGAGCAGGTCATTCACGCCACCGCTGTGGTTGAGCAGGAGCGCGGAGACGACCAGGATCGCGCCTCCAACGATGCCCATGAAAATGATCGTTGTGCGCCGGTAGAGCTTGAAGCGGTTGCCCCACCAGACGAGGCCCGCGAAGAACACGATGCCGGCGACGATGAAGCCGCCGGTCACGAGAAAGGGACCGAAGCCACCGACCAGGAGCTGATCCGAGAACCTGGGATCCGGCGCCCGAATCAGCTGGAAGAGCGTCTGGCCCGTGTAGAGACCGACCGCACCATTGATCGCGATCCAGGTGGGCGCCAGGAGCCACACGTGGGACTTCGTCAGGAGCTGCACGTACCGATCGATGCCGTAGCCGGGCTTGTGGCCGGGACCTGCCGGCGCGTCGGGTGCGGCCACCTGGTATCGGTAGATGAGCAGCGATACGACATAGACCACGGCGTTCATGAAGAAGGCAATCGGCCCGAAGATCACCCACAGCGGGCCCGCGGCCGCAAATCCAGCCCCCAGCCCGGCAATCGTGGCCGCCTCGAAGCGCGCCGAGGTCCGGCCACGAAGTGCCTCGTCGCCGGCCGTGGCCATCGCCAGGAAGCCCAGGATCGATGGGACGCTGGCCGCGGTCGAGGCGCCCTCCAGGAAGCGCGTCGAGCCGAGCACCCAGAGGTTGGTGGTGAGGCCCGTAAGGATCACGGCGACGAACCCGAAGACGGGCCCGAACTGCATCACGCGGTGGTGCCCGAGCCGGTCGGAGAGCAACCCGAACAGCGGTGAGAGGCACAGCTCCGAGACGAAGAACGCCGCGGTGAGGAAGCTCAACGTGAGGGGATCGGCTTCCTGGCCGCCGTGCTTCGGCAGCTCGGCCAGGTAGTAGATCAGCAACGCTCCCGTCAGGCCGGTGC
>JBBSGX010000247.1:0-3661 GCA_038253685.1 Candidatus Limnocylindrales bacterium | reverse complement strand
AGGGCGCGCGCGAACTGATCCGCTACGGCTTCGCCGACGTCGGGCTCACCCGGATCTTCGCCCAAACCATGGCGGTCAACACCGCGTCGCGGGCGACCATGAACGCCGCCGGGCTCGCTTTTGTCCGCGCCTTTATCTGCGGCGAACCGTACGACGATCCGATACCAGGGGCCGAGCAGGGCGAAGTCGAGTACGAGATCACCCGCACGAGGTGGCAGCGCCTCCAAAACCTGATCGGGTCCGCACTATCAGACGCCGAGACGACATAGCGGTCCCACGAGACGATCCTCGGCTGGGACAAGTCATAACCCCCCGGTGTCGTTAGGCTGTGATGTTCGGTTCGTTGTCGCTGGTGAGGACGTTGTTCGCGGTGGCACGCCGGTCTGGCTGGCAGCGTGCTGCCTCGAGGTAGCGCTGGGTGTGAGAGGCGGCTCGTCGACGTGGGATGATCGGGCGGCGTCCTCGCTGGTTTTCCTCCAGTAGCCGCACGTGAACGGTGAGCAGCTCGGCGCCAAGTACTCGCACGTTCATGGCGTTGAATGCGCGCAGCGGGTGCCATCGGATGATCATGCGTTGTCGCGCCAATACGTCGTCGTCGACCATGACGGTGGCGATGCCCGGCACCCAGCGGTATCGCAGGCCCTGCCGGAGCCGCACCCGTACGCGCGGGTCACGCTGAAGGTTGCGGACGTAGTTTGCCCGCATGCCGTGCTCGGCGATAATCCAGACCGAGTCGCCCATCCGTCCGTTACCGACAGGTGTGCGACGCAGCTTGCCCGACACCCGACCGCGAGTCTCGAGGATGGCCAATCCCAGGGGATTGACGCCGACGGCGAGCAACAGCCTCATCAGCGGGTTGATGGTCCACCGCTGGAAGGTCCGCACGATGAGCACTTTCAGTCGGGGGCTTCGGGCAGTCACAGCGAGCAGAGCGAGATACACGATGCTCTGCACGACGGGTGAGATGAGGCTGACGCCCGAGCCGGGGCTGGTCGCGAACAGCCCCCACGTGAAGGCCAGTGCGGCGGCGGTTCCCGCGACGAGCCCCTTCGGCAGTGTCATACGCCTGTATGGGTCCATACATCTGTATTATGCTCTGGGTGAGGCAGATGTCAACCGCGGCCAAGCCGACGGCAGCGGTGATCACTGACGCGCTGCTCGCCATCGTCGCTGACCGAGGGATGGGCCACGCCACCGTCCGCGAGGTCGCCACGGCAGCAGGCGTCTCCATCGGGACGGTCCAGCACCATTACCCGACCAAAGACGTCATGCTGTCCGCAGCGTTCGCCGAGGTCGTGCACCGCGTCCGGACCCGACTCGAATCGACGCAGCTGGGACCCGACGTACGTCAGAACCTCTCGAGTGTGCTCCGAGAAATCCTGCCGTTGGACGAACGGCGGCACATGGAGGCGCGTATCCAGGTCGCCTTCGCCGCCCGGGCGGCGACGTCCCCGGCGTTGGCCGACATCCAACGCACCGTCCTAGGCGAAGTCCACGAGGCGCTGAGCGCCGCGTTCGCTTCCGCCTTCGACCACGAGGTGCCGGCGGAGCATTGCCGGTTGGCCGCGCACGCGGCCCTCGCCTTGGCCGACGGTCTGGCCATGCACGCCGCCAGCACACGCAACTGGCTGACCGCTTCTGCGCTCAACTCCGCACTAGAGCTTGTCCTCGACGCGCTCATCACCCACGGGTAGCCGAACGATCTGGCGGACGCGTCCGCCCGGTAGCCGAGCAAGATCATCAAGTCGCGCAAGCGGATCCCTTGCGGGCGACCGTACGACCGCCCGGTAACGGGGCGTCCTACGAGACGCGCATGATCATCGGGCACTTTCGCCGCGTCCGACGCCCGGCGGCGTAAGCGAACGGTTCCTCATCTGGAGCTCGATGGAGGCGAGCGGGTCGCGAATTGGCACGGACGGTGGCAAGGGCGCGCTCTCAAGCACACTGTCCATTGCCCTCGCCGGATTACTGCCTGTGCTCAGTAGCCGGTTGGTCGGCGTGGCGTGTATGGCGTGGTCAGGGCGTGCCGCTCGTGCTCGGTGAGCGTGGTCATGGTTGCGGCGGCGGCGGCGTCGAGGTGTCGGAGGTTGGTGATGCCGAGAACTGGGGCGGCGACGACGGGGTTGGTGAGCAGCCATGCGATTGCGATTTGCGCCATCGGGACCTCGCGGTCACGGGCAACGTCCTGGACGGCGACGACGATGCTGCGGTCGGGGTTGCTGAAGAATTGTTGGCCGATTGGGTCGGCGTTCGATCGGGGGGTGCTCTGGCCATACGGGCGGGCGAGGCGGCCTTTGGCCAGTGGGCACCACGGCAGGCTGGACACGGTCTGGTCGGCGAGGAGGTCGAACATTTCGCGCTCTTCCTCGCGTTGGAGCAGGTTGTACTGGTTCTGCATGGACACGAAGCGGGTCCAGCCGTTGAGTTCGGCGATGTGCTGCATCTTGCGAACCGCCAGGCGGCCATCGACGAGGCTCCGATGTGGAGCGCTTTGCCGGCGGTGACGACGTCGTGCAGTGCTTGCATTGTCTCCTCGACCGGTGTGTTCGGGTCGAAGCGGTGGATCTGGTAGAGGTCGATGTAGTCGGTGCCGAGGCGGCGCAGTGACCGGTCGATCTGCTCCATGATCGCCGGACGGGAGAGTCCGGAGCCGGTCGGTCCGTCGTGCATCGCGAGGCCGACCTTCGTGGCGATGACGACCTCCTCGCGCGAGGTGTAGCGCCGGACCGCACGCCCGACGATCTCCTCCGACGTCCCGTCGCCGTAGACGTTCGTGGTATCCCACAGCGTGACGCCGAGTTCGACAGCGCGCCGGAAAATGGGCTGGGCGGCGGCGTCGCTCAATGCCCAGGGGTTTCTGTTGTCGGCCCGGCCGGCGAACCCCATGCAGCCGAGCGCGATCCGACTCACCCGCACGTCCGACGTGCCGAGGTAGGTGTACTGCATCGCTGGTCAGGACCCACCCGGGTAGGGCGTGGCCGCTCGGGCTGAGCGCAACGCGTCGGCCCACCAGTCGCGGGGAAACCGGACCCCTTCGAGGCATTGCTGGATGAAGGCGGGCGGTCGGATGGACATCAGCGCGTCGGTGAGGAGCGCGAGGGCGAGCAGCGCCGTGGGCCACCAGACGTGGGCGTCGCGATCATTGGTTTCCTTTGTAGTTGAGGACGAAAGCGATGACGTCGCGAAGCTGCTCGGTTGCGGCGTTTTCTCCGATGGCGCCGTTGGCCACGGTCATCAGAAGGCCGATGTAGGAGAAGTAGACGGAGCTAGCAGCTGGGCCCGGGTCGTCCGCGGACAGGCGCGCCTGGGACAGGACCTGGTGGAGCTCGCTCACCAGCGCGAGAGCCAGCTCGTCGAAGATAGCGGACTCGTGGTCGCCGCGGACGATGATCGCGGCGTACTCGCGCGAGAGATCCCGGTTGAGCGCGAAATGGGCGACGAACGGCTCGAACAGGGCCATGACGTCAGCGACGTCGGTGGACGGGACAGGGGAGCGGCCGGTGTCGTGTTCACGTTTGCATGCTTGATGTACGGCGTCGATCCAGCCGTCGAAGATCGCCACGAGCAGGGCGGCTTTGTCGCCGATCGCCATGACGGTCCCGGTGCTGACGTCCGCGTCGGCAGCGATCTGCCGGACCGTCGTCGTGCCGAACCCTTGGCT
>JBBSGX010000246.1:0-3676 GCA_038253685.1 Candidatus Limnocylindrales bacterium | reverse complement strand
GCCGCCGCGTGGATACCGGACATCGCCATTGGCTGGACCTGGGTCGGCTCCGGACTGATCGCCTCGACTCGGCGGCCCGACAGCAGGACCGGGATGCTCATGGTCGCCATGGGTTTCGCCTGGTTCCTTGGGAACTTCGCCGTGGTCGCGTTCATGCCCTTCGCCTGGCTTGCCGGCCAACTCCTTTTCCTGCACCGAGGGCTGCTGGTCCACACGCTGCTCACCTTTCCGAGCGGGCGGATCGGCTCTCGGTTTGACCAGGCTGTAATCGTCCTCGGTTACGCAGCAGCCATCGCCACGGCGACGGCCAGCAGTCCTGCAACGGATGTTGCCTTCGCGCTTGTCGTTTCTGGCGTCGCGATTCGCGACTTTCTCAAGGCGCGCGGCCCACTGCGCCGTGCTCGAGTACGAGTCGTGGCTGCAATGCTCACCTTCGCAGCCGTGCTCGTCGGGACGGCGATCGGACACGCCCTTTTTCCAGCCGGAGACGCCGACTGGATTCTCCTTCTCGCCTACGAGGCTGCGCTCATCGCACTCGCTGTCGGAATGTTGGTGGCGCTTGTCCACCCAGCATGGGAGCGTGGGGCCGTGGCCGATCTCGTCATCGAGCTGTCGGAGTCGCGATCGGGCACTCTCCGGGACGCCCTTGCAAGGGCGCTCGGCGACCCGTCGCTGGAGATCGGCTACTGGCATGGACCATCTGCGGCGTTTGTCGGCACCAGTGGCCATGCGCTGGCTCTTCCCGAAGGGGGCTCAGGCCGCGCGATCACCAGGGTCTTTGTTGCCGATCAGCCTGCGGCTGTGCTCGTGCACGATCCCGCGGTACTCGATGACCAGGGACTGGCGGACTCGGTGGCCATGGTGGCGAGGTTGGCTGCAGCAAACGCTCGGCTACAAGCTGACGTCTTGGGCCAGGTAGCGGAGGTACGTGCGTCGCGACGGCGCCTTCTGGATGCTGGGGACGACGAGCGGCGGCGGTTGGAACGGCGTATCCACGAAGGCCCGCAGCAGCACCTGTCGGTTCTTTCCGAGACCCTGGCACAGGCCCGAGGTCTCGCTGCGCAAGCTGGCTACCAGTCGAGCGTTCACCAGATCGATGATGCCCAGCGCGTGCTCGATGACGCGACGCTTGATCTGGGCGAGCTCGCGCGCGGAATGCACCCGCGCATCCTCTCGGAGTTCGGGCTCGCGACTGCGCTGGGTGAGCTCGCGGACAACAGCCCAGTGCGCGTCAGCGTTGACGCGCCTGCGAAGAGACTTCGCGAGGAGATCGAGGAAGCGGTGTACTTCGTAGCCGCTGAGGCGCTCACGAATGTCGCGAAGCATGCCAATGCGTCCAGAGCCTCCTTGACCGTGCGGCAGCACCAGGACCGGGTCTCCGTCAACGTGACTGACGACGGAATCGGGGGCGCGGACCTCAACCTGGGTTCAGGCCTGCGCGGCATCGCCGACCGCGTCGAGACGCTGGGTGGCAGCCTCGACCTCGTGAGTCTCCGTGGCTCTGGGACTCGGCTGATGGCCGAGATGCCGCTCGGCCGTAAGCCAGATCGATCGGGTTTGGAGCCCCCTTGCGTCCGGGTTCCGTCCGGCACTGACGTCTAGGGCTTGGGCGAAGAACATGCCTCAGGCAGAGGCGTCGGCACGGGCACGGACACGGCGCCCTTCATGTCCTGGATCTGGTTGATGAACGCTTTCGTGCGCTCGTCCTTCTGAAGGTCCGCATAAACGCTCTGGGCTGCTGCACGCATCGCTTTCAGGTCAGCCTCGTCCGCCATGACAACGGTCCCACCCGTTTCACAGAATGTGGTCAGCTCGTCGCCTTCTGGATCTTGCTCCAGTGCGAAATGCCGGGTGCGTTGGGCCGCTTCGCGAATGATTGCGCGGGTGTCATCGGAGAGTGAAGAGAATCGCTTCGCATTGGCGAACAGGGTGATCGTCTTCGCATAGAATGTGATGTTCGTTGTCATGATCGAACTGGCCGGGAGGGAGGCCGCCCCCCCGACCGAAGTCTCCGCGCCGTCAACCTGACCTTCGTCAATCGCCGTTGCGAAGGCAGGACCGTTCAAATGCACGGGTACCGCCCCAAGCGCACGGATCATTGCGTCGATTGCATTCGAGGTAGTTACACGGATCGTCGCGCCAGCCAGGTCAAGTCGCGATCTGAGCGGCCTGAGGAAGCCCAGCGGATGCCGCAGCTGGTCTGGGTATAGACCGAGCCCTACGAACCCAGCGCTATCCAGTCCGGCGAGCATCTGGGTGGCGATAGGGCCCGAGACCACATGATCGAGAACCGGATAGGCGGTGATGAGGAACGGGGCCTGAAGCGCATCGAAGCTGGACACGCCCTGTGTATCCCACGCGCGAGCACCGACCCACCCCAGATCGAAGGTGCCGTCTCTCACGGCCCTGATCATTTCGGGTTCGAAGTCCGTCGCGTTGCCCACCGCATTAAACACGATCTGGACGCGAGTTCGGCCCGCAGAGAGTTCCTCCACCTGAGCGGCGAAGTACTTGAGCAATGAGACGCCGGAGGATTGGTCGCTATCCGCGCTGCCGAGTCGCAGGGTGACCGGAACGGGTCCTCCACCGGCCTTGTCCATGTCGGTGCCCACGCTCGCACCGCAACCAGCCGACGCGACCAGGAGCGCCGTGCCAACTGCCAAGCGAGAACCGATTCCCGCCTTCACGGCTGCCGCTCGAACACCGCGGCCGTGTAGAACGCATGCTGGTAGACCTCCTCCGGAATTCCGTTGTAAGGCGGGAACTTATTGCTGACGTAACCCAGTGTCAGCTCCCCGCCGTCGACCGACCATGAGAGGGCATCCACACCACCGGGATGGGTAATCGTTACGACATCCCCCGTGATCTCATAGGATCCCTCGTCGTTGTTGTCGGCGGGCCCTCCATCCTTTGACCAGTACTGGATCCATTGCCCGTTCTTGATCCTCAAGGTGAATACGTTCGAGTCGCCCACGCCAGTGGCAAGGAAGGGCTGGATCCACTTCTGAAGGCCGGCCTTTCGGAGGGCCGCCTCCATGTCGGCAGGGGTAACCGTCGTGGTCTTCCAGATTCCCTCCAGCGGGGAGTCTGTCCCAGGAGATGGACTGGCCGCGAGACCAGATGCAGCCAGGCCCGAAGTCGGCTGGCTGCTGGCCTGTGGCTGAATGGATGCTGGGCCGGAACCGCCGGCCGGAGCGCTACTCGCCGGGGCGCTGCTCGCCGGGGAGCTGCTCGCCGACGCACAGCCAACCAGAAGCGCGGCCAACAGCATGATCATTGGCAGGACCCGGTCCATCGTTTGCCTCCACGCCGGATGTCTCAAGCCGCGCCACATTCGACGCAGGCACCGGTACCTTCCGGTATCCGTGGACCAGATACGTCGGGGCGAGCCGTACATACGATCGGCCAGAACGTGTGGCTGGCCACAGTCTTGCCAGTTTTCGGCGATGACACAATGCCGCTGTGCAGACCAAGCTCCCGGCCACGCGGCCGATCCGCGTCGCCGTGGTCTGGGCGCTCGCCCTCGAGCTCGCCTTCGCTGTTGCCACGATCGTCGTCATTCGGCTGACGGCCCCGTGGGCCACAACCTATTCGGGCGCATCAATCCCGGCGGCGGCCGCCGATCTCGCAGCCGGCCTGGGCCTCATCCTCGCGGGAACGTCGATCAGACTCGCGG
>JBBSGX010000245.1:0-3703 GCA_038253685.1 Candidatus Limnocylindrales bacterium | reverse complement strand
CAACGCACCAGCCAGGCCTTCGCCGACCTGTCCGGGCCGTTTACCTCGAATTCGGCCGGTTCGATCGATTCGATCTGCCAGCCGACGGCAAAGGCGGTGCGAAGCTCGTCGCGCGTGACGCGCCTTGGGCCCCAGCTGCCCGGTTCCTCGTCCGAGAAGCACATCAGGTGGAGCAAGCCCTCCGGCTCGAGCACGGCGTGCAGGTTCGCCACGTAGCGCGCCACTTCCTCCGTCGTCTCGAAGACATGGAAGACGCCTGAGTCGATGACCGTCCGGAACCGACGGTCGAGTGCGTCCAGCTCCATGGCGTCCGCGACGAGGAACGTCGCCGCGACGCCGCGCTCCCCCGCCTTCTGGCGCGCCTTCGCGATCGCCGACGGCGCGATGTCGACGCCGACGACGTCGAATCCCCGCGCGGCGAGAAACAGCGCGTGCTCGCCGGTGCCGCAGCCCGAGTCGAGCACCGGTGACTCGAACAGGCCTGCATCGGCGAGGCGGACGAAGGCCGGTTTCCGGTAGGCGGAATCCCAGCTCGCGGCGCGTCCGGCCGGAGGGCGTCGAGGCTGCATCGGCGCGTAGCGTAGCGGCAAGCCGTATCTCCGCTAGCCTGATGTCGTGAGGGTTGCGCTCTTCGTCACCTGCTTCAACGATCTGCTCTTCCCAGAGGTCGGGCAGGCGGTTGTGCGACTGCTGCGCCGGTTGGGACACGACGTCGACTTTCCGGAGAACCAGACGTGCTGCGGCCAGATGCACTTCAACACGGGCTACCGGGACGCCTGCGTCCCGGTAGCACGGCACTTCAGCGAGGCGTTCGCGGGCTACGACGCGGTGGTGACTCCGTCAGCGTCGTGCGCCGGGATGGTTCGCCACTCCTATCCCACAGTGGCGCGCCACGCCGTGGATCGCGGGCTCGACGCCACGCTGCCCGCCGCCGTCGCCGAGATCGTGCCGCGCGTCCACGAGCTCACCGAGTTCCTCGTCGATGTTGCCGGGGTGACCGACGTCGGCGCCCGGTTTCCGTATCGGGTGGCGCTCCACCCGACCTGTCACTCGCTTCGGCTCATGGCGATCGGCGACCGTCCGCGCCAGCTCCTGCGAGCGGTCGACGGGCTGACGCTGGTCGACATCCCGGGCGCCGAGGAGTGCTGCGGGTTCGGCGGCACGTTCGCCGTCAAGAATGCGGACACATCCGTCGCAATGGGCCGCGACAAGCTCGATGCCATCCTCTCGACCGGGGCCGAGGTACTCACCGCCTCGGACACGTCGTGCCTGATGCACCTCGGCGGGCTGCTGTCGCGCGATCGTTCGCCGGTCCGCGTCATGCACCTCGCGGAGATCCTGGCAAGCGCCGGGGACGCCGCGTGACACCGCCCGAGCGTTACGGCCTCCACGAACCGCTCCCCACCTTCAGCGGCACGCCGCCCTTCCCAATCGCGGCCCGGGAGGCCCTCGCCGACACCCAGCTCCGGACCAACCTGCGGCACGCCACCACGACGATCCGCGACAAACGCGCCAGGGCCGTCGGCGAGCGCGCGGACTGGGAAGACCTGCGGCTCGCGGCGGCGGCTATCAAGGACGAGGTGCTGCGGGATCTGCCCGGGTACCTCCAGCAGCTGGAGGGGAAGGTCACGGCAGCCGGCGGCATCGTGCATTGGGCCCGCGACGCCGCCGAGGCCAATGCGATCGTCGTCGGCATCGTCCGCTCTCACGGATCGAGCGAGGTGGTCAAGGTCAAATCGATGACGACGCAGGAGATCGAGCTCAACGAGGCACTGGCGGTGGCCGGCATCGACGCCTGGGAGACCGACCTCGCGGAGCTGATCGTCCAGCTTGGCCACGATCTCCCCTCCCACATCCTGGTCCCGGCCATCCACCGCAATCGCTCCGAGATCCGGGACATCTTCACGTCCGCGATGAAGGACGTCGGGCGGCCGGCACCCGCCGACCTCAGCAATGACCCGGGGGAGCTGGCCGAGGCAGCGCGGCTGCACCTGCGCGAGAAGTTCCTGCGCGCGAAGGTCGGCATCTCGGGCGGGAACTTCGCCATCGCCGAAACCGGCACGGTCGTGGTCGTCGAGTCGGAGGGCAACGGCCGCATGTGCCTGACCCTCCCCGATGTCCTGATCACGGTGCTCGGCATCGAAAAGCTGCTCCCGACATGGCGCGACCTGGAGGTCTTCCTGCAGGTCTTGCCGCGCTCCTCGACGGCCGAACGCATGAACCCGTACACGACGATGTGGACCGGCGTGACGCCAGGCGACGGACCGCAGGAATTCCACCTCATCCTGCTCGACAACGGCCGCACGAACGTGCTGGCAGACGAGGTGGGCCGCCAGACGCTGCGGTGCATCCGCTGCTCTGCCTGCCTCAATGTCTGCCCCGTCTACGAGCGCACCGGCGGCCGTGCCTACGGGTCGCCCTATCCCGGGCCGATCGGCGCGATCCTCACGCCACAGCTGCGGGGCATCAACCAGGGGCCGGTGGATGAGCAGACCTCGTCCCTCCCCTACGCCTCCTCGCTGTGCGGTGCCTGCTTCGAGGTGTGTCCGGTTCGGATCGACATCCCCGAGGTGCTCGTGCATCTTCGAGCGAGGGTGGTGGAGCACAGGGGCGCCCTTCCGCCCAGCGGCGAGTCGGCGTCGATGGGAGCCCTTGGCTGGACGTTCGGCGGGCGCCGTCGGCTGGGACTCGCGGAGCGCTCTGCCGCGCTGGCGGCGCGCCTGGTCGGTCGCAGGGGAATGATCGGCCACATCCGGGCGCCCGGCATGATCGGAGCCTGGTTCAAGAAACGCGACCTCAAGGCGCCGCCACGCGAATCCTTCCGGCGCTGGTGGGAGCGCGTCGGGCGGGACGAGTCATGAGGGACCGAGGGCGCGACGTCCGTGGCAGCCGGGACGCCGTTCTCGGTCGCATCCGTTCGGCGTTGCGCGACGCCCCCGCAATCAAGACGATCCCGCGCGACTACCAGCTGGCGCTCGATCCCTCGATCGACATCGTGGAGCTCTTCGTCGAGCGGGTGGAGGACTACCGCGCGACCGTGCACCGGACGACTGAGGCCGAGCTCTCCGGCACGGTGGCGGAAGTGCTGGCAGCCCACGGTGCCAAACGCATCGCGGTGCCTGGAGGGGTCCCGGCCGGGTGGCTGGCGCAGGCCACCGTCGAGGCCGTCGCCGACGACCCGCCGCTGTCGAAACTGGACCTCGACGGCCTCGACGGCGTGATCACCGGGTGCGCGGTCGCGATCGCGGAGACGGGCACGATCGTGCTCGACGCAGGCGCGAGCCAGGGCAGACGGGCCCTATCCCTGCTGCCCGACTACCACCTCTGCGTGGTCCGCGCCGAGCAGATCGTCGGCACGGTTCCGGAGGCGCTTCCCCGGCTGGAGCCGCGCCGTCCCCTGACGTGGATCAGCGGGCCATCTGCCACGAGCGATATCGAGCTCCAGCGCGTCGAGGGCGTGCACGGTCCGCGGCACCTCGACGTCCTGGTAGTCGCACCTCCGAAGGCCTGACCTGCCTCCAAGCGAGCCGGCTGCCTCCAAGCGAGCCGGCCTGCGACCAATCCACGACCGGCTCATGGCCATCGTCAACGGGTTCGGCACCGACGTGGGGGTGTCGCCAAAGCGGGGCTACCTGAGCCTGCGCCGGCGGAAGCAGTTCGCGATGTTCACGCATCGGGTCAGGCTTGGCGATCCGAGTGACGT
>JBBSGX010000244.1:0-3719 GCA_038253685.1 Candidatus Limnocylindrales bacterium | reverse complement strand
GGCCGGCAAGTCCAAGATGAACGCCCTGGGCCACTGCATGCGCAAGGCGCTCAGCATGGTCTGGGGCGTCTGGCGCAACGGCCAGGACTTCGACCCCAACTGGGGGATCAAAGCTTGACAAGACCCTATGGGATCTAGCCCGCTTCCGTCTCGACAGGCAGGCTGACGCCGCCGGGTCACCCCCGGCGGCGTTTCCGCGTCTGGGCGGCGACCGGCAGATACTGGGGCCGTGCTTCAAAGACCGCTCGACCGTGTCGACCGCGGCATCACGGCCTGGATGGCCCGGCACGGCGTCACGCTGCTGCGGCTCGCCGTCGGACTGATCTTCCTGTGGTTCGGTGCCCTGAAGTTCTTTCCCGGCCTGAGCCCGGCCGAAGCACTGGCGGGGCGGACGATCCAGGACCTGACCGGCGGGTTCGTCCCGGCCACGACCGCGCTCCCGGTGCTGGCCACCGTGGAGTGCCTCATCGGGCTGGGCCTCATCACCGGCTTGGCGATGCGGGTGACCCTCGGGCTGTTGTTCGTGCAGATGCTGGGCACCTTCACGCCGCTGCTGCTCTACCCGGCGGAGACATTCGCGCATTTCCCGTATGCGCCGACGCTCGAGGGTCAGTACATCATCAAGAATCTGGTGCTCGTGGGTGCCGGGATCGTCATCGGCGCCACGCTCCGCGGCGGCGCCCTGGTCGCTGATCCGGAGGTGGTCGCAGCGACGCCGGCGAGCGTGCGAGGCCCGGCGAACCGTTCGAGTCGGCCCTAGGAGCCTGCGTCGGTGATCGTCACCAAGCGACCTGGCAGATGCCAGAATCGGTCATGCGCACCAGGACCTTCCGCCCCTACGATCAGGACACGCTGCTGGTGATGCCCCCGTCGGTGCGGGACTGGGGGGAAGCCGGCTCGCTGCCGGCGTTCATCAGCGATCTCGTCGATGACGTTGCCCGGCGCCCTTCTGGCGGCCCATGATGAGCCCCGGGGGATGCGAGAGCCACCCCTCTAGGCGACCGAAGAATCGCCCACCCAAGTTGACCGTCTTGGCCCAGGAGGACCGCAGCGGCCCTTTTCATGGGCGCTGCGGTGTGCTGAGGTGCCCGCGCAACCGCAGCTGTTGCACACGGCGTAATGGCGCATGACGTTCGGGTCCATCTCGCCACCGGGAGCCGTCATTTGTCGTTCAGCTTGCTGAGATCGCCGTCCGAGTGCTCCTGGTTGACGACCGATCGTTCTAGATACCGGAACGCTTCGCGGAACCGCTGCAGGTATTCAACCGAAGGCTGCTCGGCGGCCCCAATCGGCAGTTCACGGCGCGTGCAACGCGATCTGCAATGGCGATGATGGCGGTGAGAGCTTGATCCCCGATCTGTCCGGCCATTGTCGAATGTGCCTCCGGGTAGCAACGTGGGTAGCAACAGGGGCGGACACCAGCGATCAGAACAGCGGCTCTTGGGCCTCCGCTGAGTGTGAGACTAGCACTGGCGCACGTCGGCGGACATTGTGGGTGGGATTCGTCCCCGGCCGCCCATCGAGGCCGCCTGAAGATTTCCCCACCATCTTGAACATTCAAGGGTACCCCCCTTTCTTTCACGATCGCCCCAAATGGTCAAAGCTCCCGATTGATGATCTTGCGGAGCCACGTGTTGAAAAGTTCCCCACCTACATGACGGCACCCCTCGAGGGGTCATGGGCGTGCCCCTCATATGATGCTGGGATGCACATAGATGCCTTGCAGGCCGCGTTTGACGCCCGGGACCTCGACGGCCTGCTCGAGCTCATGGACGACGGCGTCGTGTGGCGGGGCGTGCCAGCCGATGAGGACATCCCCATCTGCCACGATCGTCGCGAGGTCCGAGGGACGATGGAGCACTACGTCGCGCGCGGCGGTGACGCGCACCCCGTGATCCTTGACGACCGTGGCGACTCAGTGCTGGTCGAGGTGCGTGCCAATCTCGACGTTCCCCGCGGGGCGCTGTACCAGGTCTTCACCTTCCGGGGCGCCAAGGTGGTGTTGATCCAGACTATCGGGACCGCGACACCGCGTTCGCGGCCTTGGTTTAGCTAGGCGAAGCTGGACACGAGGCCCAAGAGGGCCGCAATCGCATCGGGCCCGCGATGGGTGCGCTCTTCGCCGTTGGGTCCGAGCGCGACCGCGATCCAATCGTCTGACCGCTGTTCGGGCGTCAAACCCGTCGATGCACAGCGCAGCCCGTCGAGCGCCCAGCCCTCCGGCAGCTGGCGCTGAGCGGCCGTCCAAGCCAGATTGACCGCGTCAGGATCCATGGTCGTCGGCTGGGCGATCCGAGCCGATCGCGGAGGTGAGTCGCTCGGGATTCGCCAAGAGGCGTTTAGACCGGCTGCAGTCCATCATGGGCTGATGGTAGATCCACGGACGTTGCCAGATGCAAGGAGGGCCCTGTGGTCGGCTCGCGACGGGGCCGAACTCGTGCGCGAAGCCGGATTCGCCCTGTTGTTTGCCCACCAGCGGCCGGTCGAGGCCGGCCAGATCGCCGAGGTCACCGGGTTCAGCCTGCCTGCGGTCCTGACGCTGCTCGAGACGCTCGCCGCGGCGGGCGGCGTGGACCGGGACGCCGATGGCCGTCTGACAGGCTCGGCCGGGCTGAGCCTGGACACCGGACCGCACCACCTGTCTTTGCGCGGGAGGTCCTTCGGGACCTGGTGCGCCTATGACGCGCTCGGGATCGCGGCCGCGCTCGGCGACGAGGCCCGCATCGACACGACGTGCGGGGTTTGCCAGCAGGCGATCACGGTCGATGTCGTGGGCGGTGCGCCCGATCGCGCGTGTCCCGAACGCCTCTGGCTGGCAGACCGCGGCACCGACCTGCGGGTCGACTTCTGCTCACCGACGGTTCTGCTGTGCGGAGCAGAGCATGCGGCAGCGTGGGCGACAGGCCAAAGCGAACGGGGCGCTCTCCTGGACCTCGAGGCGGCGGCAGCCGCCGGTCGGCGCGACTGGGCATCCTGCGCGGCGACTGGCCATCGGGTCCTTGGAACGCACGCCGCCGCGCCGGCTGGGCCGCCTTGAGGTGATCCCGGAGGAGGTCATCCCGATCCCCGGCTGACTGTTCAGCCTCGCCGGCGAATCGCCAGCCAAGATGGCTCAAACCGAACTCCGAGCGATCCGCCAGGGGAAGGACCACAGTCACCGGGTCGTTCGCCACCTACGGTCCGGAGCGGGCCATCGACGCGGACCTCGCGACGTTCTGGCACCCGGACGGCTATCTCGGCGAGGGC
Organism: Candidatus Limnocylindrales bacterium; assembly: GCA_038253685.1. Taxonomy (GTDB): domain Bacteria; phylum Chloroflexota; class Limnocylindria; order Limnocylindrales; family CSP1-4; genus JAFMJV01. The sequence goes on along the minus strand of JBBSGX010000244.1, from coordinate 473 downwards.
GAGTGGCTCATCGTCGACCTCGGTGACGCCGGGACCATCGCGGGCTGGCGGCTGCCAGAACGGCTACGCCTTCGTGCGCGACTACTCAAACGGTGAGTTCAACCGGTGAGTGCAACGCTGTGACGTCAGTGTTGTCGCCGGAGGTGAACGCATGGCCCAGATGGGTCGCCCTGGACTGAGCCTGGCGCAGAAGAAGGAGCTGTGGCGTCGCTGGAAGGAGGGCCAGTCGCTGAGCGAGATCGGTCGGGCGCTGGGGAGGCACGCTGGGTCGATCCACGGAGTCGTGAAAGCCAACGGTGGGATCGTGCCCGCCGCCCGGACCAGGGCACTCCGAACGCTGACGCTGGCGGACCGTGAGGAGATCTCGCGCGGGCTGGCTCACGGCGAATCCGTCCGCCGGATCGCTCGCCGGCTCGGCCGCGCGCCATCGACGGTCAGCCGCGAGATCAGGCGCCACGGTGGTCAGCGGAGTT
>JBBSGX010000243.1:0-3722 GCA_038253685.1 Candidatus Limnocylindrales bacterium | reverse complement strand
GGTCTGGCCGATGCGGGCGAAGGCGGTCTCCATGTCGGGCTCAAACTCGCCGTAGTAGACGACGTGGTTGCCGCGCCGGAATCCCGTGTAGTTGTGGATGCCCGCGTCATCGATAGCCGCCATCATGTCCGGCCACGGATCAGCATGACGGGACTCGTACTCGTCGATTCGCCCGGGATCCACGACGAGGGTGAAGAGGCCCCGCTTCATGGGTCCGTGCGCGCCGCCGTTGGCGTGGAAGACCTCGCGGTACCAGAGCAGCTCGCCGGCGTCGTCGGTGATCTGGGCGATGACCGTGGCGAAGTACTCGTTCCAGCGCTGGTTGTTTGGCTTTGGCCCGTGGATGCCGAACGCGGTGCGGGCATCGGGCTCGGCCTCGAGGTAATACCAGACGTCGGTCCCGCGCCGGAAGCCGGTCATGTTGCGCAGCCCTGACTCGCGGATCTCCGCGGAGAGCTCCGGCCAGATCGCTGCGTGCCGCCGGTCGTACTCGGCCTCGGTGCCGGGAAAGAGCCGAAGGTAGAAACAGGCGCGTTCCATTCGGGGTCTCCTGTCACGGCGCTGGGGAGCGTGGCGACCATCCTAACAACGTTGCTGCAAACGGTACCAGCCCTTTCGCGCGGTCTTTTGAAGCTCAGGCGAGCAGGACGATGAGGACGCCGGCGATCACGATCAGGGCGGCGCCGATCGCGCGCGTCGGCGGCGCCGCCCGACCTCGCAGGGACTCCCAGCCGAGCACCAGCAGGGGAGTGATCGCGACCAGCGTCTGGACCACCACCGGGCTTCCCTGCTGGGCTCCGATGATGATGAAGACGAACGAGATCGTGACCAGGATCGAGCGCACGGCGAGGGCGGGCGCTCCGCGGAGGGGGATGTCCCGCGGCGGGATGAGCATCAGGAACAGGATGGCCGCGAGACCCGTGCGCACGACGTAGGTCTCGACCACGCCCACGCCGAGGTCCCCGAGCAACCGCCCTGTCACGGTCAGGAGGCCGGTGCCGATGGCGGCGCCAAGGACGCGAACCACGGTGCCGCGCCTGCCCAGGTCGACGAAGGCGCCACGGAGCGCCAGCAGCACTCCGCTGGCCACGATCACCGCGGCCACCACCTGGAGGGGCCGGAAGGAGCCGGGCACGAGCAGTGCCACGCCGATCGCGGTGGCGATCGGGCTCATGGCCGTGGCGGTCGTCGTGGACGAGGCATTGCCCGCCTCGAACATGTCCCAGACGCAGAGCGCGGTCACGGCCATGAGCGCGACGCTCAGCAGGTGCAGGGCCACGATCTCCGCGCTCCAGCGCCACTCGGCGAAGGGCGCAAACGGCAGTAGCACCAGGAAGTTGCAGAGGTACAGCGCGCCGATGAGCTGGCGGGCGGGGTACCGCATCGTGAGCTGCTTGTTGATCACGGCCTGCGATGCGTTCGCGACCGCTGCGACCAGGCCCGACCCGACCGAAATCACTGCGAGAGCTCCTGGAGGGGCACGACAGTTCGCCTCTTGGACGCGGAGACCCGCCGTGGTACGCTGTCCGGACTGGACTGCAAACGATGCCGGTATCGTCCGTCATGCTAGCAGGAGCGGAGGGGCCGAGATGACCGAGACGTCCATCGCGTACACGCAGCTTCTCGGTCGCAGAGTGCGGATGGGGCCATGGGAGGACCAGAAGGTCTCCACCTACCGCAAGATCGGTGAGGCCCTTGATGCGGCTCGCTGGGACGAGGCGGCGACCCTCTCCAGCTATTTCATCGACGAGGCCAACGTCTGCTTCACGCTCTACCGGCAATGGATCGGCGACCTCAACGCCTTTCTCGCGGAGCGTGACGTCGACGCCGCCGTGATCAAGGCCCGCAACGAGCAGGCGGTTGCCGTGGCACGGCTGCCCGACGGCTCGCCGTGGGTGCCCCGCCGGCAGTGGGACCGCTTCCTGACCGAGATGCAGGCGGTCACCGCGGCCACGTACCGGGAGCACGCAGAGGACGCCAAGCGCCTGCTGGCGGTCGCCAAGGAAACGTGGCGCCAATGCCATGACCGCGACGTCGACCACACCTACGCGCTCATGTCCCTGGTCAAGGAGCAGCTCGGCGAGCCCGTCATCCGCGAAATGTACGATCGCGTCCTGCTCCCGCTCTTCGTCTGGCGCTACGAGAAGTTCGACATCGACAAGCATCCCTGGGACGAGGCGCTCGAGACGCTGATGCTGGTCGCCTGCGAGGCCATGCGCGGCCATCTCGTGGGCCCCGAGCGGACGGGCGACATGGAGCTGATCGAGACCGAGGACCGCTTCATCCTGCGCTTCGATCCGTGCGGCTCAGGGCAGCGCACCATCCGCGGCGACTGGATCGAGGGCACACCGCCGCGCATGGAGCCCCCGTATGGCTGGAAGGTGACCGAGGAGAAGCACTCCTGGAACCACTACACGCCGGGTGTCTGCCTCTACTGCGCCCACTGCATCATCCTCATGGAGGAGATGCCGATCGATCGCTTCGGCTATCCGGTGCGCGTCATCGATCCGCCCACGTACCCGGACACGGATCGTGACCCAGGCGTCCGCCAGAAGTGCCAGTGGCAGATGTTCAAGGACCCCACGAAGGTGCCGGAGGAGTACTACACGCGCGTCGGCCGGACCAGACCTGTGGCCTTCGGCTCGAAGGCGCACGACGCACCGCCGCTGCCCAACGTCAACGCCGGCCTGCCCGGCGCCGGCTAGCTCGAACGCGGTCCTGCGGCTGCGATTGCCGGCCTGACCGCTACCTCGACGGGGCGTCGCCGATCCTCCTCCCGGCGACGCCCCGTTTCGATTCGGACTGGCCCTGCACCGAGCGTCAGTTCGCTGGCGAGGCCCCCGCGGCACGTTCGCTCGCAACCAGCGCACGCTTCGCGCGATCATGGCCAGCTCATCGACCTGGCCGCCGCCCAGCGACGCCAGCTCGACGCAGACCGCGCCTTCGAAGCCCTGATCGTCGAGGACCGCGAGGACACCGTTGAGATCGGCGATGCCCTCGCCGAGCGCCGTCGATACCGGGCCGCCCCAGACCCGTGGGTCACCCGGCAGGTGGTCCTTGAGCTGGACGAGGAGGGTCCTTGGGGCCAGCAGCCGAGTGCCTTCGATCATGTCCTCCCCGAGGCGGATCAGGTTGACGTTGTCGAGGGTGACGCCGAGGTTCGCCCGATCCGCGCGCTCGATGACCTCCATGACCTCCTCCGCCCGCAGATCGCCGTGGTTCTCGATCGCGAGCGCGAGATCGACTTCGGCGGCCCGGTCGGCCGCGCGCCGTGTCGGGTCGATCAGGCGGTCGACAAGGGCTGCGCCCGGCTCCGTACCGCGCGAGGCGGGGCTTCCCAGGGTGATGCGCATCACCCGGTGGCCCAGGCGCGCGGCTGTGTCGATCCAGCGCGCGAGCTCCGTCTCCGCGCCCGGGGAACGGCCGCCGTCGAGGCCGTGGTACCGGCCCGCAGGCCACGGATGACCCCATGACAGGCCGACCTTGATGGCCCCCGCAGGGATGAGGGCCTCCCGGTTGAGCAGCTCGGGTCGGGCAGGTAGCAGGTCTCGAGGTAGACGTCGTCGACGCCCAGGCCACGGGCATGCTCCAGGACGGGAGTTGGAGCGGGCGGCCACGCCCTGGCATCGAGCGGCAATTCATCCGGCCGTAGTTCGCCGTAGAGGCGGTGGTAGGAGTAGCTGTCGATGCCGACCCGCACGCGCGTTGCCTCCGTAGCCAGT
>JBBSGX010000242.1:0-3734 GCA_038253685.1 Candidatus Limnocylindrales bacterium | reverse complement strand
GCGAGCCTACGTTCGTCAGCGACACGCGGCGGATCTCCGCATCGTGCTCCGCCGACACGACGATCGTCAGGCCGGTCACGATCGAGCCATCGCGACGGGAGAACTCGGCGTGATCCTCGGAGTAGTTGACCTCGTAGCTGTAAGGCCATCTCGGCGGTCATTCGGCGAGCTCGATGGCTCCGCGGCGAGAAGCCGTTGACGTTGGACCGCAACCCGGGACGGTCACTCCGGCGCCGGCAAGTAACAGCACCTCATCCTCGCGCCTGATCCGTCAGGTCGCCATGAGGAGCGCTGGCGCCACCACATCGACTCCGGCCGGAAGTAGCGCCGGCCGTCCTGCCACTCGTCGTCCTGCTCGGCGAGGACCATGCCCACGAGCCGGATGAGGCTGTGGCGGGTGGGGCGCGCTATGTCAAGCCGGACCGAGTTGGCGATCAGGTTGAACCGTCGCCGCGTCAGTCACCATCAACCGGTAGACGACTGTGGCCAGGTGCTGCATCAGGCACCGCTGCGCCTCGGCCGGGCTCTTGCCCTCGGCGCGTTTGCCGAGTAGGTACGCGCTCGGCGTCGCTGCCATCATCGACCCCCCACAAGGCGGTATATCGCCGCCCGCGTAGGGATCTACGCCACGACAGCGTCAGTCATGGTGTCGCGCCGCAGGGTGAGCCAGCGGCGACAGCCGGCCCGGTGGAACCAGCGCTCGACCGTCACGCCCTCGACGTTGTCGTACATCCACACGTAGTCGACGTCCCGCTCGGTCGGATCCGTGATCTGCTCAAAGACACCACGGAGCTCGCCGCCGAACGCGTATTCCTCGACGGGACGGCGGCCGCACGTGGGGCACGTGATCCAGAGCATCAGTGTGTGCCCGTTGAACCTGGGTCCGCCATCGTGTCGTCACGTGCGAAGCGGTCGAGACGGAAGGGCTCGAGTAGGGCGGGCGTGCGTCCAGTGGCGATCAGCTCTGCCATCTGTTCGCCGCCAGCGGGGATCGCCTTGAACCCCCAGGTCCCCCAGCCCGTCGTCAAGAGGAATCCGTCGACGCCGCTCTCGCCCATGATGGGTGAGAAGTCGGCGGAGATGTCACAGATGCCCGTCCACTGACGGAGGATGCGCAGGTCCCGCAGGAAGGGGAGGAGATGCATCGCCTTCGCGGCAGTGCTCCGGAGGAAGCTGAACGAGGATCGCTGCGAGTAGCTCGGCTGAGCGTCGTACTCCGCGCCGATCAGCATCTGGCCACGTTCGGTCTGGGACACGTAGCACAGCAGCTCTGTATCGCTGACGATCCCGCGGAAGGGAAGGTCGTAGAGGTTCGTGACGAACGCCTGAAGAGGATGCGTGCGGATCGGCAACCGCACGCCGGCGTGCCCGGCGATCGTCGACACCCTGCCGCCCACGGCGCTCAATACGGTGACGGCTGAGATCGGACCCGCGGAGGTCTCGACTCCGGTGATCCGCGCCCCCTCGCGCAGCAACCCGGTGACCTCCGTGTGCTGCACCACGTGGACGCCCCGGCGCATCGCTCCCTGAGCATAGGCCCACACCACGCGGTCGTGGCGAGCCGTCGCGGCACCCGGATGGTACGAGGCGCCGAGGACGGGGTACCGGCCGCCGCCGGATAGGTCTAGCTCCGGGCAGAGCTCCTTGGCCTCCTGCGGCGTGATCATCATCGTTTCGGCGCCGCAGGCGATGTTGAGCAGGGAACGCGCCCGTTCGGCACGCATCGCAGGTTCGGTGTGTGCAAGCCACATCAGGCCCTTCGTCTCGTGCATGAACGAACAGTCCAGCTCTTCTTCAAGAGTCCCGTAGAGCTCCAGGCTGTGCTGGTAGAAGCGCACGGCCTCGGGGATCCCGTAGTTGGCGCGGATGATCGTGGTGTTGCGTCCCGAGTTGCCTGAGCCGATATAGCCGGCTTCGATCACGGCCACGTTCGCGATGCCGTGACGCTCCGCCAGGTAGTAGGCGGTGGCGAGGCCGTGGCCGCCACCTCCGATGATCACGACGTCGTACGAGCGCTTCGGCTCGTGCCATTGCAGGGCGAGCCGCCGCTCGACGAATTCGCTCATCCCAGCCGCTCGGCGAGTTCGTGTGCGTAGGCGGCGGGGCACAGTAGCAGTGCGCTGTCATCGGCCAGCCACAGCTTGGCCGGCACACCCGCGATGAGCCCCTGGACGAGCGCTGGCCGTGTGCTCGGCAGCGGCCATTCGATGTGCGGGACGACACGGTCCTGAAGCTCGTCGCTATCCAGCCACATTCCCACGAAGCCTGCTTCGTCGACAGCGATCGCGTGCTCGTCGGCCAGCTCGATCTCCCCGGCGCCGATGGCGAACACGTCGTCCTGCGCGAGACGAAGCACGACGGTGCCCTCGCTCCACGGAGCGGCGTCGAGCGCTTCGGGCGAAGCAACGACGCGCAGGCCGAGAATCGTCTCAAGCACGGGGACGGCTGCCCTGGGGGTCGTAGAACGGGGGCCGGCTCACCGACGCGGATCGGCCGTCCACCTCGACCCGTTCCGGGAATGGCACCCGCTTCAGCCAGCCGAGCATCACGGCGTGACCCAGCAGGGGCGACACGAAGCTCGAGGAGACATGCCCGACGATCTCCTCGTCCGACCAGATCGGGCTGCCCTCGGTCGGGGCGCTCCCGGGCATCGTCAGTCCCACGAGGCGCCGGTTTTCGGCGAGCAGCGCCGTGCGGGCCAACGCAGTGCGACCAACGAAGTCGGGCTTGTCCATCTTCACCGCCCATTCCATGCCCAACCGTCGCGGCGTCGAGTCGAGCTCAGTGTCCATGCCGATGATGACGTGGCCTTTCTCCAGCCGCAGTCCCTGGAGCGCCTGGAGACCGTGAGGCGCGATGCCGAGGTCCCGACCGTGCGTCATCAATGCCCGCCACAGCTCCACCGAGCGGTCGACCGGGTGATGGAGCTCGAAGGACACTTCACCCGTGAAGCTCAGCCGCATGACATGGCAGGGCACGCCGCAGACATCGGCATGCACATGCTCCAGGAACCGCGGCAGTGAGGGGAGCCCGACGCGCTCCAGCAGCAGACCGGCCAGCGGACCGGTGACGTTGATCGCGGCGAGCGACATGGTGCGGTCCAGAATGTGGACGCGCAGCTTCCAGGTCTCAGCCCAGTCCCGCACCCACATCTCGGCGTGTCCCGCGCCTGCCGAGGTGAAGGTCAGCACGAACCGGGTCTCGGCTTCGCGGACGATCATGCCGTCATCGATCAGGTGCCCGCCCTCGTTGAGCAGCAGTGCGTAGCGCGACCGGCCGATGCGGATATCGGCCACGCCTGTGGGATAGAGCCGCTCCAGGAACTCGACCGCGTCGGGTCCCGACACGACCAGCTTGCCGAGCGTGCTCACGTCGCCGAGTGATACAGCCTCCCGGACCGCCCAGTACTCCGCGATGTGGTCACCGTAGTTCCACGGCCGCCACCAGCCGCCGAAACGATCCATGCGCGCACCCAGCGCAACATGCTCGTCGTGGAGGGCGGTACGCCGGAACGCATCGAAGTGGACGCCGGCGGCGGCTTCCGCGAGCGTGATCTGGCGGGAGGCCGGACGGGCGGTGAACGGATCGGGAATCTCCGCAGAGCGCTCGGCGAGAAAAGCACGGACGTGCGGCAGGCAAACGCTTCCCTGGCAGGTTCCGGTGCCGGCAAGGCTGGCGCGCTTGACCAGCTCGAGCTCGCGGAACCCACGTTCCCAGACGCCTGCGAGATCGTC
>JBBSGX010000241.1:0-3735 GCA_038253685.1 Candidatus Limnocylindrales bacterium | reverse complement strand
CTCCAGGGCCGCCTCCCGCGCGGCGTTCACGACCACGATCTGGTTGTAGAAAACCCGTCCCAGGTCGATGGCCGCTGCCATCAGCAACAGAAGAATCGGCAAGACGAGGGCCAGCTCGACCAGACTCTGGCCGCGGCTCCCCCGAAAACTTGCGCGCTTGAGTACGTCCAACAAGTGTCTGAGGTCCTCTACCACACATGGAAAACACGACCGCCGATAACCCACTCTCTACTCTGAGGGCGGTGCGCGCTATGGGGCCTTTGGCGCATTGCAGATCCGAATGGCCTATGTGCGGCCACGCAACGGCTCCAGCCGTCCTCGCTCTTGGGCACGTTGAGCGTCGGGGTTCACCCCTGCCCAGCGCCCAGGCCGAGCTCGCGCACCATGCGAAGCTGGTCGCTGGTCTCAACTCCTTCCGCGACGCCGAATGCACCCCCGCGAAGGCCCGGTGCGAGTTGTCACCAACCCCATTGGCGGGTATCTGGATGGTCTGGTGGGTCCGGGTCGGACCGGTACGGAGCGTCATGATGCGTTCGTCATCACGAACACCGGCGGGAGCAGCCGCTTCCCCGGAATGGAACCAAAGGCAAGGGCCACGAGACCTGGCCCATATCGGATAAACCGCACCGTACGTTGGTCCCCCAGTCCGTGCGCTTGCGTGCGGTCGCGAGCGCTCTGGCGCGATGAGGCCGGTACCCGAAGTCCCGGGGCTCGTGGCTCTCGAGCCGGATGCCCTCCGGATCAGCCCGGCGGCGCGAGCACCATGATGCGTATTTCGGTCATGTCCTCGATCGCCCAGCGCAGTCCCTCGCGGCCCAGACCCGAATCCTTCACGCCGCCGTAGGGCATATGGTCGATGCGGTAAGTGGGCACATCGTTGACGATCACGCCGCCGACCTCCAGCTCCTCGAAGGCACGCCAGGCATGCGAGAGGTCGTTGGTGAAGACGCCCGTCTGGAGTCCGTAGAAGCTGTCGTTCACCTCGCGGATGGCGTCGTCGAAGTCGTCGAACTGAAAGGCGACCACGAGCGGTGCGAAGGCTTCGTTCGAGCAGACCTGCGCGGTCTTCGGTGCGTCGGTGAGAATGGTCGGCGGGAAGAAGGAGCCGTCTGCCTCGCCGCCGGCGAGGACCTTTGCGCCGTCCTCGACCGCCTCGCGAACCCAGCGTTCGACGCGTCTCGCCTGCGCCTCGTCGACCATCGGGCCGATCAGCGTCTCCGGATCCAGCGGATCACCGAGCTTCAACCCCTTGGCGGCTTCCACGAAGCGGCTCATGAACTCGTCCCAGCGCGATCGGTGCACGAAGACGCGCTGGACGCTGATGCAGACCTGCCCGGAATAGCTGAAGGCGCCGATGAGCGACCGCTTGATCGCCCAGTCGAGGTCCGCGGTTTCGTCGACGATCACGCCGGCGTTCCCGCCGAGCTCGAGGACCACGCGCTTCTTGCCGGCACGCTCCTTCATGCGCCACCCGACCGACGGCGAGCCGGTGAACGAGAGCAGCTTGAAGCGCTCGTCCGCGACCATGCGGTCGCCCTGCTCGCGCGTCATCGGCAGGACGCTGACCGCGCCGTCCGGCAGGCCGGTCTCGGCAATGATCTCGGCCACGGTGAGCATCGTCAGCGGATCCTTGGAGGGCGGCTTCAGCACGATCGGGCAACCCGAAGCGATGGCTGGCGCCACCTTGTGAGCGGCCAGGTTCAGAGGGAAGTTGAAGGGGCTGATGCCCGCCACGGGCCCGATCGGAAAGCGGCGTGTGATGCCGGTCCTGCCGCGCGACGACGGCATGAGGTCCAGCGGGATCACCTCTCCGTGCATGCGCTCCGCCTCCTCGGCCCCGAGGCGAAAGGTGAGCACGGCTCGATCCACCTCCACCAGCGCATCCCTGATCGGCTTGCCGGACTCGAGGGAGATCGTGCGTCCAAGCTCCTCGCGGCGGGCCTTGACGCCGCTGCTGATCTCCCGCAACACGCGCCCGCGTTCGTATGCGGGAAGGCGCCGAGTTTCCTGGAAGGCCCGCACCGCCGCCTCGACCGCCTGCTCGTATTGCTCGTCGGTGGCGTTGTAGGTCGACCCTGCCGGCTGGTCGGGGCGTGCCGGGTTGCTGACCTCGAGTACTTCCGCGGACTCGACCCACGCGCCGGCGAGATAGATCGGATGGGGCTGTGTGCCGGCAATGGTGGCCATGGGGTTCGGTTCCTCGGGCGGGGTCAAGCGGAGATGGGTCGATTTTACGCGTCGCGGCTTGTGGAACCCCGAGGCGATCGGTCAACCGATCAGTTCGGCCTCGACGACCAGCTCGCCGAGAGGCCTCGATGGCAAAGCCCTCGCCGCCCCTCCACGCCTACACTCGTCGCGATGACCCGCCGCTTCCGTTTTCGCCAGGTGGACGTGTTCACCGACCGGCCATTGCAGGGAAATCCCCTTGCCGTGTTCCCGGAGGCGGATGGCCTCAGCGACACGGAGATGCAGTCCCTTGCGCGGGAGATGAACATCTCCGAAACCGCCTTCGTCCTGCCGCCGACAGAGGCCGGGCGCACGGCCGGGGCGGACTATCGACTGCGCATCTTCACGCCCGGTCTGGAGCTGCCGTTCGCCGGCCATCCGTCGATCGGCGCGGCGTGGGTTCTGGCGGACGAGGGCGGCTTCGTATTGACGTCGCCGCGGACGGAGGTCAGGCAGGAACTCGCGATCGGTGTACTGCCGCTCTCGCTGACAGTCGAGCCGCCGGCCAAGGGGCAGCACAGGAACGCTCCGCGCCGGCTCGTCGAAGTGACCATGACCCAGGGCCACGCCGAGGAGCTCCACCGCTTTGAGCCCGACGACGTTGCGGACCTGTGCGAGGCCCTCGAGGTTTCCACGAGCTCGATCGGTTGGCAACCGCTCGGCCACTCGTTGCGCACCAAGGCGCCCCCGGCGGTGATATCGACCGGGTTGCCGCACCTGATCGTGCCCTTTGCCGATCGGGATGTGATGGCCGACATCGACCATGAACGACGCGCCTTCGTCGCGGAGCTTTGCCGAAGCTATGACTGCGACAGTGCCGCGCTCGTGGCCGCCGGCAACTCCGGAGCGGTGGCCGACGCCGACGTGTCCGTCCGCGTCTTCGACGCCGGCAGCTTCAAGATCGATGCCGACCCCGCCACCGGTGCGGCCGCCGGGCCGATCGCCGTCTTTCTCGGTCGGGTGGCCGGTGTCAAGGGGACCACCTTCCGCCTGGTGATTGAGCAGGGCGTCGAGGTTGGTCGTCCGTCCAGGTTGGTCGCCGAAGTCGATTTCAGCAGCGACGGGCGTCCACGCGAGGTGCGTGTCTCAGGGAATGTGGTCCCGGTCATCGACGGTTGGGTGACGCTGCCCTGACCGACCTGGCTCGCAAGGTCCGCAACCGCCTGGAGCGCTACGCCGCTCTCCCCTGGCGCCTCCGGACCTACGAGTCGGAGGCCGACGCCATCGTCATCGGGGCCTGCCCGCGCAGCGGCACGACGCTGCTGCGTCGGATTCTTGACGCGCATTCGGACATCTGCTGCGGCCCCGAGTCCAGCCTGCTGCTGCCCGGGCGACCGAATCCCGAAGAGCTGGCGCTGGGCTTCGGCCTTGGGGTCGAGGAGATCCGGGACCTGCTGCATGACACCCATGCTCAGGCCGAGTTCGCGGATCGCTTCATGGCGGCCTACGCCGCGAGCGTCGGCACCCGCCGCTGGGCGGAGAAGACGCCGCTCAACATCCGGCACCTGG
>JBBSGX010000240.1:0-3797 GCA_038253685.1 Candidatus Limnocylindrales bacterium | reverse complement strand
GGTTCGTCGAGCTGCCCGGTATCGACCACCTCCCCTGGATCGGCGACTCCGATCGCATATTGGGCGAGATCGAGGAATTCTTGACCGGAGTACGCCATCACGCGGAACACGACGGTGTCCTTGCCACGGTCCTTTTCACCGACATCGTTGGATCGACCCAGCGTGCCGCGAGCCTGGGTGACCGGGATTGGGGCGACCTGCTGCAGGCGCATCATGCGGTGGTCCGAGAGCAGCTGGCGCGATATTCCGGGCGCGAGGTCGGGGCAGCCGGAGACGGATTCCTGGCCACTTTCGACGATTCTGCGCGCGCCGTCCGCTGCGCGCTATCAATCGCGAGGGCCGTTCAGCCGCTCGGGCTGGAGATTCGTGCCGGGCTGCACACGGGCGAGGTGGAGCTTGCGCCCGAGGGCGTTCGCGGCCTGGCGGTTCACATCGGCGCCCGGATCTCCGCGCTTGCGGGCCCTGGGGAGGTCCTGGTCTCACGTACGGTCAAGGACCTGGTCGTCGGCTCTGGCTTGACCTTCAGGACCGCGGGACACACGCCCTCAAGGGCGTTCCTGACGAGTGGCAGGTGCCCGCCGCCATCGGTCTGCTGCCCGGCGACGGGACGAGTACATCGTCACCGAGGGCGGTTTGAAAGGGCAGCGCGGATTCTTCAGCCGCGACGACAGCGGCGCGGTCGTGAGAGTCGACCTCGCGGCCGGTTGTTCAACCGCGTTCCGACGACCTCCGAGTGAAGCCCGGTATCCGGTGCACTAACTCGCCGACTGCGACCCGCCATAGCCACTCGCTCTATCCGCCGTTGCGACCATCGCCGTTGCGCCCGCGGGAAGCTTTACGCCCGCGGTCTGCGCCTCGGCCGATGAGGCCGGGTGGATCGCCTCTGCCGGTCCAACAACCCGACGCCCGACGAGGTACCAGGTCTCCATCTCGCCCTTGCCCTTGACGGTCATGGTGCCACGCCGCTCGAGCAAGAACTCATCTTTCAGGAGCTCATACGTCGCCCCGGCGACCTGGATCTGTCCCGGCGTGCCGTGCGACTCCATGCGACTTGCCGTGTTGACCGCGTCGCCCCAAAGGTCGTAGAGAAAGCGCTTGCGCCCGATGACGCCGGCCACTACAGGACCTGAGTTGATCCCGATCCGAAGCTCGAGACCGAGGCGGCCGACGGCATCCTGGGAACTCATCGCCTCGCGCATGTCGAGGGCCATGAGGGCCATCGCCCGAGCGTGGTCGGGACGCGGCGTTGGAACCCCAGCGGCGACCATGTAGCAGTCCCCGATCGTCTTGATCTTCTCAAGGTCGTATCGCTCGGCCAAGGCGTCAAAGTGGGTGAACAGCTGGTCGAGGACCCCCACCACCCTGGCTGGCGGCAGGTGCTCCGAGAACGGCGTGAAGCCGACAACGTCGGCAAAGAGGATCGAGGCGGCGTCGAACTGGTCGGCGATCGTGGCCGTATCGGCCTTGAGCCTTTCGGCGATGGAGCGCGGCAGTATGTTGAGAAGCAGGTTCTCGGCCTTGTCCTGCTCGGTCCTGAGGGCGGCAAGCGCCTCCTCGCGCTGCGTCGCGAAGAGCGCCAGCAGCGTGAAGACGACCGTGCCCACGGCAACGACGTTGAGCGCCAACATCGTGCTGTTGAACCAGCCCGGCAAGGTCGAGCCGCGGTACCAGACCTCCCCCGCAACGCCCGAAACGAGGAAGACAGCCAGAAACGCGGCGAACCAACGCATGCTCGCGCGCACGCCACCGAAGACGAGTGCCCCAAGCGGAGCCAGGAAGCCCCACAGACCGACGCCTCCTGACGACAGGAAACCGCCGAGGGGGATCTGCGAGAGCGTCGGCGCCAGCAGGATGTCGAGCAGCTGCACGCGAAGGAGGAACTCGAAATCGCGTGTGCGCGAGAAGATCGCGATCGAAGCGGCCGAGATCGCGAGATACAGGTACGGGGCGAAGCCAACGGGCGACCCGAGCGCAAGGTAAATGCTGCCCCACCCGAACGAGATGGGCAGAATCATCACCACGATGAGGATCAACAGCGCCTTGCGGAGGCGCAACTCCTCGTCGTCGAGGGGATCGCTGCCAATCGAGGCCGCGCGGGTGAGCGAAGACTCGGCGAAGGGACCGAGGAAGCTCACCCGGCGAGAATACACTCGCCACGATCGCGGGCCGCCGGGGTCGATTGTGCGACTCACCCCTCCCCGTTCAACTTGCGCCAGCCGCCGACGCGGTTGTTGGCAATGATGTGCCTGAACATTGCAGTGAGGGCGGTCGCGTTGATGGTTTCGCCCTGGCGGTAGGCCACGGTGCGAGCCGTCTTGTTGCCGTGGCCGGCGGTGATGATTGCCTCGGGATCGGGGACGATGCCGCCGTCGTAGAGAAACACGTTGACGTGGTCCTTCGCCGCCAGGAGGGCGCAGATCTTGCCCTGGAGTACGAAGTAGGGCTGCCTGGTGCGCTTGATGGTTTCGGTGACGCGTGGGTCCGCGTCGTGGACCAGTTCGCGGACCTGGCGGCAGATGGTCTGCTGCCAATCCGGCAGGGCACTGATGTACGCGTCGACGCGTGGGTCGGTCGTGTAGGTCATTGTTGATCACCTCTGAAGAAGGCCACCCCCAACCGGCCTGATTCGGATCGACACCTGGTCATCGGCCGACCTGGCGATTGACGATGACACCCTACTGCCAGATCGCGGCCGTCGGCGAGCGGTACCAGTCCTCGGCCTTCGACACATGAGGAATACTGCCGATGCCGGCTCGCCGGGACCAATCGCTGCACGAGGGCCCTTCATGGAACTCCTGATCGCCGCAGTCCCGGCGTTCCTTGCGTCGCTCGTCGAGGCCGTAGAGGCGCTCACGATCATCCTGGCCGTGGGGGTCACGCGGCAATGGCGCTCCACGCTCTATGGGGCTGCAACCGGGCTCGCCGTGCTGGCCGTGCTGATCGTCGTCTTCGGAACGGCCATCGTCCTGTTCGTGCCGATCAGCACCCTGCGAATCGTCATCGGCGGGCTGCTCCTGATCTACGGGCTTCAATGGACCTGCAAGGCAGTCCTGCGCGCGTCGGGGGCGAAGGCGAAGCACGACGAGGACAGGATCTTCGCCGAGGAGGTGGGTCGGCTGCGGGCGGAGAAGCCGGTCCCGGCCACGGGCATCGATGGCGTCTCGTTCGCGGTTGCCTTCAAGGGCGTCCTGCTCGAAGGCCTGGAAGTCGCGTTCATCGTGATCACCTTCGGCACCAACGCCGGTCAGCTGGTTCCCGCGGCCATCGGCGCGCTGCTGGCGGTGGGGCTGGTGCTCGTGGTCGGCGTCTTCGTGCATCGCCCGCTCTCGCGGGTGCCGGAGAACGGACTCAAGTACGCGGTCGGCATGATGCTGATCACCTTCGGCACGTTCTGGGCCGGCGAGGGGATCGGCATCGAGTGGCCGGCCGGTGACCTCACGCTGGTCTACCTGCTGGTCGGCTACGTGGTCGCGGGCGTGCTCGGCATCTGGGCCGCCCGCAACATCGTCGAGACGCGCCGTGGCCGGCAGCTGCCGGCACGGGCGCAGTGAGGGAAGGTCGATGAAGTACGCGCGCCAGTTCTACGGGTTCCTGTACGACTTCCTCGTCGGGGACGCGTGGGAGCTCTTCGTCGGTCCCATCGTCGCGCTGATCGTCGCCTGGGGGCTGCTCCAGGCCGGGATCTCCGCCGCGATCGTCGGGATTCTGCTGTTCGTGATGATCGTCGGCGTCGGCGTGGCGAACATCGCCATCGCCCTTCGCCAGTCTGCGTGAAGAGGTCGATGATGCGGCGCTCT
>JBBSGX010000239.1:0-3810 GCA_038253685.1 Candidatus Limnocylindrales bacterium | reverse complement strand
GCCGACATCGACGCAACGCTGGCCAAGGCCGAGAGCCTCGGCGGTCGCACGATCATGCCGAAGTACAGCCCCGACGGGAACTCCTGGCTCGCTCTCGTGGCGGATCCCGAAGGGCACGTCGTCGGGCTGACGCAGGAGTAATCGTCTTTCCGGCGGGGCGGCAGCGCGCTGCCCCGCCAGATCAATCTCCGGGGACGTGAGGGCGGTCCGGGTTCGCGCCGGTGGCCCGCCGGGCCACGCGTAGCTGGGGGCGCGCCCCAGCCCCTGCTAGGGTTCGCCGATGAGCGACGCCCGCGCCACGCGAGCCAAAGGGGACGATCCAGCCGCCATCGTGCGGCCGCTTCTGCGCGTCCGCCAGATCCGCGAGTTCACCGACGAGCCGCCGTCCGAAGCTGAGCTCGATGCCATCGTGGGCGTCGCGCGCTGGTCCGGCAGCAGCACCAACTCGCAGCCATGGCGGTTCATCGTCATGCGTGATATCGCAACGATCCGGAAGATCGCCGAGGTCGGGCTCCCGTCGACGCGCTCGCTGCGGACAGCGACGGCTGCGATCGCGATCACCCTTCCTGACGGCGCGAGCGAGATCTCGCTCGCCTACGACGACGGACGGGTCGCGGAGCGCATCCTGATTGCAGCGACGATCCTCCGCCTTGGCGCCGGAATTGCCTGGGTGCGAAGCGAGTTCCGCGCGGAAGTCGGCCGCATCCTCGACCTTCCGAGCGACCGATTCATTCGAACGATTATGGCGTTCGGCCACCCCTCCGAAGGCGCCCGGCGACCCAAGTCCCCACCCGGCCAGGCGCGCCTCCCGCGCAACGAGGTCGTATTCAAGGAGCGCTGGGCGCGGGATTAGGTGGCCGCCGTGGCTTCTGGCCACAGCCAGGAGCCCTCGAGCCGGACCCTGACAGACGACGCCGCGCTCGGTATCGTCCACACACATGGAGATCGGGAACGTCATCTTCTTCGAGTTGCCCGAGGAGCTTCGTGAATGGCTCACGGCGCACGGAGACACAGAAATCGAGCTTTGGGTTGGCCTCCACCGCAAGGCGACCGGCCGGCCATCGGTCAGCTGGGCGCAGGTCGTCGACCAGGCGCTGTGCTTCGGTTGGATCGACGGGATTCGCAAGAGCATCGACGCGGACGACTTCACGAATCGCCTGACCCCCCGCAAGAAGGGGAGCACCTGGAGCGCCGTCAACATCAAGCGCTTCGCCGAGCTCAGGAGTGAAGGCCTGGTCCGGCCGGCCGGATTGCGCGCCTTCCAAGCCAGGGATCCCGCGAAGTCCGAGATCTACTCCTACGAACAGCGCGATTCCAAGCTCGATGCGGAGTCCGAGGCACGCCTTCGCGCGAACGAGGCGGCCTGGCAGTTCTTCCAGGCGCAGCCGCCGTCGTATCGCAGGCCGGCGATCTGGTGGGTGATCAGCGCGAAGAAGGAGGAGACCCGGAAGCGCCGCCTCGAAACCCTGATCGAGGATTCAGCCGCCGGCAGACGGATCGGGCCCCTGCGGCGGCCCATCCACTCCCCCTAGTTCATCCGGTTGCCCGGCGTCCCTCGATCGCGCAGGAAGCGCTCGATATCGGAGATCAGCTCGTCACCGGAGGGCAGGCGGGCCTCGTCGACCATCGCCTCGAGCCGTTCGACGTAGGCACGCGTCGTCTCGTCGACGGCGGTCGCGGCGTCGAGTCGGGTTCGCAGCTGCCGGGCTTCCTCTTCGAGACCGGCCAGCGGCACGTCCTCGCCGAGGTGCCTGCCCACGGTCCGTATCAGCTCCATGGCCGCGGTCGGATACGGCCCTGAGATGTAGTGCGGGATCTGCGCGAAGTAGCCCAGCGCCGGGATGCCGCTGCCAGAGATCGCGATGTCCAGCGCGGAGATGGCCGCGGCGGGAACGCGCAGAAGGCCTGTCGGGCCGGGCTGGACGTCGGCGCGCAGCAACCCGTCTGCCGACTCGGTCCCGAGGATCGGCACTGGTCGCGTATGTGGCACAGCCGCGGGGATTGCCCCGAGGCTGATCCACTGCACCACCCCGAGGCGCTTCGCCAGCTTCGTGACCTCCTTCGCCAGTGCCTGCCACCGAAAGTCCGGCTCGGGACCGACAAGCACCAGGAGTTCGTGCTTCCCCAGCGTTCGGTGCCGGAGCTGGAGCTCGGGCCAGGTGAGCTCGCTCGGGCGTCCGTCGCGGATGTCAAGCGTCGGGCGGCGGGCCCGGTAGTCGAAGACCGCGTCCGGGTCGATGGTCGCCACGATCTTGCCGCTCGCGGCGAGGTGGGCACCGGCCGTCGTCGAGGCCGATCCCGCATCCACCCAGCCATCGAAGGCCACGATCATGATCGGCGATTCGATGCCGTCGATCTCGGAGACGTGGATCAGGCTCACGGCGAAAGGATATTGCGGATGGGCGCCTACGCTTGCCGGCAGTGAACCGAGATGCACGCACGATGCTTGCGGCGGGCGCCACCGAGGCACCTCCGATCGTGCTGGTCCATGGGGTCGCGGCCAACCGCTGTGTCTGGCAGCCGCTCATGGCCGAGCTCGAGCCCCACTACCGACTGATCGCGCTGGACCTGCCCGGTCACGGGGCCAGCCGCGCGCGCTTCTCCGTCGCCGCGGCGGTCGCAGCCATCGCCGATCTCTGCCGCGAACAGCCAAGGCCGCCAACCCTGGTGGGGTGGTCGCTCGGCGGCCTCCTCGCCCTCCGGGTGCTGGCGGACGAACCCGCCATCATCTCGAGCCTCGTCCTCATCGGGGCGACGATCCAACCCGGACGGATCCTGCGGCCGATGCTGGTCGCCGGCTCACTGGCCCATTCACTGGGAGACAGTCAACCCGCCAGCTGGCTTGCGAGGCGCCTGCTCGCACGACGCTTCGGCACGGCCGCCCAGCCCATGATCGGATGCGGCCTGGCGCCGGGAGATGGGTTGCTGGCCCTGCGCGATGTCGGCCGCGAAGACTGGCTTCGCCTGGCCAGTGGCGTCACGGTCCCTGTGCTCATCGCGAACGGAAGCAGGGACCGTATCGCGCGCCCGGCCGAGTCGCGATTCGCCGCGGCCCTGCCGCGAGCCAGCGTGACGCACATCCAGCGTGCCGGACACCTCGCGCCGATCGAACGTCCGGTCGAGCTGGCAGCTGCCGTGGACGGCTTCATCCGCCGGAGACCCTGACCAGGGCCCACAGGCATGGGACCAAAGTTCATGGTGCCCCGGCACAACGGGGCGAAAGACACGGCGCCCATCCCGCATGGACGATGCAGGCAGGCCCAGCCTGGACCGGACCACTCTCGGAGGACGCTCTACCTTGCCTGCCAGATCTCTGTCTCATCGACGCCTGCTCGGATCAGTTGCCGGACTTGTCCTCTCCCTCGTGGTCGTGGCGCCCGTCATGGCGGCTGATCCACCCATCTCCGCCTCGCGGCACAACACGGGCCAGGACGTCCTCATGCTCGGGCGCGGCCTCGGAATTGACGGCGCTCCGCCCGTGACGCAGCGTCCAACCGCGCGCCAGGGCATCGACGTCTCTCACTGGCAGGGCGGCATCAGCTGGGCCAGGGTCGCCGATTACGGGATCGACTTTGCGATTGCAAAGGCCACGCAGGGGACCTGGATCGTCGACCAGTATTACCAGCGGAACGCCTACCGGGCCAGTAACCAGGGCATTCGCTTCACCGCCTACCACTTCGCGCAGCCAGGACGAGCGGCCTACAGCGCGGTCCGCCAGGCCGATTTCTTCCAGGCGCACACGAAGCTGACCTCGAGCAACCTCGTGCCCGCGCTGGACATGGAGCGCAGCGGCGGGCTCGGCCCGATTGC
>JBBSGX010000238.1:0-3817 GCA_038253685.1 Candidatus Limnocylindrales bacterium | reverse complement strand
GGTCCGCTCAGGCGGCCGGATTCTCCGCTACGCCCGGCACCACGCCGGCATGACGCAGCGAGCGCTCGAAGGGAAGTCGGGGGTCCCGCAGGAGACCATTGCGCGCATCGAAGCCAGCCGCACGTCGCCTCGCTTCGACACACTGGTCCATCTCCTTGCTGTCTGCGGGTTCGAGCTCGAGATCGAGCCGAAGAAGGGCATCGGCGTCGAGGCGGGCCAGGCCAAGGGCTCAACCAAGGCGGGAAAGGCCAAACGCCTCGAGCCGCAGCCGATCCTTCGGAAGCTGGCCGAAGGCGGCGTCCGGTTCGTCGTGATCGGCGGCGTGGCTGCGAACTACGCGGGCTCCACCGCTGCGACTGCCGACCTCGACATCTGCTATGCCAAGGACCCCGAGAATTTCAAGGTCCTGGCGGCGGTCCTCCGCGGACTGGGTGCTGTACTTCGGAATCCGCCCGCGGACGACGACTCCCGCCTGGACACGCGGACCTTCCCGAAGGGCGATTCGTTCTCCTTCACGTCAGGGGCGGGCAATCTCAACGTCGTGGGCACGCCGTCAGGGACCGGGGGATACAGCGACCTGGTTCGCGCCGCGACGCCTCACGACATCGACGGAGTCCGCATCCTCGTGGCTTCGATCGACGACCAGATTCGCATGACCAAGGCCGCCGGCCGCGGCAAGGACCGCGCCAACCTCGAGCACCTTGGGGCACTCCGGGACCTACAGGACCACCCGGCCTGACAGGTCTGGTCTGGTCAGGCCAGGTCGGCGGGACGGTCGATGTCGCGGAGGGTCCGGCCCTCCGGATCGTCGGCGCGCCATTCCTCTTCAGGCAGGACCGCGACGTCGAGAACATCGAGCGGGAGCTTGCGCAGGCCCGCGCCATCGAGCTCGCGCAGGGAATCGACGAGCGCCAGACGCTTCGGATCGAGCGCGCCCATGGTGTTGACCTGGAGGAGGTTGAGGCGCGTGGTGCACAGGCGGACGCCGTCGATCGTCCAGTCGTGAAAGCCGGCGACTCCGAGCGCACAACCGTCGCAGACCCCCTTGTTGAGGATGTCCCACGCGTACTTCGGGTGGCGCCGGTTCTGCCACAAGGTCTGGGCCATTTCCCAGTAGTGGTACGGCTTCTGTTGGTTGAGCCCGTTCGGCACCAGTCCGGCCCACAGGTCAGGCGCGATTCGGCGCGACTTCTTCTTCGGCGGGTCGGGCGGCGGCCCGTTGGCTGGTCGATCCCCGGGCGCGACTGCCACGGGCCGAGTATCGCATCGCGTGCCCGAGGCCCAAGGGCGCCGAGCGCCCGCCGTTGCTGGGTGACGGCCGTTGGTAGCGACGGCCCTTGCGCAGGGTGGTGGGCGCCCATCCGTTGCTGGCGACGGCCGTTGCTGGGCGGCGGGCCTGCGCAGGGTGTTGGAACACCAGCCGGTGCGATCGCGGCCTCCCCGCGGGCCCTTGGCCGCCGCGAAATCGCGTACATCGCTATCGACGCAGGAAGCGGACGCACAAGGTCATCAGTGAGCTGGCTTATCGGATGGGATATCGCAGGTATTCATATCGATGCCCACCGGCACCCACAAGCGCGTCGAACTGCCGGTCGATGGCGAGCTAATCGTCGGCCAAGAGCTGTCGGCAACCATGGACGCGATATGGCGAAGCTCAAGCGGCGGGAACTACAAGCGGAAGCGCATCGACGCAACCTCGAACAGCTTGCGAGGTTGGGTGCTGAGGTCCGCGGCGCCCGCACACGTCGTCGCTTGACACAGGCCAGGGTTGGTGAGCTCGCCGGGCTCGCGCAATCAACGATCAGTCACCTCGAGCGCGGCCACGGTGGCTCGCTGACCATGGACACTTGGCAACGTGTAACGCTTGCGCTGGGCAGGCCCCTCCGGATCGATTTGCCGCGTGATCCCAGCGAGGAACCCGTCGACGCCGGACACCTGGCGATCCAGGAGCTGGTCCTGCGGACTGCTCGTCCCGCTGGCTATGTTCGACGCTTTGAACTGTCGACGCGGCCGAGCGATCCCAGCCGCTCGGCCGACGTTGGCCTGATCAATCCACGCGCTGCGTGGCTCGTCCTGGTCGAGTGTGTGAACACCATCGGCAACGTCGGCGACGCGGCGCGATCCTCGGACCGGAAGCGAGCGGAAGCCGAGCAACTCGCTGCGACATACGGTGATGGCACGCCCTTCAAGGTCGGGGTCTGCTGGGTTGTCCGCGCTTTGGAACGAAACCGCCGTCTCGTGGCGCGGTACCCGGAGCTCTTCGCCGCTCGATTCCCGGGATCCTCAGTGGGCTGGCTCCGGGCTCTGACTACTGGTGCGGAGCCGCCTTCGGAGCCAGGCATCGTGTGGTGTGACCCGAGTTCAACTCGGCTTCATGCGGTGCGGTTGCGAACACCTGGTTGACCAGAAAGAGCCTGAGAGGACGGGCTGACGCTCATCCCGCGTCCGCCTGGGCAAGCGCATCCCGCACCCGGGCTGCGTGCGGCTTCGCGCCGAGTCGTTCGTAGGTGACGAGCGCCTGGCGCAGGAGACTCACGCCCCCCGGACCAGGAATGCGCTCGCAGTCACGCTCGGCAAGCGCTCGGCAAGGCCGAGGAGGTGCGCGTCACCTGATACGAGCAACGCCGCCTGCGATGCGGCCAACGCGATCAGATAGTCGTCACCTGGGTCCGGTGACGGTATCGGGGACGGCCCGTCCGGATCTGTCGCGACGGTGGCGGAGCCGGACAGCCAGGCGACAAACGCACGCGCGTCCTCGACATCGATCCGTTTGCGCAGCTTCGGGTATGCCAGCGCTCGCTCGAGTTCGGCCAGCAGAAGCGGCGAGACGATCAGCTCGAAATGGCCGGCGATCCACGCGCGAAGCACGTTCGCCGGGGAACCTCCGGGCGACAGTAGTGCCGAGATGAGGACGTTCGGGTCGAGGACGGCCCGCACGATCTACTGAGTCTCCCGTGCCCGCGTGACGTGCTGTGCCTCCACCGCCAGTTCGGCCGCCTCGCTCTCTGGCAGTCCTTCGACTGACCAGAGGCGGTCAAGGAGGTTCAGCCCCAGATCGCGACGGAGGGCGTCCTCGATGACCTCGCTGTCACCCCTGCCGGTCCGCGCCGCCCGTATCTTGACGGCACGCAGGACATCCTCGTCGATGGTGAGCGTGGTCCGCACCTTTGACATGGGCGCATCGTAGCATCTTGATGCAAACGCACTGCTATGCGCGAAGATCGAGCCGCTCTTCGCCGGCGTAGACGTTGAAACCGTCACCTCGCAGGAAACCGATCAGCGTCATGTTCAGGCGCGCGGCGGTTGCCACGGTAAGGTCCGAGGGTGCCGAGACCGCGGCGAGGATGGGCACGCCCGCCATTGCGGCCTTCTGCGTGATCTCGAAGCTGACGCGGCCGGAGACGAGCAGAACGCGGTCGTGGAGCGGCAGCTCGCCGAAGCGTGCAGCGCCGATCACCTTGTCCAGGGCGTTGTGGCGGCCGATGTCCTCGCGGAGTGCGACCAGCTCGCCGCGCGGCGTGAGAGCGCAGCGGCATGGAGGCCGCCGGTGGAGGCAAAGACTCGCTGGGCCTCCTTCATCGCGTAGGGCAGCGCGATGAGCACCGAGCGCGCAAGGGTCGGCCCTGGAGGAAACGCGTCGCAGCGCTTGGCCACGTCATCGATCGACGCCTTGCCGCAGATGCCGCAGATGCCGCAGCTGGCGGTCGCCACGAACGCCCGATCCGGCACGGCCGCCGGGTCGAATGCGCGGTCCAGGTTCACCACCATCTCGTTGTCGGCATGAGACATGTCTTCCGGCTGGCCGAGGGAGAAGCCC
>JBBSGX010000237.1:0-3849 GCA_038253685.1 Candidatus Limnocylindrales bacterium | reverse complement strand
GTAATCGGCAAGCGTGGTCTGACCGGCGTCGACGCGCAGGTAGATCGATCCGCCGCGCCCGCCGTCTCCGCCGTCGGGGCCGCCCTGCGGCACGTGGGCCTCACGCCGGAAGCTCGACGCGCCGTCGCCACCGCGACCGGCCGCCACGGTCAGCGAAACATGGTCGAGGAACATCCAACCGCATGCTAGCAGGGGCGGTGCGCTGATCAGCTTGGTGGCGAGGATGCGGACCGTCAGCTGAGCGGCAGGAACCGCGTGGGATCGACGTGGCCGCGAGTTGACGTGGGCAGTGCCCCGACCGAGATCGAGAACAGCAAGGCGCCCGGAGATCGACCGAGGGAGCCCAGCAGAGCGCCCTTCGAGACCCATTGGCCGGGCTTCACATCCACGTGGCCCAGACCCGAATACACCGTGAAGAGATCCGGCCCGTGCTCGATCCAGACGGTCCGCGCACCGGTGCTGTTTCTCCAGCTCTCGAAGATGACCCGCCCCGCCGCGGCAGCAAGCACGCTCGAGTGCGGTCCCGGTGCCAGCTCGACCTCCCGATGACGCGCGTTGAAGCCACGCAGGATCCTGACGTTCCCGGCGACGGGCCAGCGCATGGCATCCGATTGCTGTGCGGACGCCGCGGTCAGGTTGAGCCGGGGGTCGCGGATGAAGAGGACCACCCCGCGGATCGCGGGCACGTCCGTGCGGTGCCCGGACATGATGATGACCTTGACCGCCGCCTCGAGCGCGTCCTTGGTCGTCTGCCAGTAGTTCTGGAAGGCCGGGCGTCCGGCGGCACTCATCGGCTTCTTCGCCGAGCGGTGTGCCTGGAGGGCGACGAACCCGAGGTAGGAGAGCTTGCTGCCGTCGCCCGCGTGGCCGGGCTTTCCGCTCCAGCCGTACGCCCGCAGCACGTCGCTCGGCCACCAGGCGCCGGAATGGCCGCCACGCCCGAGCGGGTCCATCACGTAGAAGCCACCCCGACCGCCGAAGACGTGCGATGAGTAGCCCAGTACGAAGACCGAATGCCCTGCCACAAAGCCGGGCTGCAGGACGTAGTGCTTCGGCAGGTAGCCGTACCAGCCCTGCACAACGGCCGAGCGACCCGAGGCCACCTGCCGCTGGAAGTCACTCCACGAGAGGTAGCGGTGGATGGTCAGCGGCTGCCCCTGCGAGGCGAACGCCCGCACGAGGTCCTCCAGCGAGGTCCCGCGGGACGTGGCTCCGGACCATGCCCGCATCTGGCCCCCGGTGGCGTTCAGGCCGGTCTGGACCTCGTAGAGCATGGCTCCTGCCGCCATGTTGCAGTTGGCCGTGGCGAAAAGGCTCCCGTCGAACTGGGTGGCAAAGAGGCCGCTGAGATCGATGGCGACATCGCTCACCGGTCCCACGGCCGGAACGCCTGAGGGAGCAACGGTTGGAGTCTGTTCAGGTGACCCCACGGTCACGTCCACCGTTCCACCGATCGGTCCGAAGCCGGCGCCGTCCACCTTCCCGCCGGGAATGTGCGACTTCGCTCGGCGTCCGATCGTGATGGAGATCACCGGCAGGGTCGTCTGCGCTCGGCGGCGGGTGCTCTGCTGGTCCGACGTGGTGGAGGCGCGCGGGAGGAGGATGCCGCCGGTGCGGGAGGCGCCATTGGCGAAGGGCGAAGGGTCCGAGCTCTTCGTCGCGGGGACGACCGAGGCAGCGCCACGGCGGGTCTCCAGCGGCCAGAGCGCCTGCTCGATGGGACGCAGGCGACTAACCGACGGCTTGAGCAGCAATGCGGCCTGGCGGCCACCCTGGGTGCCGGTGCGCGCCGCGGCCGTCCTGGTCTGGCCCGGCGTCGACGACGGGTCAGAGAGCTGTGGCGCATGGGTGTCGCTCGTCCGCGCGCTGCTCTCGGTGCCGGTCGCGACCGCGTGGCCGCCGGAGCGGGAGGCAGGGTTGCCGATGCCCTTGGCACGGTTGGCGGTGGTGGCCGGGGCGTGCCCGCCAGCGGAGCGTCCGACGGCCGAGGTCTTGATCGCGGGCCCGGCGTCACGCTGTACTGCGGGAGAGCTGCGACCGCCTTCGGCGACGGCCGGAATCACGGCCAGCAGCGCGGTAATGGCCGCGATCGTCAGGCCGCGACGCATGGTCGGCCGCACGACGTGCCGCCGACCGGCGTCTTGAAGCAGTTCCTTCCCTGGCCCCAGGGCCTCCACCGATACGCTCTCCCTTTTCCCGAGTCAGAACATCCGCGGCGGGCAACCTCAAGGGGGCGCGCCCTCGGCGGGTGCCAACGTCCCTATCCTGAGGCCTCCGTCAAGGCACCGTCAGGATGATCACGGTGCAGCCGCCGGCGATCGGCGATCGATCGGTGGTGGAGCGCCGGGTAAGCGCGGCTGGCTACGCTTCTGCGGCAGCCTGCTTGGTGAGGGTTGCGAGGAACTGGGCATTCGACTCGGTCTTGGCCAGCCGGTTGAGCAGGAGCTCGATGCCCTCGTTCGTGCCGACCGCACTGAGCATCCGGCGCATCGTCCACACCATCTTGAGGGTGCCCTCCTCGAGGAGCAGCTCCTCGCGGCGGGTGCCGGAGCGCTGAACGTCAATGGCCGGGAAGATGCGCTTCTCGGCGAGCTTCCGGTCAAGGATGAGCTCGGAGTTACCCGTGCCCTTGAACTCTTCGTAGATCACGTCGTCCATTCGGGACCCGGTGTCCACGAGGCATGTCCCGATGACCGTGAGTGAGCCGCCCTCCTCGAGCTTCCGCGCGGCCCCGAAGAAGCGCTTGGGCGGATAGAGCGCGATCGGGTCCATGCCGCCGGTGAGCGTGCGACCGGAAGGCGGCAAGGCCAGGTTGTACGCGCGCGCGAGTCGGGTGATCGAGTCGAGGAGCACGACGACGTCTCGGCCCGTCTCGACCTGGCGCTTGGCGATCTCGAGCGCCATCTCGGCAACGTGCGTGTGATTCTCGGTGGGCTCGTCGAAGGTCGAGCTGATGACCTCGCCCTTGACCGAGCGGCGCATGTCGGTGACTTCCTCCGGCCGCTCCCCGATGAGCGCGACCATCAGCAGGATCTCCGGGTAGTTGGCGGAGATGCCGTTGGCGATGGCCTTCAGCAGCATCGTCTTGCCGGCCTTCGGCGGGCTGACGATGAGCGCGCGCTGGCCCTTGCCGATCGGGTTGACCAGGTTGATGAGCCGCTGGCTGAGATTCTTGGGATCGGTCTCGAGGTTGATCAGCTCAATCGGGTGGATCGGGGTGAGGACGTCAAAGTGCGGGCGGCGCTTGGCGGTCTCCGGGTCGACGCCGTTGACCGACTCGACGCGGAGCAGCCCCCAGTACTTCTCACCGTCCTTGGGCGAGCGGGTGACGCCGCTGACGCGATCGCCGGGCCGGAGGCCGAAGCGACGGACCTGGCTGGAGCTGACGTAGATGTCGTCCGGGCCGGGCATGAGGCCGCGCCGACGCATGAAGCCAAAGCCGTCCTCCACCACGTCGAGGATGCCGGTCGCGTAGACCTGTCCGCCGCGCTCGACCTGGCGCTGGAGGATGCGCTCGACCAGATCGTCCTTGCCCATGTCGCGGGCGTCGGCGACCTCGAGGTCTCCGCCGATCTGAACGAGTTCCTTGATGTTCTTGCTCTTGAGTTCGTTGATATTCATCGGCACCTTGTGCGTCCTTAGGGGGGCTCGGCAATGCACGAGCGGGAATGGTCGGGCTACGGCCCGGATGGCTCCTCGAAACAGGGATGCCCGCGCGCAGAACGTCTGGAAGGGCCCCGAGGCGGCGGCCATGCGGCAGCGGCGTCGGGGAAGGTTCGAGGGGCTATTGCGATCATAGCACCGCGCGGGATCAGGTCAAGGGCTTCCGTGTTCCAGTTGTGCTGCAGT
>JBBSGX010000236.1:0-3853 GCA_038253685.1 Candidatus Limnocylindrales bacterium | reverse complement strand
GGTCTTGGCACGAGGAGTGCCGCGTTCACGCCGTTCGGGGCGAACGATGACGGCTTTGCCGCAAGGCTGGCCGACCAGCTTGCCGACCAGGACGCTGCGATCCTGGCGGCGTGGGCCGGCGACGAAAGGACGGTCTCGTACGGCCGCCTCCGCAGCGCGCTCGCGGCGCAGACGAGGCGCGCGCTGATCCACCCGGTCTTCTTCGGCTCGGTGATCACGGGCGCGGGCGTCGATTCGGTCTTCGCCGGGATCGCCGAGTTGCTGCCATCGGACGAAGGGGAAGTCGATGGCCCGGCGTCGGGCACGGTCTTCAAGGTGGAGCGGGGCCCTGCCGGGGAGAAGATCGCGTATGTTCGGATGTTCTCGGGGACCGTGCGCACGCGGGATCGCCTGGAATTCGGCCACGGCAGCGATGGCAAGGTCACCGCCATCAGGGTCTTCGACCGTGGCTCGGCCGTGGAGCGCTCGCGGGTCGCCGCGGGGCAGATCGGCAAGCTCTGGGGTCTTGGCGCGATCCGGATCGGCGACTCCATCGGCACATCTCGACTGACCTCCGGCGACCACTATTTCGCGCCACCCACCCTGGAGACGGTCGTCGTTCCTCGTCGATCAAGCGACAAGGGCCCCCTGCACAAGGCGCTCGACCAGTTGGCCGAGCAGGACCCGTTGATCAACCTGCGGCAGGACGACACACGCCAGGAGCTGTACGTCTCGCTCTATGGCGAAGTGCAGAAGGAAGTCATCCAGGCAACGCTGGCGAACGACTTCAACATCGACGTCGACTTCCGCGAAACGACGACGATCTGCGTCGAACGACCCATTCGCACCGGTGCAGCCGTCGAGCTGCTGGGCAAGCCGCCGAATCCGTTTCTCGCCACGATCGGCCTGCGCATCGATCCGGCGGCATTCAACACCGGCGTGGTCTTCCGGGTCGACAGCACGGTGTTCGGGTCGATGCCGCTCTCCTTCTTCAAGGCAGTCGAAGACACCGTGCACGAGACGCTGCACCAGGGCATCCACGGCTGGCAGGTCACCGACTGCCTCGTGACCATGACGCATTGCGGCTACCAACCCCCGACAACCAACGGCGGGGACTTCCGCAACCTGACACCGCTCGTCGTGATGAGCGCGCTGAAGCGGGCCGGGACGAGGGTGCATGAACCCATTCACCGATTCCGCCTCGAGATTCCTGCGGACACGGTCGGGGCGACCCTGCCGGCGCTCGCGCAGCTGCGTGGCGTGCCACAGACGCAGGAGATGTCCGGGTCGTCATACGTGGTCGAGGGTGAGATCCCGGCGGCTCGGGTCCACGAGCTGCACCAGGGGCTGCCGGCTCTGACCCGCGGCGAAGGCGTACTGGAGTCAGCCTTCGAGCGATACGAATCGATCCGCGGCCCGATCCCGACCCGGCCACGGTCCGACCACAATCCGCTCAACCGCAGGGAATACCTGCTCCATGTCGTGCGTCGGGTCCAGTGATGACCCTGCCGCGAGACCTCAGTAGCGTGTCCGGCTGGTATCGTGCGGCCATGGCTGCCACCGCGCGAATTGAACGCGCCCAGCCCGAACAGCCCACGGCCGAGGACATTCGTCGCGCCTTCGCCAACGAATGGGGCGAGATGGGCGCGGCATGGGGCGTCCAACCGTCGGTCGCGCGCGTCCACGGGTACCTGCTGGCGCACGGCGGGGTGCTCACCGAGCGCGAGGTCCGCGAGGCCCTCGACCTGAGCCATCGCACGGCCAGCCTTGCCCTTGCCGAGTGCGAGTCCTGGGGCCTGCTCCAGCGCGTGCCGGACCCGCGCAAAGGCGGCCGCCGCGGGCCGAGCGCCACGGCCTACGCGGTCATCGACGATCGCTGGCGCTGGTTCCAGCGAATCGCCGAGCAGCGCCTCGAGCGCGAGGCGGATCCCCTGCTGCCACGCATCGAGACCTGCCTGACCTACGCGGATGCCGCGCTCGCCACCTCGCCGGAGGACCCGGAGCTGCTCCGGCTCCACGAGTGGCTCACGGACCTGCTCGGCTTCGTTCGGCTCTTCGACCGTGCCGTCAGGATCGTGGCGCGCGCCGACTCGAACGAGATCGCGCGGGGCTTCGGCGTCCTGGCCCGACTCTCGGACGAGTCGCTCGACCGGCTGCTGCGGCTGTTCGGGTCACTTCCGGAGGAGGATCTGGCTGCCACGATCGACGCGGTCTCACGGGTCTCACCGAGCGTCGCGCGCAAGATCCTGTCAACCGCGAACCGCGTGGCGCGGCTGGGCCGGTAGCTCAGGCGCAGCACCCTCCCCCGCCGCAGCACGCCGATCCAGCCGGTATCGCCATCGGCTGACCCAGAGCGGTCGAGGACGTCAACGGCTGAGACGTCGCGGCGTTTTCGGTTGCCGGCCTCTTGTTCGCCTTGACGATGGCGCTGTGCATGCCGGCGGCGACTGAGTGGGTAGGCGTCACGATGACGTCGGTCAGACCGACCGCGCGCAGCCCGCTCTCGAACTCGGTGAAGGAGAGCGCACCGGCGATGCAGCCAGCGTAGCTGCCACGCTCGGCACGCTCCTCCGGCGTGAGCGAGTCTTCGGCCACGATGTCACTGATCCCGACGCGGCCGCCGGGGCGCAGGACCCGGGCGATCTCCCGGAACACCGCGGGCTTGTCCGCCGCCAGGTTGATGACGCAGTTGCTGATCACGACGTCGATCGAGTTCGCAGGCAGCGGAATGGCCTCGATGTGGCCCTTGAGGAACTCGACATTGGTGGCGCCGACATCGGCCGCGTTGCGGTTCGCGAGCTCGAGCATCTCGTCGGTCATGTCCAGCCCAAAGGCCCGGCCCGTGGGCCCGACACGTCGTGCGGACAGGAGGACGTCGATCCCACCGCCGGACCCGAGGTCCAGCACGCGCTCTCCCTCGTGCAGCTCGGCGACGGCGATCGGATTGCCACAGCCGAGTGAGGCCAGGACCGCCGCGTCGGGCAGCTCGTCTCGCTCGAGGGCGCTGTAGAGGCCCGGGCCGATGCCGTTCGCCTCCGTGCAGCACGCCTCGCCGCAGGAGCTCGAAACGCCGGATGTCGCGTTGATTGCCGCCTGCGCATATCGCTCGCGCACGGTCTCGTGGATCGTGTCGGTGGCCCTGTGGATCGTGTCGGTCATCGGGACATCTCCTCGCAGCAGACTGGGGCCGGGCGGCACGCGCGTAGCAGGCGTGTCGCCACAGACGTCGAAGCCGTGGCAGTTCTCCCGGCAAGCGCCAATCACCGCGGCAACCCTCTCGCGGCCAGATCGACGCGCGAGTCGCGCCTCGTCGGCCCCGCGAAGGCGCCGAGCCTGGATTGCGTGAACGACTTCGGTCGGGGTCGTCAACTGGTGCACCTCCGCGGTCACTGTATCGATGGTTGACAATATAGACACCTGTCAATACAGTCGTCAACGTGAAGATTCAGACCGATCCCGATGTCCTGCTTTTCCAAGGTGCCGCGGACCCCGCCCGACTCGCCATCCTGCGCCAGCTCTCGACCGACGGCGAGGTCTGCGCCTGCGACTTGCAGGAATGCTGCGGCGTGCGGCAGCCGACGGTTTCGCATCACCTGAAGGTTCTGCGCGAGACGGGTTGGGTCACTTCCGAACGCCGTGGCACATGGGTCTGGTATTCGCTGCGACCGGAGGCGGTGGCGCGTTTTCGCCAGCTCGCTGGCGAGATCGAGCCCACAGGAGCTCGACCGATCCAGGTGATGCAGGGCTCGGCTCGCCGTCTGCCGGTGATCCAGACCAACTGAAAGCGGGTGCCGCTCACCGTGAGCGTGGCAGGCCGCCACGCAGGTGGACGAGGCTCGCGGCAGGCGCAGTTGCTGCGGGCGTGGTCGCACTG
>JBBSGX010000235.1:0-3858 GCA_038253685.1 Candidatus Limnocylindrales bacterium | reverse complement strand
GAACGCCCAGGCTCCGGGGTTGTCGCAGGTGATGACGACGTCGTAGCGTTCGCCAGGGTTGACCCCCAGCGTGTCGCACGTGAACGCGGCCGAGCCGAGCGGCCAGCCGTCTCGCGCCACGACGCGCATCGGCATTCCGTGGAGGTGCCAGGGGTGCGTCATCACGCCCTCGTTCATGAAGCGGATGACGATGACCTCGCCCAGCTCGGCCGTGAGCGGCTGCGTGGCCGGGAAGCCTCGGCCGTTGATCGTGAAGCCGCCGAGCGCGTCGTTGCTGATCCAGATGATCTCCTGCGTCGCGCCGTACTTGCGGTCATAGCGCTCCGCAAGGTCCTTCGGATCGACGATGAAGGCACCCAGGAGCCCGCGGCCCACCTGGTCCGTGGCGGTGTGGTGGGAGTGGTACATGTGCGACCCGGAGGGCTTCGCCGCGAACTCGTAGCTGAAGCTGGATCCGGGCGTGATCGGCTTCTGGGTGATGCCGGTGACCCCGTCCATCGCGTTCGGAACGGCCTGGCCGTGGAAGTGGATGCCGGTGGATTCGTCCAGGTTGTTCGTGAAAGCGGCGCGCATGCGATCGCCTTCGGTGAGCCGGAGGAGAGGCCCGGGCCACGTGCCGTTGAAGCCCAGCGCATCGATTGGATCGTGCTTCGCGTCGATCTGGTGCCTGATCTTGTCGACCGTGAGGTTCCAGACCTTTGTGTTGCCGTCCAGCGTTGGCTCCAGCGGCTGGTTCCCGAGGCCGTCGATGGCTTTCCACTCCCCGGCGAGGAATCGATCGATGACTGCCTGCATCTCGGCGTCCATCACGCTGCTCGACATCGACGCGGCCGCTGTGGCGGCGCCGGGAGTGCTCATGTCCACTCCCGCCATCGGGTCGATCGTTGCGCTCGCCGACGGAATCGCCGAGGCAGCTGCGGCCGAAGATGCTGAGGACGGCCGGGGCGTGGCGGGTGCCAGCGTCCACAGGGCGGCCGAGGTCGATGCGCAGGCCGCGATCATCGACGCAGCGGCCCCGCCTGCCATGATCGCCGCTCCCTGCAGGAAGCCGCGCCTCGTGGGGCGAGGGATTGCCGGGAACAAACCGGGAACGGGCGTGGTTGCGTCAGTTTCAGCCATGGCACCATCCTGCCGGTCGCCGCGCCGCGCGGTCAGGGCCGCCTCGGCCCTTTCGACGGGCCATTGGTCACGAGACACCCTTCGGGCGTTGAGCGCCATTCCCGGGCTGGTACGGAGACCGTGACCTCCACGATGCCTGAAGCCGAACCGGCGGTGCCGGAGCCTTCCTCGCCGTTCGGGCCGGTTGCAGACGCGCTGGATGCCGCCACCAGGGCGATCGCAGCGGAGCCTTCTGGACCACGTGCTCCAATTGATCGTCGACCGCGTTCGCCCGCTGGTCGGCGCGCGCTACGCCGCACTGGGAATCGTGGACGAACAGGGCGTCATGGAGCGCTTCATCACCAGCGGCATGGATGAGGGAACGATCCACGCCATCGGTCCGTATCCGCGCGGGCGAGGAACTGCTCGGCGTCATCGTCAGCCACAACCGCACGATGCGCGTCCGGGACGTGATGTCGGACGAGCGGCGCTCCGGCTTCCCGCCAAATCATCCCCCGATGCACAGCTTCCTCGGCGTTCCCGTCCGGGTCGAAGGTCGATCGATCGGCAACCTCTACCTCACGGAGAAGCAAGGGGCGGCCGAGTTCAGCGAGGACGATCAGCGGCTGGTCGAGACGTTTGCCCTTCACGCGGGTGTGGCCATGCGCAACGCGCGGATGAACGAGCAGTTGAAGCGCCTGGCCGTGGTCGCGGAGCGGGAACGCATCAGCCAGGACCTGCACGACGGCATCATCCAGAGCCTCTACGCGGTGGGCCTGACGCTCGAGGACCTGGCCGAGCTGATGGCCGAGGACCCCGCGGAGGCCAGTGCCAGGGTCGATCGCGCCATCGACTCGATCCACGGCACGATCCGCGATATCCGCAACTTCATCCTGGGATTGGGTCCCGAGTATCTCGAGGGTTCATCCCTGGCGAGTGCCCTCATGGCGCTTGCGGAGGAGCTCGGCGCCACCAACCTCATCGAGGTGAAGCTCGAACTCTCGCCGACCATCGAGCTCGACGCGGAGGGAGCGACCCAGCTGATGCACCTGGCGCGGGAGGCGCTCAGCAACGTCGCGCGGCATGCGGGCGCGACGCGCGTCACGATCGAGCTCCGCGCGGAGACGGGCACGCTCGAACTGCGCATCACCGACAATGGGCACGGCTTCGACGTGGCGCAGATCCCGTCGCGCGGCCACCGAGGCCTGACGAACATGCGCGGACGTGCTGAGTCGCTGGGAGGCAGCCTGGCGATCGAGAGCGGCACCGAGGGCACCGAGGTGATCTTCAGGCTTCCGCTCGCGGAAGCGCGCGGCGCGGTCTCGTGACAGAGATGACGGCGGGCGGATCGGCTGAGGAACGACGTTCACCGGAGAGCCGGCCGCTGCGGCTCCTGCTGGTCGACGATCACGAGGTGGTGCGCCAGGGACTCGCCGCGCTGCTGGATCGTCGCGATGGCTTCGAGGTGGTGGCCGAGGCCGGCAACGTCGCCGAATCAATCGAGATGGCGGAGCGCTTCCGGCCGGACCTCGTGATCATGGATGTCCGGCTTCCTGACGGCAGCGGCGTCGAGGCCTGTCGCGAGATCCGGGCTGAGCACCCGGAGACTCGCGTGGTGATGCTGACGAGCTACCCCGACGAGGAGGCTGTGTTGTCAGCGATCATCGCCGGTGCGAGCGGTTATCTGCTCAAGCAGATCCGCGCTCGCGACCTCGTCACGGCCTTGGAGGCGGTGGCTCGCGGCGAGTCGCTGCTCGACCCGGCCGTCACCGAGAGCGTGCTTGCGCGCGTACGCCGGATTGCCACCGGCCCCTACACGGACGAGCTCGCCCAGCTCACGTCGCAGGAGCAGAAGATCCTGTTGCTGGTGGCCGAGGGCAAGACCAACAAGGAGATCGCGGCGGAGGTCTTCCTCTCGGACAAGACGGTCAAGAACTACGTCAGCTCGATCCTCTCGAAGCTCAATCTGCAACGGCGTGCCCAGGCAGCTGCGTTCATGGCCAAGCGAAAGCCGACCGGCTTCTGATCCTGGCGAGGCCGTGGCTGCCGCACTGCTGGAAGGCTCAGGCAGCGTTCCGGTCTGCGGTCGCCACCACCGTTTCGATCTGATGCTCTCCGGCCCACGCCAGCGCCACCTCGAACAGGCGCCGGCCGATGCCCTGCCCGTCGTACTCGTCGGCCACGGCCACCGCAAGCTCGACCGTCGACGCATCGACCGCACGGTCCGCGTCATCGACCCGTCGCAGCCGCACGGCCGGCCGGATGATCGCTGGGCGAAGGGTCGTCGACGCGCTCATGTCCTGCCGGAGTGGAGTCTCCTGCGCGGTTCGGCCCGCGAGAAGGTGCCAAATGGCAGGTTCTGGGGGGCCTGCCGGGACCATACGTTGTCCGCTACAGGTTTTGCCATGCCCATTCAGAAGGATTTCCCCCGCCATGTACACCAGGTTCGCTCGTCTGTCGGCCTTCCTCCTGGCGCTTGCCTTGATTGCTACGGCCTGTGGGTCCGCCAGGTCCGCGCCGGGATGGACAATAGCCCCCGGGACGACGGAGGCATCTCCGGCACCTTCTGCCCTGCCTACGGCCGCGCCGTCTGCTGATGGCGCAAGCGCTGGCGTCGTTGCCGGCGAAACGCGAACGATCGACTTTGTCGCCGTGGATCTCGCCTTCGAGCCGCAGATGGTCATGGTGCAGGCGCCGGGCACGTATACGGTCAACCTCACCAACAATGGATCCATCGGCCATGACATGACGTTCGACGAT
>JBBSGX010000234.1:0-3858 GCA_038253685.1 Candidatus Limnocylindrales bacterium | reverse complement strand
CATCTTGAGCGCGAGATCGGCCCAGATCGTGACGATGTTGGCGTTGCCGCAGCGCTCCCCGTAGCCGTTGACAGTGCCCTGCACGTGCCGGACGCCAGCCTGCACTGCGGCCAGCGAGTTTGCGACGGACAGGCCCGCATCCTCGTGGACGTGGATCCCGAAGCGCGGCGGCGTTGCCTCCGAGTCGAAGGCCGCGATCACTGCGGCCGTGATGTCACGGACGTCGTCCGTGAGGCAGCCGCCATTGGTATCGCACAGCACGAGGGTTTCGGCGCCTCCGGCCAGGGCGGCACGCAGCGTCGCGAGCGCGTAGGCGGGGTCGTGCTTGTAGCCGTCGAAGAAGTGCTCCGCGTCGTAGACGACCTCGCGCCCGCCCGTGCGGCAGAACGAGACCGAATCACCGACCATCGCCAGGTTCTCGTCCGGCGTCGCGCCAAGGACCTCGGTCACGTGCAGCAGCCAGCTCTTGCCGAAGATCGTGACCACGGGCGTCTCCGCCGCGACAAGGGCGAGGAGGTTCGGATCGTCGGGAGGCGCGTTGGCGCGATGTCGGGTCGAACCGAAGGCGGCAAGGCGCGCGTTCTGCCAGGTCATCGACTTGGCGGCGGCGAAGAAGTCGACGTCCTTGGGGTTCGATCCGGGCCAGCCCCCCTCGATATAGGGGAAGCCGGCCTCGTCGAGCCGGCGCGCGATCTTGATCTTGTCGGCGAGCGACAGCACCAGGCCCTCGCGCTGCGTCCCGTCGCGGAGGGTCGTGTCGTAGAGGAGGATCGGCTCGTCGGCTCGGGCAGTCATGCGAGGAGGTCCAGGTCCGCGTCGGCAGTGGCTTCCGGTTCAAGGGCCTCCGCGGCGACTCCCATCCGTTCGAGGACGGCATCGCGGAAGCCGGACGTCCCGACCCGGACCAGTCCGGCGGTGGTGCCGGCCGCATCCGAAGCGCCCATCAGGTCGCCTGTGCGGTAACCGTCCGCGAGCGCCGACCGTACGGCGTCTTCGATGGCCGCTGCAGCCTCGGCCTGCCCGAACGACCAGCGCAGCATCATCGCGCCCGAGAGGATGGCCGCCGCCGGGTTGGCGAGATCCTGCCCGGCGATGTCCGGGGCGGAGCCATGCACGGGTTCGTAGAGGCCGAAGGTGCCGTGGTCGGTCCGTCGCTCGCCGAGCGACGCCGACGGCAGCATGCCGAGCGACCCGGCGAGCACCGAGGCCTCGTCGGACAGGATGTCGCCGAAGAGGTTCTCGGTGACGATCACATCGAAGTCGGCCGGTTGTGTGACCAGTTGCATGGCGCACGAGTCGACCAGGCGGTGGTCAAGGTCGACATCGGGATAGTCCTTGCCGAGCTCGGTCACAACGCTCCGCCACAGCCTGCTGGTGGCGAGGACGTTGGCCTTGTCGACGCTGGTCACGTGGTGCCGACGGCCGCGCGCCAGCTCGAAGGCGAGCTGCGTGATGCGGCGGATCTCCGGTTCCGTGTAGGGCAGGGTGTCAAGCGCCGCCCGGCCTCTCGGGGTTGCGTGGTCCTCCTGCCGCTCCCCGAAGTAGAGGCCGCCCGTCAGCTCGCGGATGATCAGCATGTCGACGCCGCGCAGCCGCTCCGGGCGCAGGGGCGAAGACTCGATGAGGGATGGCTCGGCCGCGACCGGCCGCAGGTTTGCGAAGAGGCCGAGCGTCTTGCGAAGCCGGAACAGCGCCTGCTCGGGGCGCACCAAGGCAGAGGGCACGTCCCATTTCGGGCCACCAACGGCCCCGAGCAGGACTGCGTCGGAAGCCCGGCAGAGCGCGAGGTCCTCGTCGCGGATGGCCTCTCCGTATGAATCGATCGCGGCACCGCCCGCGACGACGGCGTGCCATTCGAAACGGAAGCCGTAACGGCTCGCGGCATCGTCCAGGACGCGCTGCGCGGCGGCGATCACCTCCGGACCGATACCGTCCCCGGGGATGACGGCGACGCGATAGGCCGTGACACGATGCGCGTCGGCGGTGACGCGTGGCCGATCTCCGTGGAGCGGCTCCTCCGCCGGGAGTGCCTGATCCCCGGGGAGTGCCCGGTCCACGGGGAGAGGCCCGTCCACCACGCGTGCCATGTTCACCGGGCGCCCTCACCGGCGACCTTGGCAGGCGTGCCGGCAAGCAGCTTCTCGAGCGCAGCAAGGTATGCCTCGAGGGACGCCTCGATGATGTTGGTGGACAGACCGTGCCCCGTGGCCGTGTCCGTAGTGCCGGACTCGTCCGTTGAACGGCGCGCCCGCGCCAGGACCTGGCCCTGTGCGTCCTCCCCGCCGCTCACCGCGCGGATCTCGTAGTCGGTGAGCACCGGATGCCAGCCGAGGACCGGCTCCAGTGCCGCATCGACCGCGCCGAACAGCGCGTCCACCGGGCCGTTGCCCGAGCTCTCGGCCGTGTGTGTCGCGCCTGAAAGTCCGAGCGAGACGCTCCCCGTGGACCGATCGCCGTGGCTCGAGGTCACGCTCCAGCCTTCGAGGGTCACGGCCGGACCGGCGGCAACCTCCGGCGACTCGGCGGCCTGCTGCTCGACGAGCGCCACGAGGTCCGCGTCGGTGACCTCCTTCTTGGCATCGGCGAGAGCGATGGCGGCGCGATAGACCGCGTCGAGCGCCTCGCCCTCCAGCTCGAGGCCGAGCTCGTGCAGCTTGCCCTGGAGGCCGCGGCGACCGGAAAGCTTCCCGACAGACAGGCGGCTGCCCGCGAGCCCCACCGACTGCGGGGTCATGATCTCGTAGGTCAGCGGGTTCTTGAGCATGCCGTCCTGGTGGATGCCCGACTCGTGCGCGAAGGCATTGCGCCCCACGATCGCCTTGTTGGGCTGCACCAGGAACCCCGTCAGGTAGCTGACGAGGCGGCTTGCGGCGCTGATCTGCTCGGTCTGGACTCGGCTGCCGTGTCCCGCGAACTGCCCCGGCCGCGTCCGCAGCGCCATGACGACCTCTTCCAGCGATGCGTTTCCGGCGCGCTCGCCCAGGCCGTTGACCGTGACCTCGACCTGGCGCGCGCCGGCCTGCACGGCAGCGAGCGTGTTGGCCGTGGCCAGCCCCAGGTCGTTGTGGCAATGCACGCTCACGACGGCACCCGAGCCGACCCGCTCGACAACTCGCCGCGTGAGCGCGCCGAACTCCGCCGGAATCGCATATCCGACCGTATCGGGGACGTTGACCGTGGTCGCACCGGCGTCCACGACTGCCTCGTAGACCCGCAGCAGGAACTCCGGGTCGGTGCGGCTTGCGTCCTCGCCGCTGAACTCGATCTCGGCGTCGCGGCCGAGGGCCTGGCGCGCGTAGCGCACCCACTGGACCGCTGCGGCCAGCGCTTCCTCGCGCGTCATGCGCAGCTTGTGCGTGAGGTGGATGTCGCTGGTGGCGATGAAGAGATGGAGGTGCGGGCGCTCGGCGGGGAGCAGGGCCTCCACGGCGCGCTGGGGGTCGCCCTCGCGGCACCGGGCGAGGCCCGCAACCGCGACACCCTTGGTCTCCTTCGCGATCCGCTGCACGGCATCGAAGTCGCCGGGCGACGAGGCCGGGAAGCCCGCCTCAATCACGTCCACGTTGAGGCGGACGAGCTGACGCGCGACCTCCACCTTCTCAGCGACGGTCAGGCCCG
Organism: Candidatus Limnocylindrales bacterium; assembly: GCA_038253685.1. Taxonomy (GTDB): domain Bacteria; phylum Chloroflexota; class Limnocylindria; order Limnocylindrales; family CSP1-4; genus JAFMJV01. The sequence goes on along the minus strand of JBBSGX010000234.1, from coordinate 240 downwards.
CGCCGGGTGCCTGCTCGCCGTCGCGCAGCGTGGTATCGAAGATCCGGATCGGTCCGTAGCTGCCGGCGCTCGGGGCATCGAGTGCGTCCGAGGTCGCCGACCCGGGTACGCCACTCACGGTCACGATTTGGCCTCCGCGCCGGCAGGGGCCCGTTGCTCCGCCGATGCCTGCGCCTGTCCGGCCCGCACCTCCACGGGGTTGAGCCACGCCATCTGCGAGCGGAGGTGCGCGCCCACCTG
>JBBSGX010000233.1:0-3951 GCA_038253685.1 Candidatus Limnocylindrales bacterium | reverse complement strand
GCGCGAGCACGCCGCGGGGCTGAACGCCGGTCGCTGGGACTACATCTTCAGCATCATCAAGAAGTTCCGCGACCGTCCCGCGATGGTGCTGCCCGATCGCGCCCAGGTGACGATGGCGGTGCCGTTCATGCGGGCTTACACAAAGTTGCTGGTGCGTAGCTGTCACCGGCGGGGCGCGCATGCAATCGGCGGCATGAGCGCGTTCATCCCCAACCGGCGCGAACCGGAGGTCACCGCGAACGCCCTGGCGAAGGGGCGCGAGGACAAGGAGCGCGAAGCCGGCGACGGCTTTGACGGCACCTGGGTCGCGCATCCGGACCTTGTGCCCGTCGCGGCCGAGGTCTTCGACCGCGTCCTCGGTGAGCGGCCGCATCAGAAGGGCCGCCTCCGCGAGGACGTCTCAGTCACTGCCGCCCAGTTGTTGGACGTGACCGTCCCCGGCGGCCGCATCACCGAGGCCGGGGTCCGTGCCGACGTCAATGTCGCGCTCCAGTACCTCGACAACTGGCTGCGCGGCAACGGCGCGGCGGCGATTGCCAACCTCATGGAGGACGTGGCCACGGCCGAGATCTCGAGATCGCAGCTGTGGCAGTGGCGGCATCACGCCACGCAACTCGACGATGGCCGTCGCATGGACGATGCGCTCTACCGCACGCTTCGGGACGAAGAGCTGGCACGACTCGGCGGGGCAGACTCAGGGCATCTTGGCACGGCGGCAGAGCTCATGGATCAGCTCGTGCTCTCGGACGACTTCGTCGAGTTCCTGACGTACGTCGCCTACCCGCACCTGGAATGAGCTCGGCCGGCGGCATCGGAGGGTCGGCGGGCCCAACGCCGGACTCGGCGGTCGCGGTGGCACCGGGTGCGCGCGGACACGGTCGGATCATCGGCCAAGCTCGTTTCCTGGTCGCGGTCGTCCTCGTCTCGGTAGCGCTCGTGATGGGGATCAGGGCCGGCTTCGCCATGCCACCGGGATCGATCTCGGAAGGACCGTTGCCGCTCGCGCTCGCGATGCTCGGCGCCCTGACCTGGTCCACCATCGGCCTGCTGCTCACGCTCCGCCGGCCCGAGGTGCGCATCGGCAGGCTGAGCGCCTGGGTCGGGATCCTGGTGGCCGCGCTCACCGTTGCCTGGGCGTACCTCGCGCTCGTCGATCGACCCGGCGCGCCGCCCAACGACGCGGCGCCCTACGTCGGGTTACTCGCCGCGGTTGTGGCCACGCCGGGCGTGGTGGCGCTCAACATCGTCATCGGCCTGCTCTTCCCGACCGATCGGCTGCTCTCGCGGAGCTGGCTCTGGGTGGCATGGCTGGCGCTGGCCGGCGCAATCGTCGCAGGGGTTGGGCGGCTCCTTCGACCGGGCCAGGTCATCTTCGTCGGCCGCTTCGACAACCCACTGGGAGCGCCCTCTCTCGGTCCGTTGCCGTTCCTCCTCCAGGTCGGAGGCTACGCCGCGCTGGGCGTCGCCGCGGTCGCGACCGGGATCTCGCTCATGCGGCAGTACTCGTCCGCTGGTGCCCAGGAGCGTGCCCAGTTGCGCGTCTACACCGGACTCACCGTGGTGCAGTCCATCGCATTCGGTTTCTTCGTGGCGCCGTTCGTGGTGACGGCCATCGGCGACGTATTCCGCGAGACGATCGTGATCGTGAACCTGCTGATCTTCGCGATCGGGCCGCTGGCAATTGCGCTCGCCATTGCGCGCTACCGGCTCTACGAGATCGACCACCTCGTCGGTCGAACCTTCGTCTACGGAGCGCTGACGGCCCTCCTCGCCGGCCTCTATGCGGCTTCGCTCAAGGTCTTCCAGGTGCTCTTCACGGCGGCAACCGGCGAGTCGTCCGACGCGGCGCTGGTGCTCACAACACTGGTGCTCGTGGCGACCTTCACGCCGGTGAAGACACGTCTCGACGTCATGGCCGCCCGGTGGATGGGCCAGCCAGTACCGGGCGCCACGCCTGCGCCCGTGGCCGATCCCGCGCCAACGGCCGCGACCGTCGCGGAACCGGCAGCCCGATACGACCCGCGGAACGACCCCGAGTTCGAAGCACTGGTCGACGAACGCATTCGAGCGATGCTCGCCGAGCGCTACAAGAGCTCGCGTTGACGGGCCCTTGCCTCGATCGTCTCATCCGCCTCATCGGCGCGGGTGCCGGGCTCGTCCCCGATGGTCTCAGCACCTGCGGGAACAGACGTGCAAGGTGGGTCGGCTACCGGCTGGCGCCGGATTGGCCACGTGTGTGGTCTCATGGGCGCGGCCAGCGTCGGGCTCGGCAGTCCGTGCGGCCCTGATCGCCCATCGCCAATCCGCACGAGGGAGAGACCGCCGGTGAACGCGTGTCCGCGCTGAAGATCTGGACGGGGCAGCCGTATCCGTTGGGTGCCACGTTCAGCGGCCTCGGCACGAACTTCTCGCTGTTCTCCGAGGTGGCAGAGCGAGTCGAGCTCTGCTTCTTCGACGACGAGGGCGCGGAGACACGCATCGACCTTCCCGAGTCGACCGGCTTCGTGTGGCATGGCTACGTGCCGGGCGCCACGCCGGGCCAGCGGTACGGGTACCGCGTGCACGGCCCCTGGGCTCCCGAGAAGGGTCAGCGCTGCAACCCCGCCAAGCTGCTCCTCGATCCGTACGCGAAAGCAATGGCGGGCGACCTGCGCTGGGACCGGGCCGTGTTCTCGTACCCGTTCGACAATCCCGACGGCGGACCGGAGACGACCGACAGCGCGCCCTTTGTCCCCCGCTGCGTGGTTGCCAACCCGTTCTTTGACTGGGCCGACGACCGGCCGCCACGCCATCCGCCACACGAGATGGTGATCTACGAGACGCACGTCAAGGGCTTCACGAAGCGACATCCGGATATTCCCGAAGGGCTGCGCGGGACCTACGCCGGCCTTGCCCATCCCGCCACCATCCGCCATCTCCAGGGCCTCGGCGTGACCACCGTCGAGCTGCTGCCGGTCCACCAGTTCATCTCCCAGAAGCAGCTGGTGGACCGCGGACTCTCCAACTACCGGGGCTACGACTCGATGGGTTTCCTGGCGCCGCACCACGCCTACGCCAGCGCAGGCCAGTTCGGAGAGCAGGTCGCAGAGTTCAAGGGCATGGTCCAGGCGCTTCACGCGGCCGGCCTCGAGGTGATCCTCGACGTGGTCTACAACCACACGGCAGAGGGCAACCACCTGGGTCCGACGCTGTCGTTCCGAGGCATCGACAACCAGGCCTACTACCGCCTTGCGGACGATCCAAGGTTTTACATGGACTACACGGGCACCGGAAATACGCTCAACGTGCGGCATCCGCACGTCCTGCAGCTGATCATGGACAGCCTGCGTTACTGGGTGCTCGAGATGCACGTCGACGGCTTCCGCTTCGACCTCGCAGCGGCCCTCGCACGCGGACTGCACGAGGTCGACCGGCTGTCCGCCTTCTTCGACCTCATCCACCAGGACCCGGTGGTGAGCCAGACCAAGCTCATCGCCGAGCCATGGGACGTGGGCGAAGGTGGCTACCAGGTGGGCAACTTCCCGCCCCTCTGGTCCGAGTGGAACGGCCGCTACCGCGACACGGTGCGCGACTTCTGGCGCCGTCAGCCGGAGCCGCTCTCCGACCTCGGCTACCGCCTGACGGGCTCGTCGGACCTGTACCAGACGACCGGCCGCGCGCCTTACGCCAGCATCAACTTCGTCACGGCGCACGACGGCTTCACGATGCGTGACCTGGTGAGCTACAACGAGAAGCACAACGAGGCCAACGGCGAAGGCAATCGCGACGGAACGGACGACAACCGCTCCTGGAACTGGGGCGCCGAGGGGCCAACCGATGATCCGGCGATCAACGCTCTGCGAGCACGCCAGCAGCGCAACCTCCTGGCCACGCTGCTCCTCTCACAGGGTGTGCCGATGGTGCTCGGTGGGGACGAGATCGGCCGCACGCAGGGGGGCAACAACAACGGCT
>JBBSGX010000232.1:0-3954 GCA_038253685.1 Candidatus Limnocylindrales bacterium | reverse complement strand
TGGTCGATACCGCGCTGGCGCTCCAGTGCCGCACCGCCGGCATGGCCATCCTGGCCGCACTCGACGATCTGATCGCCCTGCTGGCCCGCCGCGCGCGAGAGCATGCGGGCACGCTCATGATGGGCCGCACCCACTCGGTGCACGCCGAGCCGATCACGTTCGGCCTCAAACTCGCCGGCTGGGCGTTCGAACTCGACCGCGACCGGGCACGCGTGCTTGCCGCCACCAGCGATCTCTCGACAGGCAAGATCTCCGGCCCGGTCGGCACCTACTCGCAGCTCGGGCCCGAGATCGAGGCAGAGGCGCTGGCGGCGTTGCGGCTGACAGCCGACCCTGTGAGCACCCAGATCGTGCAGCGCGACCGCCACGCAGCATTCCTTGCGGCACTGGCAATCACCGGCGGCTCGATCGAGCGCTTCGCGACCGAGGTGCGCAACCTCCAGCACACGGAGATCGCCGAGCTCCAGGAGCCCTTTCGCGCCGGCCAGAAGGGTTCCAGCGCCATGCCCCACAAGCGCAACCCCATCATCTCCGAGCGGCTGGCGGGACTGGCTCGGCTGCTGCGCGGATACGCGCTCGCCGGCCTCGAGAACCAGGCGCTCTGGCACGAACGCGATATCAGCCATTCCTCTGTGGAGCGCGTGGCGCTGCCCGGTGCCACGACCCTTCTTCACTACATGCTGGTGCGATTCCGCTCGCTGGTGGATGGCCTGGTCGTCCGGCCGGAGCGCATGCGCGAGAACATCGAGCGTGGGCTCGGGCTGCACGCCAGCAGTCGCCTGTTGACCGCGCTGGTGGAGGAAGGGGGCAGGTCGCGCGAGGATGCGTACGCAATCGTGCAGCGCAACGCCCTGCGCGCGGCCGACGAGCGGCGGCCGTTCCGGGAGCTGGTCGAGGCGGACCCGGATGTCCGTGCCGCCCTCCCTGCGGAGCGGCTCGCCGAATGCTTCGATGAGCGTGCCTACCTGGCGCATGTCGAGACGATCCTGGCGCGACTCGAGCGCCTCGAACGATCCACTCCGGAGGTGGTCGGTGCCCGCTGAGACACTCGAAACAGGCTATCTGCGCTCGGGAAAGGTGCGCGACCTCTACGCGCTCGACGCTGACCGGCTGCTGCTGGTCGCATCGGACCGCATCAGCGCGTTCGACGTCGTCCTGCCGACGCCAATCCCGGACAAGGGCCGCGTGCTCACCGGCCTGTCGCGCTACTGGTTCGCGAACAGCACGGGGGTCGTCCCGAACCACCTGCTGGGTGCCGACCCCGCGGATCTGCCGCGCGTCTTCGCCGACGAGGCCGACGACCTGCGCGGCCGGATCATGATCTGCCGCCGCGCGCGTCCGTTGCCGGTGGAGATCATCGTCCGCGGCTACCTCTCGGGGAGTGGCTGGAAGGACTACGGGCGCACCGGCGCCGTGTGCGGCATCCCGCTGCCGGCCGGCCTGCGCGAGAGCGATCGCCTGTCGGAGCCCCTCTTCACGCCGTCGACCAAGGCCGAAGTCGGCCACGACGAGAACATCGATTTCGACGAGGTCGTGCGGCTGGTGGGCGAGACAGTCGCGGAGCGGGCGCGGCGAATCGCGCTCGAGCTGTATCGGTGGGGTTCGGCGCTGGCCGAGACGCGCGGAATCATCCTCGCCGACACCAAGTTCGAGCTCGGCCTGCTCGACCGCCCGGACGGCCGGGATGAGCTGATCCTGATCGACGAGGTCATGACCCCCGACTCCAGCCGCTTCTGGGACGCGGCGGCCTATGAGCCGGGCCGCGGCCAGGCGTCCTTCGACAAGCAGTTCGTGCGCGACTGGTTGGAGACGCAGGACTGGGCCAAGACGCCGCCGGGGCCCGAGCTCCCGGACGAGGTGGTGGCCGGGACGCGCGCCCGCTACGTCGAGGCCTTCGAGCGCATCACCGGGGGGTCCTTCGCCGCGTACCTCGAGCGGGACTCCGTCGGCTGATGGCCAGCTTCCGGTTCGCCGTCTCGGTGATGCCCAAGGAGGGCATCCTCGACCCGCAGGGGCGCGCCGTGGAGACGTCCCTGCCGCATCTCGGGGTCGACTCGGTGCACGGCGTGCGCGTCGGACGCCGCGTGGAGCTCTCGGTGGATGCCGCGGACGCGTCGGAGGCCCGCGCTGTCGTCGAGCGGCTGGCCGGAGAGCTGTTCGCGAACCCGCTGATCGAGGCGTGGTCGATCGAGGGGCCGGTACCCGCGCGGGCGGAGGGTGCGGCGACCGGTGCCGTGCCCGTGGAGGCCGCTCGATGAGGATCGGCGTGGTCGTCTTCCCGGGCTCCAACTGCGACCGTGACGCGCTCCATGCCTCGGCGCTGGCGGGTGCCGCGGCGACCGCGCTGTGGCACGAGACACCGGACCTCTCCGGCTCCGACGTGGTGATCCTGCCCGGCGGCTTCGCCTATGGCGACTACCTGCGGGCCGGGGTCCTGGCGCGCTTCAGCCCGATCATGGGCGCGATTCGCGACCACGCCGCGGGCGGCGGGCTGGTGCTGGGGATCTGCAACGGCTTCCAGGTCCTTGCCGAGGCGGGATTGGTGCCCGGCGCCCTGCTGCGCAACACGTCGCTGCGTTTCGAGCATCGCTGGGTGCGGATGACCGTGGAAGGGCGCGACACGCCGTTCACCTCGGCCGTGCCCGAAGGACGGACGCTGCGGATGCCCGTCGCGCACGGGGAGGGCTGCTACTTCCTGCCGGAGCCCGAACTCGACGCCCTCGAGGCCCGCGGCGGCGTCGTCTTCCGCTACGCGGCGCCCGAGGGCAATCCCAACGGGTCGGTGCGGGACATCGCGGGCGTCATCAACGAGCGGGGCAACGTGTGCGGCCTGATGCCGCACCCGGAGCGAGCCTCGGAGCCGCTGCTCGGATCGGACGACGGCATGTTGCTGTTCCGCTCGCTCATCGAGAGCGTCGCCTTGGCGGCCGCCGCCAATGCGGCGACATCCCAGCCGCGCCTGGTGGGGGCCCCGGCCTGATGGCGATTGCCGAGCGCGAGGTGACGCCGCTCCACCGCGCCCTCGGCCTCACCGACGAGGAGCTGGATGCCATCCGCGCCCGCCTGGACCGCGAGCCCAACGACCTGGAGCTCGCCATGTTCAGCGTGATGTGGAGCGAGCATTGCTCCTACAAGAGCAGCCGCACCCTGCTGCGGACGCTGCCGACGTCAGGCGTCGGCGTGGTGGCGGGACCCGGAGAGAACGCGGGCGTGGTCAGCATCGGCGACGGTCTGGCCGTTGCCTTCAAGCTCGAGTCGCACAACCATCCCAGCGCGGTCGAGCCCTATCAGGGAGCGGCGACCGGTGTCGGCGGCATCCTGCGCGACATCTTCACGATGGGCGCCCGACCGATCGCGGTGCTCGACGCACTCTGCTTCGGCGATCCGGCGACGGCCCGGACGCGTCACCTGGTGAGCGGCGTGGTGGGCGGCGTCGGCGGGTACGGCAACTGCGTCGGCGTGCCGACGGTCGGCGGCGAGCTCGTGTTCCACCCCAGCTACGCGGAGAACCCGCTGGTGAACGTCATGGCCGTGGGCCTCCTCGAGGAGCGTCACCTGACGCGTGCCGCGGCACCCGGCCCGGGGAACCTGGCCGTCCTCTTCGGCTCGGCGACCGGGCGCGACGGGATCGGCGGCGCGTCAGTGCTCGCGAGCGCCACGTTCGGCGAGGAATCGGGCGCCAAGCGGCCGACGGTGCAGGTCGGCGATCCGTTCGCGGAGAAGCTGCTCATCGAGGCCAGCCTCGAGCTGACCGAGGGCGGCCTGGTCGAGGGTCTCCAGGACCTCGGCGCGGCGGGCATCACCTGCGCGACGTCCGAGACGGCCGACCGCGGAGGTACCGGCATCCTCATCGACCTCGACGCGATCCCCCGCCGGGAGCCGGGCATGGCCCCCTTCGAGGTGATGATCAGCGAGTCCCAGGAACGGATGCTCGCCATCGTCGAGCCCGCGCGG
>JBBSGX010000231.1:0-3954 GCA_038253685.1 Candidatus Limnocylindrales bacterium | reverse complement strand
GCTGCTTCTCTACCGCCGGTACCGTGACGCGGCCGGGCTGCTGGCCGCGAGGCTGGCCGACGGGAAGGGGCTGTTCCACCGCGACGCAACGGCCGCCGGCGCGGCGGCGCACGCCGGATCGCGCCCCGAGGTCCGCGAACCTTTGGATGCGGCATTGCTGGTGGCCGCCCTCGAGGCGACGATGCTGCTCGCCACGCGCCTCGAGCAGCCGGCCCAGGTCATACCACGCAGCGTCACGCTCGAGGAACGCGCCGCGATCATCCGCCGCGCGCTCCGCCGCGCTCCGGAGGTGGTGCTCCAGGACCTCCTGGTCGGCGTGCGCGACCGGGTAGTGGTCGCAGTCACATTCATGGCGATGCTGGAGCTGGTGAAGGGCCGTGAGCTGGTGGTGGAGCAGCGGGAGCCGTGGGGACCCATCTTCTGTCGCGCGACCGACCCGACCGTAAGGGCGCTGGTCGCGGCGGCCATGGATACCGGCGAGCCACTCACGTGATCGAGCCTGAAGCGGGGGCGGCCACGACGCTCACGGACGGAAGCAAGGATGCGAGTGCCATCGACTCCGACGCAGGCGCGCCGGTGAACGAGCTGAGCGTCGTCGAGCTGGAAGCGCTGCTCTTCGTCGCCGAGCGGCCACTCACGCGCCGCGAGATCGCAGCCCTCTGCGGCGTCAGCGTCGAAACCGTCGATGAGCGCCTGGGGGACCTGGAGGTCTCGTTGCGCGAACGCGGCGTTCGCGTGGTCGTATCGGGACAGCGGGTCGAGCTCGCCACAGCTCCCGAGGCCGGGCGGCTGATCGCGCGCTACATCGGTGCGGATGGGATCCGCCTCTCGCCTGCATCGCTGGAGACGCTCGCGATCGTGGCCTACCGCCAGCCGATCACGCGTGGCGCCATCGAACGCATCCGTGGCGTCGATTCGGACTATGTGCTGCGCAGCCTGCTCCATCGTCGACTGATCGCCGAGCAGGGACGCGCCGACACTCCCGGCCGCCCCATCCTCTACGGCACGGGCTTTGAGTTCATGGAGCGCTTCGGGCTGACCTCGCTGGACGACCTGCCTTCGCTGGACGCCGACGTGGCGGCGCGACTTGCCGAGGAGGGAGGCTCGCCCGTCGCGCCGGAGGACACTGCCACGACCGGAGAAGTCGCCGACGACACCGCCACGGATGGCTGACAGACTCCGAATCCAGAAGGCGCTGGCGGACGCCGGAATCGCCTCCCGGCGTGCGGCCGAGCAGCTGGTGTCGCAGGGCCGCGTGACTGTGAACGGGGTGCCGGCAGTGATCGGGCAGCGAGTCGAGCCGGGCGTGGACGAGATCGCGGTGAATGGCAGGCTCGTCGCGGCGCGGCCACCCGCGGTCTATCTCGCCATGTTCAAGCCAGCCGGCGTGACCAGCACGGTGTCCGACCGGCATGCGGAGCGAACCGTGGTCTCCCTCGTGCCGGACGAGATTCGCCGCGCTGCCGGCCGCGTCTATCCCGTTGGCCGCCTCGATCGGGACTCCGAGGGACTACTGCTCCTGACCAACGACGGTGAATGGGCACAGCGCATGCTGCATCCGCGATACCGCATCGAGCGCGAGTACGCGGTCGGCCTGTCCGAGAGCCTGACGATCGAACAGGCGAGGTCGCTCGAGTCAGGTGTCGAGCTGGAGGAGGGGATGGGTCGCCTTGCCGGGCTGCGGACGGCGACCAGCTCGGAGGTCGTGCGACTGGAGGCCCTGGCCGGCCGCTCGCCGGCTCGTCTCCACTGGTATCGGGCCGTGCTGACCCAGGGATGGCGGGGGCAGATCCGTCGCATGCTCACGGCGGTTGGCGCGCCGGTCCAGCGCCTGATCCGGGTGCGCGTCGGAACCCTCCGCGTCGACGGCCTGGGGCCGGGCGAGGTCCGGATGCTGACCGCCGCGGAGCGCAACCGCCTCGACGCGCTTGCCCAGTCGGGCGATCGCCGCGAAGGGGTGGCCCCGCTTGGCCGGCGCCCGCCGGTGCCCCACGAAGTTGAGACAGCTCCCCAACATGAGGCAACCCCTCCGCGCAGAGGCCTGATCGTGAGTCTCGATGGACCTGCGTCGAGTGGCAAGAGCACGGTTGGCGCCCGGTCCGCGCTCGAGCTGCGCTACCGGTTCTGCGACACGGGTCTGCTCTATCGGGCGCTGGCGTGGCTGTCGGCGGAGCGCGGGATTGACCCCGAGGATTCGGTGGCACTGGTTGCCCTGGTGCCGGAGCTAGAGCTCGTGGCGGACGATGCCGGCCGCCTGCGACGTGTTCGCGTGCGTGGACGCGATGTCACGGATCAACTTCACTCCGGCGCAGTGGAGGGCAGGGTGAGCGTGGTGTCGCGGCACGCCCAGGTGCGTGCCGCGCTGCTGCCCGTGCAACGCGCCATCGCCGCGGGAGGCCGCATCATCATGGCCGGCCGCGACATCGGGACCGTGGTGCTGCCCGACGCCGACGTGAAGCTCTACCTGGAGGTCTCGGTGGCGGAACGGGCGCGGCGCCGCGCCCAGGAACGGGGGCTGGCGCCGGAGACCCCGGAGTCGCGCGAGATTGAGGCGGAGCTGCGCCGCCGCGACACCATCGACAGCACCCGGGCCACGGCGCCCCTGCGAATCCCCGAAAGAGCGGTGATCATCCGCACCGACGAGTACCGCATCGAGGACAGCGTTGCGGAGGTGGTCGAGGTCATCCGCCAGGCTGAGGAACGCGCCCGTCGAGGTCGCCCACGCGGCCGATCGTGAGCGAATCCCAACGGAAGCTGCCGCCGGTCCCGCGGGCGCTCGCGTTCCTCGCCCGCGCCGTCCTCTCGTCCGTTGCACGCATCCATGTGGAAGGCGCCGAGAATCTTCCCCAGACCGGCGCGCTGATCGTCGCGCCCAACCACATGAGCAATGCGGATCCGCCGCTCGTGGCCGGCTGGCTCGCGCCCGCCCTCGGACGGCGCCCGCGCTTCCTGGCCAAGAAGCAGATCTTCGTCGGCCCGGTCGGGACGTTCCTGGAGTGGCAGGGCGCCATCAAGGTCAAGGCGGGAGGCAGTGACGCGGACGCCTACCGGGTGTGTCGCAGGCTGCTCGAGGCCGGCGAGGCGCTGATCATCTTTCCCGAGGGCACCCGCAGCCACGACGGCCAGCTCGGAAAAGCGATGCCGGGCGTGGCGCTGCTGGCCACCCGGACCGGCGTCCCGGTTCTTCCGGTGGGCATCTCCGGCACCGACCGCTTCCTCGGTCGCGGGGCTCGCTTTCCGCGGATCGGCACGCGGATCACGGTTCGGGTCGGACGTCCCTTCCAGCTACTGAACGACCCAGCGCTGCCGCGGCGCGAGGCGCTCGAGGCGGCCAACGAGGAGTTGATGGGCCACATCGCAGCCCTCGTCGACGCGCGCCACCGCGACGGCTACGGGCCCCGCGCCTAGCGCTGACGCGGATGGCCATGATCTCGAGGTCGAAGCCGTGGACGTCGCCGATGTCGGCGTCGAAGCAGTTCACAGACGCATGCAGATTGGAGCGGCTCAGCGTCGCGAGCAGTTGCATCGGCAACGTCGCGCGCGGCAAGAACGCGGCCCCGCTCACGTCGACGACGGCCAAGTCGGTGAGCCCACCGGCGTCAAGGTGGCATTGGACGATCATGTCCTCACCGGGCACCTGTGCCACTCCGATCTTTGCGGTGATGGCCAGGTTCCCGGGCTCAGGATGACGATGCCTTCGGTGCAGTAGTCATTGCACATCGCTCCAGTGTTCTCGATTCGCTTCGAGACGGCGCGTGGTCCCGTGCTGCATACCACCGACCCATTCTTCTTGATGCTCCTGATGGCTGCGCCAACTGCACACCCACTGGACACGCGGCTCTGGATCTGGTCGCGATCCACCTGCAGATAGGCATCGTTGAAGCCGAACACGTCGAGGCCGGCGGTGCCCTGAATGACGATCGGGAAGTCGAGTCCGTCCGCGAGGCCCGCCGG
>JBBSGX010000230.1:0-3970 GCA_038253685.1 Candidatus Limnocylindrales bacterium | reverse complement strand
GGCTGCTGCGTGGGATGTGCACGCTCACACCAGCCGTGGGACTTGTGGCGGCAGCGACGGGCGCGCCGAGGGCTGCCACGAGCAGCGCGATCAGCACGCCAAGCACAATGGGAAACAGGCTCCGAGACAAGTGGGCCACCCTCTTGGTGCTGATACGGATTCAGGCGGACTGGGTTCGCAGCTCCAACGGCACCGGGTTCTGGGATCCCCCGTCGGCGTGATGGTGGCTCCCGATGGGACCGAAGTCAAGATGCGCACGGTACTTCTGGTCCGATTCGGCGCCGCCTCGCAATGTTGGCCGCCGGGGTAGCAAGGTCGCTCGCGCCCGGGGCGTACCGATCAGATCAGGCGAGGCCGTGTACCCTTCTCGCCGCCGGCGCTGGCCTGGCAATGCGCTTGGGCGATGACGCGCGGAAAGGTCTCGAGGCCGCCCCAGGTCTCGCGCTGGCGTGGCGGCCTCAGCCACCTGCGCTGTGCAGGGCTGGAGCGAGGACCCACACGACGCCGAGCGCGATCAAGCAGAGGGCCATCAGGCCAAAACAAACTCTCGCCTCGGGCCATCGGTTCTCCGAGATATTGAGGTAGCCCGTGATGCCGCTCACCAGAACTCCAGAAATCGACAGCGCCATCAGCTGCGGTACCGTGGGCAACCCGAGTTCGATCATGGACTGATGATGTCCCCAGCTTATGGATGGGCTGTTTCCACCGTCGCCGGCCTGAACCCGCGCATCCTGCCGTTCTCTGACTTCTATCGTGTCGCGCGCGGTCTCGACGGATGGTTGCGGGACCTTTGCCAGCACCCGATCCTAGCACGGCCAGATCCTGCCACGGCCTGGACTATCCGTTGTGCGAGGCCGAAGCGATCCGACCCTCGCCACCGCCATGGGATGCGCGGGTCCGCATCACTGTTGGTCGCCTCTGGGGTTGTGTGCCAACGGCACGCGACATCTCCGGCGCCCTGTGTCAACTGATCAAATCGCCGAATCCGCTCCCGCTCCGCCGACTACGGTGGGCAGCGCGAAACGTCTCGGCCGCCTGGCGATGGGAAGCCTCGGGCTGAACGTCGTGAACGTCGCGGCCACGGTGAGTACGTCGGTTCTCCTCGCCCGGATCATGGGAGTCACCGACTTCGGCATCTACTCGTTCGTGGTGGCCACGGTCACGCTACTCGCGGTGCCCGCGATCCTCGGTTTGGATCGACTGATGATCCGCGACTTCGGTGTTTTCAGCACTCAGCGATCCTATGGGCTGGCTCGGGGACTGCTTCGCAGAGCAGAGCAAATGTCGTTCCTGGCTGCCGTATTCATCGCACTCGCGGGCGCCGTAGTCGCCTGGGTCGCCCAGGATGGGGTGGTTTCGCCCGGGATCGTCACGTTATGGATCGGTCTTGCGGCGCTGCCCTTTCTGGCTGTCGCGCGCGTTGTGCAGGGTGCACTCATCGGCCTCCATCACGTGGTGCTCGGTCAGTTCCCGGAGCTATTCTTTCGGCCGCTCGTCTTCGTCGTCACTTGTTTCGCTGCGTTCATCCTCTTTCGGTCCCTCGACGCGCCCTTTGCGGCAGCCCTCTACGGGACGAGCCTTGGAGCCGCTTGTCTCGTTACCTTCGCGCTCCTGCGGTCCAAGGCGCCGCCGAAGGTCAGGCGCGCGGAACCGGAATATCGAACCCGGTCCTGGGTGGAGGCCGCCCTGTCGCTGGCCCTCTTGAGTGCCGCGTCGACCCTCAACAGCCAGATCGGTGTGGTGTTGCTCGGCGCACTGTCCGGTTCGGATCCCGCGGGCCTCTACGCCGTCGCTCAGCGAGGCGCTCTCATGATTGCCTTTCCGCTCGCCGCTGTGAACATGGCGCTGGCACCGGCGGCGGCGGGCCTGTGGGCGGCCGGTGACCTCCCACCGTTGCGCCGGTTGGTGACGATCAGCTCGAGAGGTCTTCTGATTTTCTCCCTGCCAATCGCGGTAATCCTGGTCGTATTCGGGCGGCAGCTACTTTCGACGCTGTTCGGAAGCGAATTCTCGGCGGCTGACACATCTCTGTCGATACTGACCGTTGGACAGCTCGCGAACGCGGTCGGTGGCTCGGCTGGAACGCTACTGATCATGGCCGGTCACGAACGGAAGGCGACGATCTGCACTGGCCTCGGAGCCGCCGCGAACATCCTCCTCGGCCTTGTCCTGATTCCGCTCTTCGGCACCGCCGGTGCGGCGGTCGCAGCCGCCACGAGCCTTGCCTTATCCAATGGATTGCTGGCAATTGTCGCGTGGAAAGCCCTTGGGATCGATTCGACAGCCCTCGGCAGGACGAGGCTGCCGACAATCGTCGGTTCACACTGATGGCCCTGGGCCAATGCAGTCTAGAAGTCATCCATCGCGAGTCGGATTGGTGGCGGACCACCGTTTACCCGTCCTGCCTGCAGCGCCAATCGCCTGATGGCTTCCTGCATCCAGAGCCATTCTGGTCCTCGGTACTTGGGCGCGCCTCGAGAACCCTCAGGGACATCCGGTCTGGCAGCGAGATCGTGGAGCGTCGTCACGATTGCTTCTTCAACGTTGAGGTGTTTCGCGAGATCGGCATGCCAATCGCCTGCGTTCGCGACGGCGAAATGGGTGCGGAGCGTCTCCAGGATTCCGCCGGTTGCCTCTTCCAGGCGCGCACCCCCTGTCGCGAAGCGCTCGATGTCGCCGACCACCGACGTAACGAGGTCGGAGCGTCGAAACGAAGGATCAGGCTCCGGATAGGCAGCTCGACGCCGGACCACGATCAGATCGGCAGCAGGCACGAGCGGCGCCTCGGCGCCGGTCGCGTCCTCGTGATCGCCGGCATCCGAAGCGTGAATGACTGCGCCGTCGTAGCGGAACTCCCCTTCGAACGAGTCTCGAAGCCACGCGACAAGCTCCCAATCGCGCAGGCTGGGCTCGATCCTGGCCCTGGTTTCCGCAATGGGCCAGCTGCTGGAGGTGGTCGTCACGAGCCTGTTGGCCACCAGTGAGCAGTCGAACGCGGCGAGTGAGCCCTCCCAGCGAGCGGCCGGATCGACGGCGTCATATGCGTTTCGCGACTCGAGCCGATAGTGGAGCTGGATCATGGCAAGCCTCCCAGGGACGAGACCACGACGTCGTGGATCCAATTCAGGATAAGGACGCAGGAGCGCAGCCGCTCGATGGCTTCTGCGCACAGCGTCTGAGATGTCCACCTCAGGCAGGGGCGTACGGTATGCTCGGGCCCCTGACAACGTCTGCACGATCGCCGTCCCTCCACGCTGAACGACGAAGGTCGATCCGTCCTTGCAACACCTGAGAGCAATGTTGGTCCTGCCGGCGCGCTCTGCTTTCCGGCACGCCACGCATTCGAGCGCCTTCGGAGCGCTCCCCGTCTTGTCCATGACGACTGCCTTCGGAGTGCTTGGAGTTGCAATTGCGGACAGCGGGGCGCGCCAGAGCCAAGGGTGGTCCGAAGCGCTGTTCTGGGCGAGTCTCATCTGGATCATTGTCCCGATTTCCGCGCGACTCGTCGGGCGTTCGGCGCGCGGTACGGAGCGCCTTGGCCTCGTGGTGCTGATGGGGACTGCGCTCTTTCTGGCGAGCGTCGTCTATTCGCCTCTCGTTCCCAGTGCGTACGATGCATTTCTGCATATTCGGACCGCGGATGACATCGTTGCGAGATCGGGACTGTTTACGCCGAACCCTTTGCTACCTGTCAGCCCCTTCTATCCGGGCCTTGAAGCGATCACCGTCGCGCTCCATCAGCTCGGTGGCGTAAGTCTTCTCAACGCCGGTTTCCTGATTCTCGGTTCAGCACGAATCGTCTTCACCGTCTCGTTGTTCTTCTTTTTTCAGTACGTTTCGGGCTCGTCACGCGTCGCCGGGATCGCTGCTTTGTTCTACATGGCGAACCCTCGCTTTCTCTACTTCGACTCGCAATACGCTTATGAGTCGTTGGCTCTGGCACTGGCCGCCCTGGTGCTCTGCCTGGTTG
>JBBSGX010000229.1:0-4062 GCA_038253685.1 Candidatus Limnocylindrales bacterium | reverse complement strand
CGGACGCCCGGAGACCCATGCAGGGCGTCGACCTCCAGGCCCGAGTCATCGGCAAGCGTCGGCAGGCCACTGCGCTCCGCGTAGAAGCGTGCCTTCAGGATGGCGTTGCCGCGGAACGTGGTGGCGTCCTCGATGGGCTCGTCGTCGAGGCCGACGTCGTCGAGCGCCACCAGCTCGGTGTCCTTCAGGTGGAGCAGCGAGCGCAGCTCGCCGAGCTTGTGGCGCGAGCGCGTGGCCACCAGCATGCGACGCCCGGCCGGCGCCTCCGTCGGGCTCACTTCCTGGGCAACGCCCGGTCGACGGCCTCGGCCTGCATCCCGAACAGCTGGCTGAGCCCGCCGTCCGCGAGGCCGAGCAGGCGGTCCATCTGCGCCCGGCTGAAGGGCTTGCCCTCGGCCGTGCCCTGGACCTCCACGTAGGTGCCGCTGTCGGTGCCGACCACGTTGAAGTCGACCTCGGCGTGGGAATCCTCAGAATAGTCGAGGTCGAGCAGCTCGGTGCCCTCGACGATGCCGACGCTGATGGCGGCGATGCGGCCCTGGAGCGCCCGGTCCAGACCCTTGCGCTTCAGGGCGACGGCCAAGGCGACCCACCCGCCGGTGATCGACGCGGTGCGGGTGCCGCCGTCGGCCTGGAGGACGTCGCAGTCGACCGTGATCGTGCGCTCGCCGAGGGCGGTCGTGTCGACCACGCCGCGCAGCGACCTGCCGATGAGGCGCTGGATCTCGTGCGTTCTGCCGCCGATCCTGCCCTTGACCGACTCGCGCTGGGTCCGTTCCGACGTGGCCGCAGGCAGCATCGAGTACTCGGCCGTGACCCAGCCCTGGCCCTTGCCGCGCAGATGCGGCGGGATGCGGTCCTCCAGCGTGGCTGCACACAGCACGTGCGTGTCGCCCATGCGGATGATGCAGCTGGCCGCGGACCACTTCTGGACGTCGAGCGTGATCGACACCGGCCGCAGCTGGCCCGGCGTGCGACCGTCGGCGCGGAACCGCAGACCTCCTCCGATGCTCACCTGGCGCCGCTCGACTTCATGGTTGCCAGGATCCCGGCCGCACGCGACCCATCGGCGATCTCGTCGCGCTCCTCCACCTTGGCCTCCTGCCACAACTCGTCGAGCGCATCCAGGCCGAGGGCAGGCAGCTCGACGCCTCGGGCGGCGGCGAATCGCTCCACGCGCGCGAAACGCGAAGCGAACTTGCGGCTGGCGGCGCGCAGGGCTGCCTCCGGGTCGATCCCGAGCTTGCGCCCGAGGTTGACCATCACGAAGAGCAGGTCGCCGAACTCCTCGGTCCGCTCCGTCTGGTCGGTCGCTCCAAGCAGCTCGCTGGCCTCCTCGGCGATCTTTTCGATCACACCCTCGAGGTCGGGCCAGTCATAGCCGAGACCGGCCGCCCGACCCTGCATCTCCAAGGCGTATGCGAGCGCCGGCAGCGATTTCGAGAGGCCGGCGAAGGCAGCCGGCATGGCGGGATCTGCGGTTCGGGCGGACGTCTCCGTGGCGCGCTCGTCGGCCTTGATGCGTTCCCAGTTGCGAACGACCTCGTCGGAGGTGTGGGCCGTCACGTCGCCGAAGACGTGGGGATGGCGCCGCACGATCTTGCTGAAGATGCTGCGTTGGACGTCCGCGAGGTCGAAGACGCCCGCCTCCGCGCCGTACTGGGCGTGCAACACAATCTGGAGCAGGAGGTCGCCGAGCTCCTCGGCAAGGGCCGGTGTCGAGCCTGTCTCGAGCGCGTCGTAGACCTCGTAGGCCTCCTCGAGCAGGTACGGGCGCAGCGTCAGGTGATCCTGCTCGCGATCCCAGGGGCAGCCGCCGGGAGCGCGCAGGCGGGCCACCAGCCAGGGCAGCCCGTAGGGACTGGCCGCGTTCCAGGCGTCGTGGAGTGCGGGCAAAAGGTGGGCGCCTTCCTCCAGGTCGGCGGCCGTCACGGTCGAAAGGGTCTCATTTGAGGCCGACGCGTCGCCGGACAGCCGAAGCACCGGATGGTCGGCCGGGTAGAGGCGTCGCAGGAGTTCGAGCGCGACGGTGCCGTGGCCGTGGCGCCCCGGGAGTGCCTCGGGTTCGAACGTGCCCGCCTCCGCGCTCCTCGCCGGCGCGCCACGGCCATCGGCCGGCACGCCGTTGTCCTCGGCCGGCAGCACCACGAGGGCCATGCCCGGATCGAAGGGCCGCCGCACCAGGGCGTCGAGGCCGGCCAGTGCCACGCCGTCGCCGGGGCGAATGCCGTGGCGCTCGCGAAGCTCGCCGAGGAGAGCGTCCATGTCGCGCAGCCTACGCCCGATCGAGATGACCGCGAGCCTCGAGCTCGTCCAGGACCAGCCTCGCGTTGGCGTCGGTCGTTGTGTCGATGGTGTGGACGAGGAGGTCGGGGTGGAGCGGCGGCTCATACGGATCGTCCACGCCGGTGAAGCGGCTGACCTCACCGGAGCGCGCCTTCGCGTACCAGCCCTTGACGTCGCGCTGCTCGCAGACCTCAAGCGGCGTGTCCACGTAGACCTCGATGAAGTGGTCGGGACCGACCATCTGGCGAACCTCTTCGCGTGTCTGGCGATACGGGCTGACCACAGCCGCCACCACGACACCGCCGTGGCGCACCACCTCCGACGCCACGAAGCCGATGCGCCGCACGTTGATGTCCCGGTCCTCTCGCGAGAACCCCAGTCCCTTGGAGAGATGCGTCCGGACCACGTCTCCGTCCAGAACCGTCACTTCACGACCGCGTTCCCGGATGAGCGAGATCAGCGCGTTTGCCGTGGTCGACTTGCCCGAACCCGAAAGGCCCGTGAACCAGATACAGACACCGCTCTTCATCGAGCGTGCACCTCCTAGCCGCCGCTTCCGCTCGATGTGGAGCTGAAGATCGACGCGTCCCTGGTGATGACCTTGTCCGTCTCGGCCTTGGTCTTCTGCGGGTCATACCAGGTGCCGAAGGCGGTCGCAGAAATCTCGGCGACCTGCACCTGGTCCAGCGGCCGCGAGGCACGCTCCTCGACCTTGACGACGTGATAGCCGTCGTCGAGCTTGACCGAGGGGGACGTCTGGCCGGCCTGTAGGGCGAACGCGGCGCTTCCGATGTCGGTCGGCAGCTGCGACTGCGTCCGCCATCCGAGCTCTCCGCCGATGAGTGCCTCGTTCCCGTCGCTGTACTGCTTCGCGATCGCAGCAAAGTCCGCGCCCGGCGCGGCCAGCGCGTCGGTGACGGCCTTGAGCCGATCGGCTGCACCGGGTACGCGCTCCTGGAAGAGGATCACGTGGTAGCCGAACTGCGACTGGATCGGGCCGAGGACGTCGCCGGGCTTCAGGTTGGCATCCTTCTTGAAGAGCGGGTCGGTGAACTCCTTGACGAACCCCGAGTCGACGCCGAAGAAGCCCAGGTCCCCGCCGTTGGCGCCGCTCGTCTTGTCGTCGCTCTCCGACTTCGCGAGCTCCGCGAACTTCGCCTCGCGCTGCGCGACCTCGGTGATTGCCTTCAGCGCGTCGACCGTCTTCTGGGCACTCGCCTTCGCCTCGGCCCACGCGGGGTCCTCCGGCGGCAGGCTGGCCTGGTTGGTGGGATCGTGCTTGGGCGAGTACAGGATGTGCGACGCGTGGACCGTGCCCGTGTCCGTGGTCGGATCGGTGCCCGACGCGACGCCGATGTAGATCTCCGCGAGACGCTCCTGGTCGACGTTGCCACTGGTGGCGTCCGCGATCACCGTCGATTCGAGCTTGGCCGCCAGGGCCTCCATGCGGATGTTGTCACGATAGGCCCCCTCACCGATCTTCTGCACCACGTCACTGTTGAACTGCGAGTCGACACTCGGCGGAGCGATCTCGCGCACGGTGCCGATCCGGTACGTGCCCTCTGCACCCTTGATGACCGGCGTCGTGCCGTTCAGCGGCAACGCAAACACGGCCTGGACCCATGCGGCGTCAAGCGTGTTGGATGCCGAAATGAATCCGTAGTCGCCACCGAGACTCTTGCTGGGATCGGTGCTGTACTGCTGCGCAACCTGCTCGAAGGAGGTTCCCTCCGCGAGTGCGGCCGCTGCGGCAGTGGCGTTCTCGAGCGCCTTCTG
>JBBSGX010000228.1:0-4098 GCA_038253685.1 Candidatus Limnocylindrales bacterium | reverse complement strand
GCCGGTTGGTGAGAACGAGCGCAACCGGCGCGCCGATACCCGCGGCAATGCCGCTGAAGACACCGAGCTCCTTGCCGGCAAGCAGCGGGTTCCAGCCGAGCAGCAGCACGACCAGCGCGTACCCGATAAGCGGGAGCGTCAACAGGTCGGGCAGCAGCTTCTGGTCGAGGTCCGTGGCCAGCAACACGATCAGCGCGCCGAAGTAGATGCCCAGCACCAGCTGATCGCGGGGCTCCTGCCAGCGCAGGACCAGCAGGGCGAACGCCAGCAGGCCGGAAGCCAGGACCGCGACCGTGCGCCAATCGAGAGAGCGGGATACGCCATCAGCGTGGCTTGGCCAGCGCGCGGACAGGCGGTCGGCGAAAGCACCGAACACGGCGCCCGACGCGGCGAAGATGAGCGGCATCGTCTCCATCAGGCGAGCGCGGAGACTTCGAGCTTCATGGTGTGGAAGTGTGAGGTCCGGGGCGGTCGCGGTCGAGCCCGCCGATGGTCATGGGCCGGTCGGGTCCTCAGGTCCGCGGTGCGGTACCAGGTCCACGACGCGGTGTCGTCATCGCATCGAAACATGGGTCACGCGGGGGTCTCTCGCGCCACGGCGCCCGGCGCTTGCGACCACGCCTGCCCCCGGCGTCACGTGCGCTCCGCCCACATGAACTCTCATGCCCTATCGGTGGCGGCCCCGACGCCCCCCGTGACCCGCGGCCGTACCAGCGGCCGAGCGCCGTGATCGGCGGCCGTTGCCGCCAGACGCATGAGCAGCATTAGCGGCAGCTGCTTCGGTCAGAGCCTCGTCCCCAGCCGCAGCCCCGCGACCCCCAGCTCCAGCCAGCGCCAGCTCGACAAGCGTGGCATGTCCGGTGCCCGTCGCACCGCGCGCCGACCATGGAGTTGCCTTGCGCAGGTAGCCGCTCCCGCCGATGTCGAGGTGCGCCCACGGCCGCGTCACGAACTCGCGCAGGAAGAGGCCGCTCTTGATCAGCGATCCATCCGGCGTTCCCGAGTTCTGGAGGTCCGCGTACCAGGAGTCCATGTCGCTGCGGTAGTCGTCGACGAGTGGAACCTGCCAGTAGCGTTCGCCCTGTCGCGCACCCGCCGCATCGACCTCGTCCCACCAGTCCTGCGGCGTGCCGAACCCGCCGGTGATCAGCTTCCCGAAGGCACGCTCGACGGCGCCCGTCAGGGTGGCAATGTCCACCATGTGCGTGGCGCCGTGCTGCTCGGCCCAGGTGAGTGCGTCGCCCAGGATCAGACGGCCTTCGGCATCGGTGTTGGTGATCTCCACGGTCTTGCCGTTGAGCGCCTTGACCACGTCGCCGGGTCGGGTCGAGTGGGAGCCGGGCATGTTCTCGACGGCCGGTGCAACTGCCATCAGGGGCGTGCCTGGAGCCAGACGCGAAACCGTGGCGATAGCGGCAAGCACGGTACACGCGCCGGCCTTGTCCATCTTCATCTCTTCCATGCGATCGGCCGGCTTGATCGAGATGCCTCCCGAGTCGAAGGTGACGCCCTTGCCGACCAGCGCAAGGAGCCGGCCATTCGAGTCGGTTTCGCCCGAGTCGCCGGAGCGCAGTGCGATGAATCTCGGTGTGTTGTCCGATCCCCGACCAACCGCCACGAACATGCCCATGCCCAGCTTGGCAGCCTTCTCGGGGCCGAAGATCTTGGTCTTGAGCCCGAACTCGCGCGCGATCGTCTCCGCCTCGTCCGCGAGCGCCTCCGGCGTGATGTCGTTGCTGGAGCGCTGGGCGAGGCGCCGGGCACGGTTCGTGCCTTCGCCGATGATCACGCCGCGCTCGGCGGCCGCGCGGACCGCGGTCAGATCCGTGTCCGGAATGATGAGAGTGAGCTCGTCGAGCTCGGGCGGCATCGACTCGACGCCTTCGCGGTAGATCATCGCCGGATCCGAGCTGCCCTCGACCACGCCGCGCGCCACGAGTTCCGCGGCTCCCCTCGCATCCAGGCCATCGACGCCGAGCAGCGCGGACGGAAGGACGATCGCGACGCGCGTCACCGCATGACCGGCGAGCCGCCGCTCCACCGCGGCACCAAACCGCCACGCGGTCAGGCGGTCAAACGACGCCGCGTCCCCGATCCCCATCCCGAGCACCCAGGCGGCGCCCATCTGCCGGCCACGGACAAGCGCCGAGGCCCACGGGCTGCCCCGCAGCTCGCCAACGGTGCGGTAGTCGCCGAGCGCGCCGTCCAGACGGCGGTCGAGCTCGATCATCGAGTCGTCAGGCTCGCCATCCCTGGGTAGCGGGATCGCTAAAACGTCGGTCTGAACGTCCCACGGCTGGGCGCTGACGACGCGGATCTGCATCGTGTCTCGTTCCTCCTGTGATCTGGGCGGTCAGTCTAGCGGCCCTGCCCATCGCCAGCGATCACCTACCTGCCGGCCGCAACCCCGATGGCTCGCCGCGCGAGCTCGATCTCGAGCAGCGCCTGCGTGATTCGCTGCCCGCCGATATCCGACACGATGACGGTGAGGCCCGTCGTGTCGGGAGGCAGCGCAGCCTGCGTGCGCCTGACGTTCTCGAGGGCGACGAAGGCCTCGGAGGTGATGATCCCCCGCGATGCCTGGAGCAGCGTGTACAGCTTCACAACGGCGCTGTCGTAGTCGGCGAGTCGGAGGACCCACTCGTCCAGGATCGTCACGTCGAAGCCCTTCGCCTTGAGCTGCGCGCTGGTGCGCCTCACGCGATCCAGTTGTGTCGTTGCGTCGCTCAGCCTCTGAAGCGCCATCGGCCAGTTCGAGGTTCGCCCCGCGTCAGTTGCCTGGACCACCAGCTTGTCGTGCGCGGCGAGGCTCTCCAGCACGGCGATCGGTGACGGAGCTGCGCCCGTCAGCGTCGCCCAGCTGGTCGGCACGGCGACGCTCGTCGAGAGCGCGGCATCGATCTGGGCAATGCGATCCTGGTTCGCGGTGCCGATCCAGCCCATGGTGGTCCCCGCAAGGACACCGTCGCGAGCGGCCCTGACCGATGCCACGAGGGTTCCGAGCCGTGCGACGACCTGGTCGCCGGCCGCAAGGTCGGATCGGACCAGTTCGAGCTGTTGGCCGCGCAGGTGAAGGAGGGCATCCCGTCCGTGCCCGGCGAGCGTATCGGCTGCGTCCGCCACGTCGGAGAGCGCAGGTGTCATGGCCGCGAGGCGGGGCCCCACGAGGGCATCACCCTTTGCGGTGAGCTCTGGCCGGCTTGAATCGGTCTGCGCGTGATCGAGCGCCAGCACAAGCCCCGAGCCCGAGATGGAAACCATGATCACGACGCCCAGCCAGAGAATGCCGCGCCAGGCCCAGATCGCTCCCGACTTGACGGTCATCAGGGCAGTCTATTGGCGTACCACCACGGGCACTACCATCGAGCCCAGATGAGCGCCGGCCCAGAAACCTCGAACGACAGCGAGCTCGGGCTGTCCGCGGCGACGCTCGACCTGCTGCGACGGATCCCGAAGGCGGAGCTGCATCTCCACCTGGACGGGTCGCTGCGCCCCGAAACGGCGTTGGAGCTGGCACGGCAGCGCGGCGTTGACGAAGGCATGGATCTCGAGGGGATCCGGGCCCGACTGATCGCCCCTCCCCGCTGCCGCGACCAGGCGGAGTTGCTGCGGGCCTTCGAACTTCCCGTGGCGCTGATGCAGGACGCGGAGGCACTCGAGCGCATCGCCTTCGAGCTGGTTGAGGATGTCGCCGGCGACGGGACGCGCTACGCCGAGATCCGTTGGGCGCCGACGCTCCACCTGGAACGCGGGCTCTCCCTCAGGGATGGGATCGCGGCGGTGGTCGCGGGCGCAGCAGGAGGTGCGGCGAAGACCCAAATCACCGTGCGTCTCATCGCCGTGGCGCTCCGCTCACACCCACCGGATCTGAACGCGAGCATGGCCGAGGAGTCGCTGCACTTCCTCGGGGACGGGCTGACCGGTTTCGACTGCGCGGGCCCGGAGGCGGCCTTCCCTGACCCGCTGCTCCACGCCGAGGCGTTCGCGACGGCACGTGCCGGAGGCCTCGGGATCACCTGCCACGCTGGGGAGTGGGGCGGCGCAGCCCAGGTCCGGAGGGCACTCGCCCTCGACCCGTCGCGCATCGCACACGGCACG
>JBBSGX010000227.1:0-4136 GCA_038253685.1 Candidatus Limnocylindrales bacterium | reverse complement strand
CATTCGCTCAACTGCCCCCCGGCGGACGGCCACGCGGTCATCTCGGCGAGATAGAGGCCCAGCTGCGACATCGGGCGCACCATGGCGAGGGCCGGCTCGATGACCGTTGGCTGTGCGCGATGCTCGAACAGCGTGCGTTCCCGCTCGAGCGCCTGCTGAAGGTGGGCTGGCTCGTAGGCGTTCCCCAGCCGGGACCACGCAACCAGGTCCGCGCTGGGTGCGATCGCGGCCGTCGGGTCCAGTTGCAGGAACGTCAGCCGGTCGACCACCGCGCCCAGGTCATGCGGCCGGTCGGCGTCGAGCAGCTGAGCACGGATGGCGATCCGACGAGCCTCGGTGCGGGTGAGTTGGCGCGTGGCGCCGCGACGAACCATTCGATCCACCTGATCCGATGCTATCGGTTGGAGCACTCCGACGCGACCAGCCTGTCGCCGAGGCGCCGATTCCCGTCGCGGCGCGCCATGGACATTCGCGTATCCTCCGTGCCACGGGGTGCGAGCCGTCGCCCCCAAACGCATGCGGTCCAAAAAGGGAGGAGTGCCGTGTTCGCTGTGCCGAGGTTCGTACGCTCCGTGCTGGCGCTTTCAGCCGTGCTTGCGCTGCTGGTCCTCTCGTTGCCTTCGTCCCTCGTCGTCGCGCGAGGCGGTTCCGGAGACGAGCATGCCCGTGTCAAGCGGATCTTCGTGATCATGCTGGAGAACCACAGTCAGTCCACGGTGATCGGCGATCCCAACGCCCCCTACATCACCAGCCTCGCGAACCGCTACGGCGAGGCGACCAACTACTACGGCGTGACGCACCCGAGCCAGCCCAACTACGTCGCCGCGATCACCGGGCAGCTCGACATCACCCGCATGAACGACGTCGCGACCAACCACTACAGCTGGCCCAACCTCGTGGATCAGCTGGAGTCGCACCACAAATCCTGGGGCGCGTACATGGACACGCTGCCCTACGCCGGCTACACCGGGGCCATCTACCCGGACGCGGCTGCTCTGCCGCCCAGTGGCGCGGCGCTGTACACCAACAAGCACAACCCATTCGTGCTGATGGACGACGTCCTCAGCAGCCCGTCACGGCTCGCCCAGATCAAACCGTACACGAGCCTCGCGGCCGATCTGAACAGCTCCCATGCGCCGGACTTCGTCTGGATCAGCCCGAACCAGTGCAACGACATGCACGGCGGCGTGTTCGTCAGCGTGGCCGGGCACCCCGAGACGCCATGCCCGTACGGCAGCTCGGTCGACGATGCGAATGACGCGGCGCTCAAGCAGAAGGCCGACACCTTCGTCCATTCGGCCGTCGACACCGTCCGGAGTTCCCGGGCCTGGACCCACAACAGCGCCATCTTCATCCTGACCGACGAGTCAGACTTCAGCGGCACGGCCACCGAGACGGACCTCTGGGCGGACGTGAGCGGCTGCTGCGACTCGCCCGGTTACGGGATCGCTCCGCCGCTGCCGTACGGCTACGAGTTCCAGGACAATGGCCCCGGCCACTTCTGGTACACGGGCAAGTTCGGCGGCGGCAAGGTGCCGGCCATCGTGCTTACCGGCAACAAGCACGATCGTGACGGTGACCACGGGCACGGTCGGGGCCACGACGGAGACGGCGACCGCCACGGCGTCAACGACCCCACCCCGTACAACCACTACTCGCTGCTCCGTACCATTGAGCAGGTCTGGGATCTGGGCTACCTCGGTTACGCCGCCGACTCCAGGAACGTCAAGTCCATGATCCCGCTCTTGCAGCACTGATCGAGGGTCGAACGCCGGGCCGGCCTATTCGTCGCGAAGTACGGCCGCGCCGATCCTTCTGAGGCGCGCGGGATCGGCGATCGCGTCGATCTCGGCGATCCTGCCCTCGACGACGGTGAAGCCCATCACGGCGATTGGCATTCCACGCACGGTGATGACCGCGCCGGCAGCTCCGTTCACCACGGCTGGTCGCACCAGCGCGCCGGGGATGCCGCGAGCTTGCCTGGCGACTGCCGCCGCGCCACGCGTCACCACCGAAGCTGCGGGCCGCCTCGCGCCAAAGTCGGATCGCAGCACCACGTCGGGGTGGAGCAGCTCGACGAGCGCGTCATAGTCACCGCCACGCGCTGCCCGGAAGAAGGCGTCGACCACCTCTCGTTGACGTGAGAGATCGGCGTCGGGAGCCGGGATCTCGGCACTTTTGACGCGTCGCCGCGCCCTGCTGGCGAGCTGTCGCGCTGCCGTTGGAGATCGACCGACCATGGGAGCGATCTCTTCGAATGGGAGCTGGAACATGTCATGGAGCACGAAGGCAAGGCGCTTCGCCGGTGACAGGGTGTCGAGCACGACGAGGAGCGCGAGGCCGACCGAGTCGGCGAGCAGCGCTTCGTCTTCAGGTTGGAGCGCTCCCTCCGGGCTGATGACGGGATCGGGCAGGCGCACGCCGAGGGGTTCCTCGCGCCGCCTGTTTCGCGATCGCAGCATGTTCAGACAGATACGGGCAACGATGGTCGTCAACCACCCGCCGAGGTTCTCGACCTCGCTCGCGTCTGCACGGCTGACGCGCAGACAGGCGTCCTGCACCGCGTCCTCGGCCTCGGTGAGCGAGCCGAGCGTCCGGTAGGCCACCGCGCGCAGGTGGGCACGCTGCTCCTCGAAGCGGTCGGCCAGCCACTGGTTTTCGTCCATCGGTCACGTCCTCGCGTCGGCAGGTGTCATTGACTGGACAACAACGCGCAACGCGAGGAAGGCGCGCGCGACAGCCTGGACAAGCTCGGCCAGTCCCTGCACGGCCGGAACGGTGCGTGACGCGTAGCAAGGGAGGCTGGTTCGAGGGCAACGTCAGCGATGAACTGCGCCAGCCGAGGTACGCCGGTCAGCGACTCGTCCACTGGCGCGTTTCGCCGTCGATCTCGACGCTGCCGCTCCCGCCGGACGCGATGCGGTAGACCGTCTCGCTGCCGTCATCGCCTTCGAGCTTCAGGAGCTCCTGCGGGCCGATGACCTGGACGAACCATCGGCCTCGCGACTCGGTGACGCTTGGCTCGGGGTTGCCCAGCATGATGCCCGACCCGGTGATCGGGGAGGTGACCGATTCCTGCAGCCGGTACCTCTCGCCGTCGGGGAGGTCAAGCACCGTTTCGGCCGCGTAGTACGACGAGCCGCCGCCGTAGTCGTGTCGAACGAGTTCTCGGACCGAAGCGTGATGCGGATGTCGCGCTGCCTGCGCGTCCAGAGCGCGGCGGTGATCGCGTCCGCCTGGTCCCCGGCGGTCGGCGCCGCGGGCTCCACGGACGTCGGGTCCGCCGGTGGACGCCCGGCCGCCGCGCGCGCCTCCACGAGGCGTGTCCGTTGTCCCGTCGACAGGACCGCCCGGAAGACCCGCGGTTCGTTCTGCGCGTCGGCCTGAGTCACCTTGGGGATCGAGCCAAGGTCCTGGTTCTTGTGCTGGCGGATCGTCATGGACGGCCCGTCCCCGAGCACCTCCTCCATGAATTCGAGTGGTTCGTCCAAGTCCACCAGGAGGAGCCGTGGCTGGACTACGTTGCCGAGCACCTGCGCCGCCCGGAGCCCGTAGTGCGCCGGATGAACAGCGACAGGGGATGTTCGAGATCCAGAATCGACGGCCAGCGAGTCGTCGCCTCGAAATAGGCGGCCACGCGCTCTGCCATACGCTCAGCGGGCGGTCTCGCCGCAGGTCGGGCGTCAGCTGTCCCCTCGATGGCGGTCAGCAGGTCTGCAGTCCATAGGAATGACGAACGCGCGAGCTCGCCATAGAGGACCGGCTCGGCCTTCATGGCGCCGACGGCGCGACGAGGTGGCGCGCTAGCGAAAGAGGGGTCCCCTGGACGAGTTGACTAAGATGGACTAAGTTAGCTACGCTCTTCGCGATGAAGGAACCGGCAGTCAACATTCACGAGGCCAAGACGCACCTCTCGCGCCTGGTCGAGCGCGTCGAGGAAGGGGAGGAGATCGTCATCGCGCGAGCCGGGCGACCAGTTGCCCGCCTCGTGCCCTTCCGCGCTCGCTCAAATCCACGTACGCCCGGAGCTTGGCGTGGTCGCGTTCGACTGTCGTCGGACTTCGACGGTCCGGACGAGGCGCTCCTGACGTCCTTCGAGGAATGATCCTGCTGCTCGATGCCCACGCATTGCTGTG
>JBBSGX010000226.1:0-4152 GCA_038253685.1 Candidatus Limnocylindrales bacterium | reverse complement strand
GCTTCGCTGCATCATTGGCTCGTGGAAAGCCCATCGAGCCCGTTCGTGCGTCGAGATCGCGCTGCCCGCGAGGCGGAGGAGGCCGAGCGCCTGGCGCCGGCGGCCCAGCGAACTGCAGACTCCAAAGGTCGCGCCCAGCCGGAGGAGCCGGACGAGTTCCGGACCGCCTTCGAGCGCGACCGGGACCGCATCCTCCACGCCAAGGCGTTCCGGCGGCTGAAGCACAAGACCCAGGTCTTCATCAACCCCGAGGGCGACCACTATGTCACGCGCCTCAGCCACACGCTCCAGGTCACGCAGATTGCCCGCTCGCTGGCCGCGGGCCTCAGCCTGAACGAGAGACTGGCGGAGGCCATCGCGCTCGGCCATGACGTCGGCCATTCGCCGTTCGGGCACACGGGGGAAGAGGCGCTCTCACCGTACTTTCCGACCTCCGGCGGCTGGCACCACGCCCGGCAGAGCGTTCGCGTCTTCACCGTGCTCGAGGACCTCAACCTGACCTGGGAGGTCCGAGACGGGATCCGCGCCCACAGCTGGAAGATCGTGCCGCCGCCCGCGACCCACGAGGCCTTCTGCGTCCGATACGCCGACCGGATCGCCTACCTCACCCACGACGCGCTCGACGCTCTCCGGGCCGGCGTCCTGACCGAGGACGACTTTCCCGCCTCGACTCGCGAGCGCTTCGGCCCGCCCGGGCGCCTGTGGGTGGGCGAGATGATCGATGCGGTGATCGAGCAGAGTCTGGCGGGCGACCGCGTGCGCATGGACGATGAGACGCTCGCAGTCATGAATGAGCTGCGCGACTTCATGTTCGAGCGTGTCTATTTCGCGCCGGGGCTCCGCGAGCACACCAGCGAGGCGATCGACGTGATCCGCCGGCTGGTGGACCACCACCTGCAGCACCCCGAAGAGATCCCGTCCAGCTACCGCGACAATGACGCCGACATCATCACGCAGGTGGCCGACTACGTGGCCGGCATGACCGACCGATACGCCCTGCGCACCCATGAGCGCCTCTTCGGCACTCCCGGCATGAAGGACCCACCGGCGTAGCGCTACGGCTAGACTCCGGTGATGGCCGACGCACCCGGGGTGGCGACTTCGCCCAGGATCGACCCCGACCGGTATCGCGACGTCCTGGGACGGTTCGTGACCGGGATCACGGTCGTCACCACGATGGCAGACGAGGACGGCCAGTTGCGCCCCTTCGGGACGACCGTCAACGCCTTCAATTCGGTCTCCCTCGATCCGCCACTGGTGCTGATCACCATCGGCGTCGAGCGCTCGATCCATCCCGTGATCGGGAAGGCCGGGCGTTTCGCGGTGAACATCCTCGCGGAGGACGGCCAGGAGCTCTCCGACTGCTTCTCCGGCGCCCCGTCACTGCATCCGCGGACGGCCTTCTGCGACGCGGCATTCCGCGTGAGCGATCAGGGGATGCCGCTGCTCGACGAGGCCCTTGCGTGGATCGATTGCCAGCTCGATCGGACGATCCAGGCGGGTGACCACACGATCTACCTCGGCCGGATCGTCGACCTGGGCGTGACCGACCGCGAGCGCTGGCCGCTGCTCTATTACCGGCGGCGCTATCTGCGCATCGAGCGAGCCGCCAGCGCCGATCTCCTCGGCAAGCCGGACGCCACGTAGGCCCCATGCCGCACCTGCACGCCAACGGCATCGACATCACCTACACGACGGAGGGCGCCGGTCCGCCGCTGATCCTGCTGCACGGCGCTTCCTCCACGGCGCAGGAGGACTGGGCCGCCCAGCGACCGCTGTTCCGGCAGGCGTTCAAGCTCTACCTCGTCGATGCGCGAGGACATGGGGCCACACGCTGGGATGCTGCCGACGGCTTCGACCGGGACATGCTCGTCGACGACCTGCTCGCCTTCGTGGACGCTCTCGGGCTGGACACCTTCCACGTGGCGGCCTTCTCGATGGGCGCGATGACCGCGCTGGTCTTTGCGACGCGCCACCCGGAGCGACTGCGGACCGCGATCATCTCCGGCATCGATGTGCAGCGCGAGCCGCGGACCAGGGTTGCCGCGCGGCTCATGGACCCGGGGCGCATCGAGCGGGATGAGCCGGCGTGGGCCGCGGCCCTGGAACGGCGGCACGCCAAAGGGCAGGGTCCCGGCGCGTGGAAGCGGCTGCTCCCCGCCATCGCGCAGGACGTGGCCATGCAGCCGCTCCTGGCGCCGGATGAGCTGCGCAACGCCCGCGTGCCGATCCTCCTTGCCTACGGCGATCGGGACGTGTTCGTTCCCGCCGACCATGCGGTCGCGCTCCACCGCCAGCTGCCGGATTCGCGGCTGCTCATCGCGCCGCAGAGCGGCCATGTGGTGATGGTCAACCAGCCGGCCATCTTCAATGCCGCCGTGGCCGGGTTCTGGCGCTCCACCGAGAAGGTCGCCAGCGCACGTGCCTCACACGAGCCGCCCGCGCCCGCGCCCACGACGGCGGGCGGTGAGGGCGCGATTGTGCTGGACCCGCGCCTTACGGACCATGGCCGCGCCGGGCCGGGCTCGGAACCCATAGCCCCCGGTGCCACCGTGGAAGAGGCAGATGGCAAACCCTGGGATAGCTGGTGAGGAGGTAATTCAGATGCCCGTGACGCTCCTGGCACTCTTCCGCCGCCCGGCGGGCGACGAAGCCGCGCTCGAGATATTCATCGGCCGCTACCAGGCGGAGCACGTGCCGCTGATCGCGCACGCGCCGGGTCTTCGATCGCAGCACATCCAGCGCGTCACGAAGTCCGTGACGGAGAGCGACCTGGTGCTCGCTAACCACATGACCTTCGACGACCGCGAGGCAGTGGACAAGGCGTTGGCCAGCGATGCGATGCGAGTGGCCGGGCGCAACCTGCGCGAGATCGCGCCCGGGCTGTTGACGCTGCTCGTGCTCGAGGACGAAGAGCCGATGTTCGAGTCGCACGCTGGTGGTCTCGGCGCATGACCCTCCACTACGTCGTCGAGGGCCGCCGGGCCACCGTTCGAATCGATCGCCCGGACGTTCTCAACGCGCTGGATCGCCCGACGCTCGAGGGCATCCGGGACTCGATGCGCGAGGCGTCCGTCGACCACCACGTCGGCGTCGTCGTGCTGACCGGCACAGGCGATCGGGCCTTCTGCACCGGCGCCGACCTCGACGAGCAGAAGGCGTTCGTCGATCGGCCCAACGACTACTGGGACTGGATGTCCCGCTTCATCGAGGCGATCGAGGCCATCAAGGGCTGTGCCAAGCCCGTCGTGGCGCGGCTGAACGGCATGACCGTTGGCGGCGGCAACGAGCTCAATCTCGCCTGTGACCTCGCGATTGCCGCGGACGACGTGGTCTTCCGCCACGTGGGCCCGTCACGCGGCTCGCTTCCGGCAGGTGGCGCCACGCAGTGGATGTCGCTGCTCGTCGGCGACCGTCGAGCGCGCGAGATCCTGATGCTCAACCGGCCGATCGGCGCGCAACAGGCCCTCGAGTGGGGCTGGATCAACCGCGTCGTGCCGCGCGCCGAACTGGACGCGGCCGTGGCCGACTATTGCGGCGTGCTCCTGTCAAAGATGCCGGAGGTGCTGCGCGCGACGAAGGTGGAGCTGGACTTCTGGAAGGACCTCAGCTGGTCCCTCACGATCCGCATGGCGCGCGAGTGGCTTACGATCCACGCCGCATCGACCGAGGTCGCCGAGGGGCTCGCCAGCTTCGAGGGCAAGCGCCCGGTCGACTACGAGGAGCTCCGGCGATCGATCGAGGAGGCCGGACGATGACCAGCGACAAGCCCCGCGTGCGGGTCGACCTGCCTGCCCTCCACCCATCGAACAGCACGCCGATTGACGGGGTCGCGCTGCTCACCCTGGATCGCCCCGAGGTGCTCAACGCGCTCGACTCTGCCACGCTGACCCAGCTTGTCGAGGCCCTGGAACGACTCGACGCCGACGATTCCTCTCGCTGTGTCGTGATCACCGGTGCCGGCGAGAAGGCCTTTGCCGCAGGCGCGGACATCAAGGAGATGGCGGACGCCACGCCGGCTTCGCTCGCGATCGCCAACAGCTTCTCGCGCTGGGAGCGGCTCCGGCGGATCCGCAAGCCGATCATCGCCGCGGTTCGCGGCTACGCGCTTGGCGGCGGCTGTGAGCTGGCCATGGCCTGCGACCTGATCGT
>JBBSGX010000225.1:0-4152 GCA_038253685.1 Candidatus Limnocylindrales bacterium | reverse complement strand
CGGGACCTCGAGCGGGACATCCGCGACTGGATCGTCCACTGGAACGAGGATCCGCGCCCCTACGTGTGGGTGAAGACGGCAGACCAGATCCTCGAATCGCATCCGAGATATTGTGCGCGAATCTCAGACTCAGCACGCTAGAGTCTGGGCGACCCCCATCTCGGCCGTTGATGGCGCCTCCGCGGTAACGGCGAAACCGTCTACGCAGCCGCTTGGCATCGCGTCGACGAGCACGCGCCACGTGCGTCAGGTTTGATACGGGATTCCGTTGACATATCGCCCGCGGAGTGGCTGAATCCAGTAATTCCGCTGAAGCGTCGACGCGCGGACATGCGGCGGCCACTGGTCCGTGCCGCAAGCCATGATCGTGCAGGAGCAGGAGGTTTCCGCCATGAGACGGCGATTTGGGATGGCGCTCGCGGTCATGCTCGCGCTCTCGGCGCTGAGCGTCGGGACGGCAGTCGCCCACACGTCGAAGGCGAGCTACGACCACCACGTCGGCGACGCATTCCTGCAGGGCCTCGGCTTCCCGGCCGGCGTCAAGGCCACAGCGGAGAACGGCGACGTCGTCACGGTGGAGGGATCGGGTACCTTTGACGTCAGGGCAAAGACGGCGGATGGCAGCGGCACGTTCGTTCATCAGAACACCGCCGGCGATACTCTGGCGACCGGAACCTGGAGCGCGAGCCGCCTTGTGGCCTTCCAGTTCTATGGCTGCACCCCGGACGGCTCTGCGGCGGGCGTGCGATCCTGAGGGTGATCGTCACGCCCGATGCCGCACCGAGCCTCCACTTCCGGGCGCTGCTGGAGATCAACTGCCAACAGGGGAACCCGCCCGCCGGCACGAGCGAGGGGATCAAGCTCAACATCCCCGGCCACATCCACTTCAACAAGCACGTCGAAGAGGGCGGCGTCAGGGTCTTCATCCCGCACTGACGCCGCGCGCCAGCAGCTCCATCTGCCGCGCTACGTGGCGCAACCCGTAGCCGGGGTATCATCGGGCCGACGAGCAGCCGTTCCTGTTCGAGGGTCGGCCCGACGGATGTCTCGCGCCCAAGGAGCGGGTCGTCACGATCTCGGACGGAGGCGAATCCGTCGCCGTGCCATGGTTTTAGCTCCCCTGACATCGCCGAAGTCGGCATGGACGGTCGGCCAGGCTTGGCTGAGAGAGCGCCGGGCGGCGATTCACTTGGTTCTGCGACGAGGCGCCACCGGTGCGCGCGGCCAGATCGCACGAGCCGGCCAACGAGGGTCTCCTCGGCCAGTACAAGGGCCAACGGAAACCAGCCGGTGAGGCCTCCGACCCGCCGTCGGAGCAGGCGCTCAGCGACTTGGCGTCGTGCGGCGCTTCGAGCGGCCAGCCCATCCGTGACATCGTCGAGCTGAACGACACGCAGCCCCGCGTGTTCGATCGATAGTCGGAAGGCGTGCGCGTCACGTCCTCGGAAGTCGACCATCGTGGCAAACACGCGACGCGGCTCATGGAGTCGCCTCGAGACCGACGCGATGACATCCGCGGGCCGACGACAGAACATCAGCGAATCGAGGGCAAAGGCCGAAGCTGCGGGCCCAGGCGGGGCCGCGAAATCTCCACGCACGAACCGCACGGCGTCGCCGACCCCGGCCGCCGCCGCCCGTCTCCGCGCCTCGGCCACGGCGCGCGTCGATCCGTCGATACCGACGATCCGGGCGCCCGTCCGCTGGTGCACGGCGATCGCGATGCCACCGATGCCTGAGCCGAGATCCAGAAGCGTCTCGCCGTCCGCCGGGCCCAGCGAGGCGATCAGAAGCTCGAGATCTTCCTCGGTCGCGCAGCCATGCGACTGCGGCCCGCCGGCGATGGCCGCCTCTTGGACGAAGGCCCGCCCCGCGGCGGAGCCGAGGAGGCGGAAGGTGAGCTCAAAGTAGGCCGCGACGGCTGCGGTCGTCAGGCGGTCGAGAATCGGTTGCGGGCTAGCCAGCCGCGTCGTCACCCGGCGGTCGGGCCCGCCATCGACTCCATTATTCGCCTCCGTCCTCGTCTGCGGCGACCTCCGCGAGCCGCTCGGCGTCGCGGATCACGACCTGATGGTGGGACGTGTCCACAAGTCCGCGGCTGCGGAAATCGGACAGCGTGTGGGCGAGCGTCTCGCGAGTGGTGCCGATCATCTCGGCGAGCTCCTGCTGGGTAAGCCGGGCCTGGATGAGCGTTCCCCGAACGGTCTGGACGCCGAAGCGGGCGGCCAGATCGGCCAACTTTCTCGCCAAGCGCTGGCCCACCCGCTCGTAGGCCATCGCCTCAAGATCTCGCTCGGCCTCCTGGAGGCGGCGCGAGAGGTGGCTGATGATGTTGACCCCGATGATCGGGTGACGCTCGATCAGGCGACGCAGTTCGTCGGGCGTGATCGTGCAGATGACTGCGGCATCCACTGTCTGTGCGTACGCCTCGGGGATCGCCTGCTGCCCGAGCAGCCGCATGTCGCCAAGGATGGTGCCCTTCTCGTAGATGTCGAGCGTCAGCTGCTTGCCTTCGGGGGTCACGCGGTAGACCCGGACCTTGCCCTTCTTGAGGATGTGGATCCGGTCGGACGGATCGTCCGGCGAGAGGATCACCTGGCCCGGCCGGCAGTGGGTCATCGTCGTGGCATGACCGATCGCCTCGATGTCCGCGTCCGACAGGCCACTGAACAGCTCGAGCTCCCGCAGAAGGCCGAGCTTCTCGGCCAGCGAGCGGCGCTGCGCCCTTGCGGTCATGGGTCTGGATCGAGGCGCACGATCCGCCCCAGCGCAAAGGGCACGTCGATCGGAATGCCCAGCCCAGC
This sequence comes from Candidatus Limnocylindrales bacterium, assembly GCA_038253685.1. Classification (GTDB taxonomy): domain Bacteria; phylum Chloroflexota; class Limnocylindria; order Limnocylindrales; family CSP1-4; genus JAFMJV01. The sequence goes on along the minus strand of JBBSGX010000225.1, from coordinate 1,351 downwards.
GTAGAGCGCCGCCGGGAGGCCGATATCGGCGAGGTACAGGCGTCCGGCGTGAGCCCGCCCCGCCTCGCTGAGGAGACCGGCCTTGGGGAGGGCCAGCGTCAACGTCGCGGTCGCCCGTACCGCCACACCGGCTGCGTTCCCGTTGTCCGAATCGATCCCGGAGGGGAGGTCAAGGCTGACGATCGGCGCGGACGACGCGGCGATCCGTCGGACCAGCCAGCCCACTTCCTCGTGCGGCTCGCCCGTCGCCCGGCAGCCGAGGACTGCGTCGACGACCGCGTCCGCTGACTCGAGCTCAGCGTCGAGCTCTTCGCCTGGCACGTCATAGATGGCCACGCAACATTCAAGGGCCATCTGGAGCAGCGTTGCGATCTGGTGCCGGCCGGCCGGCGAGAGGCGGTTCACCGGCCGCGCCAAGACGGACCGCACGGATGCGCCCCGATTGGCCAAATGGCGGGCGGCGGCCAGGCCTCCTCCGCCGTTGTTCCCTGGACCCACCGCCACGATAATACGCCGCCCCCTCAGATCGCCGCCGACCTCGACCCGAACCAGCTCAGCCAGGTGGGACCCGGCCTGCTCCATCATCTGGAGGAGGTCGATCCCGAAGTCGTCGACCGCGCGTCGATCGACCTCCGCCATCTGGGCGCCGCTCATGGCGGGTAGGGACGATGCCGAAAGCCTGGGGAACGGGGAGGCGATCTCGATCATGGTAAATGCTCCCGGAACACTCTAGCCAGATCGCCGGCACTCTGGATGCCCAGGTGCGGGAGGACGACCCGGCCGTCGGGCGCGATCACGATCAGAGGCGTCGATGGCGGCGAAAGCACCTGATCCCCGAACGTCACGGCCAGCGAGCGTGCCGCTTCGCGCGATTGGACGGTAGACGGCCAGGCGAACTGACGAGCAAGCCTGGGGTCCGCCGGCGCACGGCCAGAGCTTGTCATCCCCGCTGCACGCCGGTCCGTATCCTTGCTCACATCCCCTCGCTGTGATCGCCGTCACGGACAGCGTTGCTCGAGGTCGGGGAGACTGGTCGGGTGGAATGCACCAGGTGACCGAGCCGCTCGAAGTGGACGCATACTGCGCGGACTCACCCTCGTACTCATGTCCTCTCCCGCCGCCGGAGAACGAGTTGCCGGTGAGGATCGAGGCCGGCGAACGTCTGGCCGACTGAGGACCTTGTGCGTGCCTGCCACCTACCCCACGCGCGCGCCCGAACCGCGTCCCGCGGGCGAGATCCTGCATGAAGTCACGCGGTCGATCTGCCCGGTATGCCGGGCAGCCATCGACGCCCAGGTGCTGCTGCGTGACGGCGAGGTCTTCATGCGGAAGCGGTGCCCCGATCACGGCT
>JBBSGX010000224.1:0-4162 GCA_038253685.1 Candidatus Limnocylindrales bacterium | reverse complement strand
CGCCCACTCTCGCATCGGTCGTCGTTCTCGGCGTCATCGTGCTTGTGCGGACGTTCCTGAGCTTCAGCCTCGAGGTCGAATTGACCGGCCAATGGCCTTGGCAACGAACCTCGAGGCTTCAGAACGCCGGCCCGCCCGCCGGCGCTTCTGGCGCCGCGGATCCGCCTGACGAAGCGTGACCGGGCGGCGCATAAGGTGGACCGACCCCCGACAACTCGGAACGGCCCAAGGGACTCCAGAGTGCCTAGGGAGTGTGGCCTCGCGCAGGCGACGCAGTCCGTGAAGTGGTACGCCAAGTGGTATGGGCGACCTTTGGACTCCCGTCTCAGCGGCCCCGAGGTGCCCCTTTCGTGCTCAGAACCTTGGTCGGGGCGGAGCGATTCGAACGCTCGACCTCCTGAACCCCATTCAGGTGCGCTACCAGGCTGCGCCACGCCCCGACAAGGGGGCGAGTCTAGCAGAGGGGTTCCGCTCAGGAGGCTCGGGCAGGCTCGCCCGCGCGATCGGCGAAGAGTGCCTCGAAGCCAGCCAGCTCGTCCTTGGATTCGCGCGATAGCAGGTCGATCAGGCAGCGTTGCACGCTCTTGCCTTCGAACAGCGCGTTGTGCACCTCCTGGGCGATCGGGAGCTCGACTCCGAGCCCTGACGCCATCGCCAGCGCTGAGTCGACCGTGTAGGCGCCCTCCGCCACGCCGGGCAACGTCGGCTCGATGTCGATCCAGGAGCGTCCCTTGGCCAGCTCGACCCCGAGACGGTGGTTGCGCGACAGGTCGGATGAGCATGTCGCCATCACATCGCCGATTCCCGCGAGGCCGGCAAATGTCATGGGGTTGGCTCCGGCCGCCATGCCGAGGCGCGTCATCTCGGCGAGGCCGCGCGTGATGATGGCGGACTTGCCGTTGTCGCCGAAGGCGAGGCCGTCCACTGCGCCGGCCGCGATCGCGATGATGTTCTTGAGGGCGCCGCACAGCTCGACGCCGATGACGTCGCGGTTGCGGTAGAGCCGGAAGGATCTTGTCCCCAGCAGCTCGACTACCCGCCCGCTGATCTCTTCGTCGACGGCGCCAACCACGGAGCTTGCCGGCAGTCCCTTCACGACTTCCAGCGCCAGGTTGGGTCCCGACAGGGCTGCAAGGCGCTCAGCGGATCCAGGGATCTCGTCGGCCAGCACCTCGGTCATGCGCGCCATGGAGCCGTGCTCGATCCCCTTCGCGACGGAGAGCAGGACCGTATCGGGATGGACGTGAGCGGCGATCCCGCGTGCCGTCCCCCGCATGGCGGCGGCCGGCACGGCCATCACCACCAGCTCGGACGCCGAGGACAGCAGCGCAGCGTCAGCGGAGATCTCGATCTCCATGGGGAGCAGCACACCTGGCAGATAGCGGCTGTTCTCCCGGCTGGCCGCCAGCGCCGCGGCATGTTCCTCGTCCCGCGCCAATAGCGTTACCGGGCCGGATCTTGCGAGCTGGAGCGCCAGCGTCGTGCCCCACGTCCCGGCGCCGACAACTGCCCGGGCCGCAGCCGCGCCCATCAGCGCTTTCCTTTCCCCTTCGAGACCGACGTTGACCGAGCAGTCCGCGAGCCTCGGGCGGCGCCCTTCCGGGTCGGCCCTCGCCGCACGGCCTTCGCGGATCGCTGCCCGCGCTTCGACTCGAGCTGCACCCGGGAGCGTTCCCGGAAAATCAGGCGCATCGGGGTGCCGCCGAACCCGAAGGCCTCGCGCAGCCTGTTCTCCAGGTAGCGCTTGTAGCTGAAGTGAACGTGCGCGGCCTCGCTGGCGAAGAGCACGAACGTGGGCGGCTCGATGGCGGCCTGCGTGGCGTAGTAGAACCGGGGCCGGCGGCCGCGGACGGACGGAGCCGGGTGCCGGTACGCCGCCTCGCCAAGCACGCGGTTGAGGGCGGGAGTCGGCACTCGCTTGCGGCGCGCACTGGCGATGTCCAGCGCGGCGTCGAGGACACGGCCGACCCGCTGCCCGGTCTTGGCACTGATCGCGACGATCGGCGCGAAGTCGAGGAACGGCGCCTCCTGGCGGATCCGGGCCGCGTACTCGTCGAAGGTCTTGTCGTCCTTCTCGACGAGGTCCCACTTGTTGAGCGCGAGGACGAGCCCCGTCCCCTCCTCTGTCACGTAGCCGGCGACGTGCGCATCCTGGGCGGTCAGGCCGTCGACGGAATCGATGACGAGCACGGCGACGTCAGCCCGGCCGACGGCACGGATCGCGCGCAGCGCCGAGAACCGCTCGGCGGCTGGACCGCTCGCCGTCTTGCCGCGTCGCCGCATCCCGGCCGTGTCCACCAGTCGAACAGGGATGCCATTCCAGTCCAGCGAGGTGTCGATCACGTCGCGGGTCGTACCGGGGATGTCGCTGACGATGGCACGCTCTTCGCCGAGCAACATGTTCAGGAGCGAGCTCTTACCGACGTTCGGCCGCCCGACGATCGCCACGCGCGTCAGTTGCAGGCCCGGCGCCACCGCACTCTCGAGGCCGGCGAGCGAATCGTCGCCGGCGATCGCTTCGAGCGCCTCCGCGGAGACCTCGCCGTCCAGCTCGGAATCCAGGTCCGCGACGTCCACCTCGTCCTCGAGGTCGCGGATGTCGAGCGGCATCTCGAAGCCCTCGGCCATGAGCTCGGCTTCCTCGTCGGCATCGGACTCCCGCTGCTTGCGCTCGAGCTCCGCCTCCGACTCCGGCGGCAGCGCCCAGACCAGCGCGTCGAGGAGATCCGCGACGCCACGTCCGTGGAGCGCGCTGATCGGATAGGTCTCATCCCAGCCCATGCGGTGAAACTCCGCGCCGTCGAGCTCCCGCTTCTCGTTGTCGGTCTTGTTGATCGCCACCAGCACGCCGCCCGGGGCGCTTCGCAGGACCTCCGCGGCCTCCTGGTCCGAGGGCGTCTGACCGGTCTCCGCGTCCACGACAAAGAGGATCACGTCCGCCTCGCCGATCGCCAGCCGGGCCTGCTCCTGGACCTTCACCTCGATCTGGTCGCCGGGGCGAGTCTCGAGCCCGCCCGTATCTACGACCACGAACCTGCGGCCGTTCCATTCGACCGCGGCGTAGAGGCGGTCGCGCGTCGTGCGGGCGCGATCCTCGACGATGGCCTGCCGTTCTCCGACGATCCGGTTGTAGAGCGTGCTCTTGCCTACGTTCGGACGCCCGACAATCGCGACGATCGGCAGACCCTCGATCGGGAGGTCGCCCGATGGGCGCCGGTACTGGCGTCGGGCAGCGCGGCGAGGCGCCACGCTAGATGGCGCCGGCGACCGGTGCCCCTGCCGCATGGCTTCCGGCGTCGCGTCCCAGCGACGTGCTCCGATAGGCCGGCTCGGCAACGGCGGTCACGGCCTCGTGTGCGAGTTGCGTGGCGTTGGGGCGCACCGCGTCGGTGCCCGCCAGCTCAAAGATGCGTTGGGCCGCAGTCTCGAGGTCCTCGATCGGCGTCGACGTCCCACCGGTGACGCCGACGACGCGGCGACCGTCGAAGACGGCCGGGTCCGCGAGGTCACGGGCGTTCTCCACCTGAACGGCCTGGCGATTGGCGATCCCGACGAGGCGCGTCAGCTCGCGCGTGTTCGCGCTGTTGCGACCGCCGACCACGACGACCAGGTCGACGCTGCCTGCAAGCTCGAGCGTGTCCTGCTGGCGGCGGATGGTGACCGGGCAGACGGTGTTGACGATCTTGAGCTCGTGGGCTCGGCTGACCATGAACGCGGCAAGCTTCTCGAACTTCCAGGGCGGCTGCGTGCTCTGGCAGATGAGCGCCATGCGCTTGCGCCGCGGGATGCGGTCCCAGTCCTCTTCCTCGTCGACCAGGATGGCGTCCGGCGCGAAACCAAGGAGTCCGACCACTTCCGGATGATTCGGCGTGCCGAGCAGCACGATCGTGTAGCCCTCCTCGACGAGTCTGGCGAGCTCCTTCTGCTCCTGGAGGACCCAGGTGCAGGTGCCGTCGATGACCTCGAGACCCCGGTCTTCGGCGCGGTGCATGACCTCGGGCGTGACGCCATGAGCGCGGATAACGACGGCGGCACCGCTGGCAACATCGTCGAGCGTGTCGACGGTCCGGATGCCCTGGGCCTGGAGCTCAGAAATGACGCCCTCGTTATGGACGACCTGGCCGAGCGTGTGCGTGGGCTTGCCCTGGGCCGCCGCGAGCTT
>JBBSGX010000223.1:0-4175 GCA_038253685.1 Candidatus Limnocylindrales bacterium | reverse complement strand
CGCGACCCGCCTGCTGGGCTGGGCACTGGGACTCCAGCTCCTGTTGTTCCTGACGTGGCAGATCGTGGGAGAAGCGTCCGGTCCGGCGTTCTCGGGGCTCACGGGCATGCAGGCCATCTTTGTGTGGCTGCGACTCTCAGTTGGAATCTTGTTCCCCCTCGCGCTGTCGTACTTGGCGTACCGGACGGCCCTGACCAGGTCGATGGAGTCAGCCACCGGCCTGCTGTACATCGACCTCGCGGCGATCCTCTCCTCGACGATCGTGGCGGCCGCGCTCTACTTCGCAGCCGGGCTGTTGGTCTAGGGTCTGGCAATGCAGGTCACCATTCGGCTCTTTGCTCGCCAACGCGAGCTGGCCGGCTGGCGCATGCGAACGTTCGAGCTGCCCGATGGGGCGACCGTCGAGCAGGCCTGGGATCGATTGGTGACCGAGCTGCCCGCACTCGCGCCCGGCCGCGATGCCGTGCGTTTCGCTCGAAACACGGCCTGGGTCGAGGCCGGCGAGCGGCTGGTGGACGGCGACGAGCTGGCGATCATCCCCCCGGTGGCAGGGGGCGGCGCAACTGATGGCCCAGGCGGCCCGCAGAAGGAAGCCGCCCTCGACCAGGCGCCCCGCAGGCTCGAGTTCCGCCCGGACCCGTTCGATGAAAGGCTGCTGGCCGAGCTGCGGGCGACTGTGCCCGGCCCGGGCGACGGAGCCCTGGTGCTCTTCGTCGGCCAGACGCGCGAGAGTCCGGGCACACCGGCGCCGGGGGAGGAGGCGGAGGCTGCCCGGTTCGCCGGTCGTTCGGTCGAAGGGCTCGAATACGAGGCCTATGAAGCCATGGCGCTGCCGGTGCTCGGCCTGATCGCCGACGAAATTGCCGAGCGCTTTGGTGTGACGCGGCTGGCGATCCTGCACCGCACCGGGAACGTGCCGCTCGGCGTTGCCAGCGTGATCATTGCGGCAGCGGCGCCTCACCGAGGAGCAGCATTCGACGCCTGCCGCTACGCCATCGACGAGCTCAAGGCCCGCGCTCCGATCTGGAAGGCCGAGCGCTTCTCTGATGGCGCGGTCTGGGTCGGCGCTCCCGCCCGGCACGGTCCGCTGGACGCGGCGCGGCCACCAGCGGAGGAGCCATGAGGGTTTACATCTCGGTGGACATGGAAGGCATCGCCGGCATCAGCGCCTACCGGCCGACCGATCGCGACGACCAGGGCTATGCCGTGGCGGCCCGTCTCATGGAGGGAGAGACGAACGCCGCGATCGAGGGCGCCTTCGATGGCGGGGCGAGCGAGGTGGTGGTCAACGACAGCCACGGCTCGATGCACAACCTCTCGCCGGAGGCAATCGATCGACGTGCCCGGTTGGTCCAGGGGCGCAAGCCGCTCAGCATGGTCGCGGCGGCCGCGGACGGGCACGTCGACGTGGCGCTGTTCGTTGGCTATCACGCTCGGGCCGGCCATCCGCGCGGGACCCTCGCCCACACCCAGAGCGGCAGCCCAACGCTGACGTCTCTCAATGGTCGACCGACCGGCGAGTACGGGTTCAACGCGCTGTACCTGGGCGGGCTCGGGGTGCCGGTCGGCATGGTGACCGGGGACGACACGCTGGCCGAAGAGGTTGCGGAGTGGCTGCCGTGGGCGGAACGCGTCGTGGTCAAGCGGGCGATCAGCCGCCAGGCGGCCGATTCGGTGCATCCCGAGGTCTCGCGGGAGCTCGTTCGCGCCGGGGCGAAACGTGCCGTGGAGCGGACAGTGGCGGGAGGAGATGACTCACCGAGGGCGCTGCAGCTGGATCCGCCGATCGTCGTCGGGGTCGAGTTCCGCTTCCCGGGGATGGCCGACTTCGCCGCGGTGATGCCCGGCTTCACCCGCGACGGCGACCGCGGCGTCCGCTATGAGACGGCCGACCAGATCGAGGCGTACCGCGCCTTCGTTTCGGCGGTACGCATGGCCACGCAGAGCGGCGACGATTGACAGCGCCAAGCGTTCGGCGACGCAGCTGACCGCGGCGCAGGTTTGGACGTCAAGTCAAGACGGAGCGGTCGAATCTCATCGTGGGCAGCGGCCGCGAGCGGGTTCGACCAAGACGGTCGTGCGTCCAAGCGGTGGACTGTCCGGCTTGACGCCGACGACTGGGCAGGTGGCCCGGAGCCGGTCCTTTCGCTGAGGGATCGACCAGGGCGTTGTTGACTTGAAGTCCAATCTGCTCAACGAGTCGGGCCGACGACAACTTCGTGCTGCTGGATCCGCGGAACCGCGTCCGACCGAATGTCTCCCTGAGTCCCAGGCAAGTTCGGCGTACCTCTCGTCCATCGGCAGGACCGTCGAGCGCGCCCACCGCGCTGGGCGTCAGGACTGGCTGATCACCACTTTGAGCGCGCGCAGTGCCTGCATCGAGAGCGGCTCGACCGCTGATTCGTCGAGGAGGCGCCAGACCTGGTCGGGAGCGAGGAGCGGGCGGTAGGAGCGGGCTGCCGTCATCGCCTCGTACCGGTCGCAGACGGTGATGACGCGTGCCGCCAGCGCCGTGCGCTGATCGCGGAACTCCGGAAAGTCGCCTTCACCGTCGAGTCGTTCGTGGTGCGCCACCATCAGGACGGCAAGGCCGGCCAGCGCGCGGGACCGGCGCAGGACGACGGCTCCCGCACGAGGGTGCTCGTTGACGACCTTGCGTTCGTGATCGGTCAGCGCGCCGGGCTTCTCGAGGTACTCGATGGGGACGAGCAGCTTGCCGATGTCGTGCAGCAGGCCGGCGCGGCGTAGCTCGCGGCACTCCAGCGCGTCGAAGCCCAGCTCGGCTCCAGTCCGCTCCGCGAAGTCGGCGACGCGCTGGCCGTGCCTGCCCATGCGGGGCGTCCGCGTGTCGACCAGGTCGGCGAACGTGCCGCACATCGCGTCGAGGTGTTCGTCGTCGCTGTGGCGGATGTGCTCGGTCGGCTCGAGCTCGAGGAGTCCGGTCGTGAGCTCGCGATTGCTGAGATCTCGCCAGAGGCCCCATTCGCCGAGGCGGATGGCAACGTCGACGAGCATCGGATCGAGCGCACGCCCGCGCTGCGCGCGGAGCGCGCGGGCAATCGCGAGATGGCTGGCCGGCTCGTGGCCGAGCGTCATGGTCGCCTGGTCCCTGGCGGTTCGGACGGCCCAGGCTTCGGCCGCTGCCGATGCCACGGCCACGAGGCGGGCCGCATGCGGAATCGCGTCACGCTTCAGGCGTGCGGGTCCACGACCGTCCCAACGCTCATCAACGGAGAAGACCGCATCCGCCACGGCGCCTGGCAGGCCCATCGCGCGGACGACGGCAGCGGCGCGGTCCGGGGGCGACAGGTGGGCCTCGCGCCTTGCGGGCCGGTCGCGGCGTAGTCGAGCCAGGCGGCGAGCCAGGAATGGGCGGCTGGCCTGGTCCTGGACGCGGACGCCCTCTTCGGCATCCTCGGGGCTGAGGCCGGTGCTCCCGGCGTCGCGAAGCAGACCGGCGTAGAGCAGTTCGGAGCGCGTCACCTCGGCGAGGTCCAGCTCGGCGGCCATCCGCAGCGCGATGAACGAGGTCCGGATGGCGTGACCGACGGTTCGCCGCTCGGCTGCGTCGAGACCGGTGGAGAGAGCAGCGAGCAGCTCGGCGGTGCGCCGGCTCGCGGATGCGACGGCCCGCGATGCGCCGCTCATGGAGCGAGGCCCGACGGCGGGGAACGATCCCGTCCCCGCGCTCGCGACCGCAACTGACGCCGACGGAGCGGAGAGATCAGCTGCCGGCATGGACGCGGACGAGCCGGATCCCGATGTGCTCATGGCATCCGGCGCGATCCGCAGCAGGGCACTGACCCAGGCGGCTCCCGAGACGGATGGCTGGTGGCGGGGGTTCAGCTCCGCCGACCAGCGCTTCAGCCAAGCGGTGTCGAGCAGTCGGAGGGGCGCGGCAATGCGGTCGATCGGCTCTGAGGGATCCGGAGAGAGCTCGAGTGCATCGGGATTCGGGGTAGGGTCGAGCGCAGGGAGTTCGGGTGCGGCGGGCACGGTCGGGCCCCAGGCCCTCTGATCCAAGGTCATGCTGTGATGGTGCGGCCAAGCGCCGGTCTGCTCCCCGAACCGGTGGTCCGGTAGGCACCGCACCTTGGTACCACGCACCGCGGCGAAGCACACGGATCTACCCGGCCATGCCACGCCCCTTCCGCCACCGACCCGCAGCATCCGGT
>JBBSGX010000222.1:0-4198 GCA_038253685.1 Candidatus Limnocylindrales bacterium | reverse complement strand
GCAGGAGTGGCGTCTGCGTCGGGCGCTCGCGCGGATCGCCGAGGCATCCCGCCGAGACCAGCGCCAGGACCGTTGCCAGGACGGCGCCACGGGTCCATCGAGTGCCCATCAAGCAATCACCTGGTCAACGCGTGATCGGAACCGCGGCAACGATACGCCTGCCCGCACCGATCCATGACACCGCTCGCCGTCGGCAGCTTGCAGCATGATGTCGGCGATGCCGCAAACGATATTGATCACCGGTGGTGCAGGGACTCTTGGCCGGGCGACCGCCAGCCTGTTGGTCGGGCGAGGCGATCGCGTGCGGGTGCTCGACCTGGTCCAACCGGCGCCAACCGACGGTGTCGAGGCCATTCGCGGCGACCTGCGCCGGCCCGACGACCTGCACCGTGCCATGGAGGGAGTGGATGCAGTCGTCCATGCGGCGGCATGGCACGGGATGCACCTGCGGGATCATTCGCCGTCCGACTTCTGGGAGCTCAATGTGGATGCCACGTTCGCGGTCTTCGAGGCGGCGGTTGAGTCGGGCGTCTCCCGGGCGGTCGTCGCCAGCACGATGGGCGTCTACGGTGCGTCGCGAACACGCGGCGTGGACGGTGCTGCGGTGCGGTTGCACGAAGGGCTGCCGCTACGGCCCACGAACGTCTATGAGCTCTCCAAGGCGATCACCGAGCAGATCGCAGCCTCGTACGACCTTCGTTCTGAGCATGGGGTGCGGTCTGTGGCGCTTCGGTTCGGGATGTTCGTGCCGGAGCCCTTCCTTCACGGCGGGATCCGATTCCTGTACGGGGGCATCGACGAGCGTGACGTGGCGGCCGCCGTGGCCGTGGCGCTGGATCGGACGCTGGACGCGCGGGCCGGAGCGTTCGGGGCCTTCAACGCCTTCTCGGCGCTTCCCTTTGACGATCGCGACGCATTGCCGCTCACGCAGGACCCGCTCGAGGTTGTCGCGCGTCACTGGCCGGATGCGCCCACCCTCATGGAGCGTGCCGCGGTGTCGCTGTGGGGGCCGATCCACGAGTGGTACGACATTTCGCTCGCACGCGAGGCCCTGGGTTGGTCCCCTCGCTACGGATTCGACACCTTCCTGGAGGCGCTTCGCCGAGGTCCGTGAGAGGTGCACGGCTCCGCTCCGCCGCGGTACTCTCCGCGCGTCGAACTTGCGTAGGAGGAGCGGGACGCCGCGGATTCGCGACACTCTGGCGGCCGGGGAGGGTGAATGCATACCGGTCGTCCACGCAGATCCAGCGGGCCGGTCCCGCTGATCATCCTCGGCGTCGTCTTCCTGGCCGTCGGCTTCGTGGTCTCGATTCAGGCGGCACGATCCATCCTGGGTGCGATCCCGCCACGCCGGGCCAGCTTTCGGTCGACTGGGGCGTGGCGTAGTCGCGCGTAGAATCGATCCCATGCAGAAGACCAAACGAACCGAACCAACCCAACGAACCGACGAGGAATGGCGCGCGACCCTGACGCCCGAGCAATATCGAGTGCTGCGAGAGGCGGGCACCGAGCGCGCATTCACCGGCACCTACTGGAATGAGCACCGGCCGGGCACGTACCGCTGCGCCGGCTGCGGCACCGAACTCTTCAACTCGGATACCAAGTACGAGTCGGGCACCGGCTGGCCTAGCTTCTACGCTCCGGCCGACCCGGATCACGTGGCCGTCGAGACCGACACGTCGTGGGGCATGCGCCGCACCGAGGTTCGCTGCAACACCTGCAGCGGCCACCTCGGCCACGTCTTCGACGACGGGCCTGCCCCCACCGGGGAGCGCTACTGCATCAACTCGGCCGCTTTGACACTCGAGCCTAAGCCCGGAGTGGACGAACTTTCTGAGCGCTGACGAACCCGCGAGCGGCGGCGGCCAGGTTCGCCAGCGCCGCTGGGCCTTCCGGCTTGAATACCTCACGATCGGCTGGAACGCCCTCGAAGGGGCGCTGGCCATCGTCGCCGGCCTGTTCGCGCACTCCGTCGCCCTCGTCGCGTTCGGCCTCGACTCATCGGTCGAGGTCTTCGTGTCCCTTACCGTGGTGTGGGAGCTGCGTCGCGGCGATCGGGAGCGCGAACGGCGTGCCCTTCGCCTCATCGGCGTTGCGTACCTGGTCGTTGCGCTCTACGTCGGTTGGGACGCCATCCGTGCGCTGCTCGACGGCAACCGACCGGAGGCTTCTCCCGGTGGAATGCTTCTGCTCGCGGTCACGGCGCTGGTCATGGGTGGCCTCGGCGTCGCGAAGCTGCGCGTCGGACACCAGCTGGACAGTCCAACGGTAGTGGCCGACGGCCGCTTCAGCCTCATCGACGGGTCTCTGGCGTTCGCGGTGCTGGCAGGACTCGTGCTCACGGCGTCGTTCGGTTGGTGGTGGGCGGACGGCCTGCTCGCCCTCCTGATCGCAGTGGTCGCCCTCCGCGAAGGGATCGAGGCATGGCGCGGCCGCGAGGATCCGTAGGCCGGTCCGCCCAAGCCGTTACCGGGTCGAGATCTTCTCGACCACGCCGGAATGGCCGGAGAGGACTCCGGTCATGTTGCCGAGGACGTAGATTTCGCCGGCGGAGTCGCGCGCGAAGCCGAAGACGGCCATGTCCGGGTGCTTCATCAGGTTGCAGACCCGGTGAGTCACATCCGGTGAGGCACACAGGTAGAAGAGGCGCCCATCGGGCTTGCCAAACTCACGCGAGTAGTCGCCGAAGACGTACTTCCCGGCGAGAGCGGGCACCTTGGATCCCCGGTAGACGAAGCCGCCGACAATCGCCTCGCCCTGCTCCGTGGAACCGGCCGGTGCGGCGTGGTCGTATTCGGCCACCGGGTCGGTCAGGTTGGCGGGAGTGCCGGGCTGGTTGACGGAGACGAAGCCGCCTTCCGGATCGAATCCCTTGCCCGTGTGGAATTTGAATGTCCCTTCTTTGAGGTGCCAGCCGTAGTTGCCACCCGGCGTTACGACGTCGACTTCCTCGATGTCGTTCTGGCCGACGTCGCCCACCCAGAGCTGGCCGGTGTTCTGGTCGAATGACAGGCGATAGGGATTGCGGAAGCCGTAGGCGTAGATCTCGTCGGCGCCGCGCCGTCCGACGAAGGGGTTGTCCTGCGGGATCCCGTACCTGCCGTTGGCGGAGTTGCGCCCGCGCGGATTGATCCTGAGGATCTTGCCGAGGACGTTGCCGGGCGCCAGGCTCTGGGCGTTGCCACCAGGGACGTGCCCGGGCGCCTTGTCGTTGGCGAAGCCGCCGTCGCCGACCGAGATGTAGAGCAGTCCATCGGGCCCGAAGGCAAGGGCGCCGGCGTTGTGGTTGAACTGAGGCTTGTCGATGCGCAGCAGCACGCGCTTGCTCGACATCCTGATCGTGGTGTTGGGGTCGTGCGGATCGCCGACCTGCCATTCGATCACGACATTCTGGCAGGGCCTCGGCGAGAACGGCAGCCAGGCATCGCAATTTCGCCGGTTCCCCGGCTGGGTGCTGAAGTCGGCCGCGTGCCGGTATGGCTCGGTCAGGTAGGTGTAGACGAGGCCGTTCTCCTGATAGTCCGGATGGAAGGCGATCCCGAGCAGGCCACGCTCGTCGTACCGCGTGCCGGGGATGACATTGCCGAGCTTGACCACGAGGCTGCGCAGGTCTGCGAAGAGCGTCCTGCGGCCCGGGTGGCGGCCAATGTTGACGGACCAGATCTTGCCGATCTGGTCGGCCACGAACAGACGATGCCTGATACCGGGAGCAAAGGCCCCGGCCACCGGAGAGACGAGACCGCTGGCAATCGTCCGCAGTCCAACCTTGATGTCCCCTGCCCTGATGGGCGAGGGGATCGGATCGCTGAGTCCGGGCTGCGCGGCGGCGCCGACGCCGGCCGACGTCGCCCCAGGTCCGGTGCTATCACTGGGCGCCCGGACTGGGGCGAGAGCGCTGGTCCGTGTGGACGCGCCCGCCGCGGCGGGCGAAGCAGCTGACGAGCTGCCGATGGTCGCCAGGCACATGAGGCCGGCCAGGCCGACCGAGGTCAGAGATCGAACCGAAATCATCGGAGCTTCCTCCTGAGACATCAACGCGATGAGGCGTCCCCGCCCGGAATCGGTCTGGGCGCGGGGACGCTGCCGCTCGGCACTACTGGTTACGAGCAACCAGCCGTGGGCGGATGCGAACGTGGTCGTCGCGCAGGCCCGACCTGGGAGCCGCCTTCAGGCTGGAATCAAAAGAGGCGGGTCGCCG
>JBBSGX010000221.1:0-4224 GCA_038253685.1 Candidatus Limnocylindrales bacterium | reverse complement strand
CAGGGCAGCGTCTGCTTCACCCTGACCGCGGAGGGACTGAGCGCACCGGCGATCGCCGCCCACATCCATGCCGCGCCCGCCGGCACCAACGGCTCCGTCGTGGTTCCACTGTCAGTTGCCGCCGACGGCTCTGGCTTCGGCTGCGTCGACAACGTGAGCCGTGACCTCATCCTGGCGATCATTCAGGATCCATCGGCGTACTACGTCAATGTCCACGACACCCTGTTCCCCGGTGGCGCCATCCGAGGGCAGCTGAGCCGCTCCTCGACGCGTTGAAGTCCGGGCTTCTGGGAGCGGCCCGAACCGTGGGCCGCTCCCGTTCATCGGCGTGACGGGCTTCTACAGAGGCCAGGCAGCGCCCCCTGGTTACGCGGAGCCCATCTGCCAAAGCCTCACGAGCCGGGTGAGTGTCTCCGCCGGACCATCGCCCAGGGAGCCTGCTGGAACCCGAGTCGCTCGTACATGGGCCCGGCGCCGGTGCGGGCCTCGAGGATGAAGCGCTCCTCCTCGCGGCCTTCGAGGAGCCGCTCGACGACACGCGTGCCGAGGCCCCGTCCCTGCCAGCGCGGGTGCACGACCACTCCGGCCACGTAGCCGATCAGCGCGCCGTCGCCGGCGAGCCTCGCGAAGCCGACCAGTTGCTCCCCGTCCCATGCACTCACGGTCCGGAGCGAGCCGGCGACAGCCAGCTTCATATGCTCCGGGCCACGCCGCGCCGCGTTGCCAAGCCCCGCCAGCGTGGTGAGCTCGATCAGGGCCTCGGGATCGACGGGGAAATCCACGCGCAGCTCGACCTGACCGAGCCGGTCCTCCGCCAGGGCCAGCCGCCGGTCGAGTTCATCGAGGTGGTCGAGGCTGTGGTAGACGATGCGCCGCAGGACTTGGCGAGCGTCCAGGTCTCCCCCTTGCCATCGGTCCCTGCCATCGCAGGATCGCGCTGCCAGAGCTCGCGCAGGCGCCCGACCGCCCAGGCATGGGTCGCGGCGAGGTACGCGTCCAGGTCGATGCCGCGCGGCACGCCCTCGTAGCGCAATGATCGATCGAGACGGGAGGCAAGCCAGGTCTCGGCGCCGGCAACGTGCCGGATGACCGTATCAGGGTCGCGGCCCTCGTCGGCACCGTCTGCGACCGCGGCGGCCCCACGCTCCTCGGTGGGCAGAAGGGTCCTGCGGCCTCGGCTACCCGGACGCGGTCGGCAATCTCCACGAGGTCCGCGTGCGCAAACTCGAGCCAGCGCAGGGTTCGCTCCAGCTCCTGACCGTCGACAGGTCGCCGGTCCGCCTCGAAGGTGGCGTTCACCTCGTAGCCGCCCTCCAGGACGACTGCGGGCACCTCTTCGATCACGTCATCGCGGCCCGGTGTCGGCCGCGGCTCGTCCTCGGTGTACTCGCGCAGCCATTCGACGAAGCCCATGACGCGTGCCTGGGCGCGCCCCACCGCTCCGTCGCGGGACGGTCCCCAGCAGAAACAGCCCGGCCAGTCGAGCATCCAGGCGCCCCAGCGCCCGTGGTCGTAGCCGGGCTCGAGCCAGATGCGGAGGGGCGGCGGAACGTTGGAGGCGGGAGCGCTCAACTCAGGGAGAGGCACTGGTCTGCGGCGTGACACCGCACTCGATGGCGCCTTGCTCGAGCGCGGGTCCCATCTGATCCATTGACGAAAGGAGCCCCTTGAACGCGGAAAGGACCTGGGCGGCCCAATCCGACTCGCCGGCGCTCGGCACGGGTCGTGCGAGCGCCGCCCCGACTGCGTCCTGATCGAGCGCCATTGATTGGTACGCGGCCCAGGCTCCGGAACCACAGCCGCCGGCTGGGTGGACGGCGAGCCACGCGAGCTCCGTTTGAGCCTGCGCCTGCAACCGCTGGCCGACGTCCGCCAGGCCTGCCAGGTTGATCGGCTCGAGGTACGTCGTAAGCTCCTGGACGAGGGCCGCCCGCAGCGTGCTGCCCTCCAGGATCCGCTGGTTCAACTCGAGAAAGCGCGCTCGCGGCTCCGGCGTGACCGGCGCCAGGGTCAGGGTGGGAGCCGAGGTCATGGTCG
Source organism: Candidatus Limnocylindrales bacterium (assembly GCA_038253685.1). Classification (GTDB taxonomy): domain Bacteria; phylum Chloroflexota; class Limnocylindria; order Limnocylindrales; family CSP1-4; genus JAFMJV01. The sequence continues at coordinate 2,187 of JBBSGX010000221.1, read as the reverse complement.
GGATCGCCGGTGGAATGGCCCCACCCGAGGTCTGGCCCGCACCCTGCGCAGCCAGGACCAGCGGCACGCTCAGGACCAGCGCGAGCCCTGCTCCGACGAGCGCGCTCGCCCATCGGCGGTAAGAACCTGGCGATGCCCGAATGGGCTGGGGCGCCTCCGCGAGCGACGCGGCCACCAGCCACACCGCGAACGCGGGCGCAAAGGCCACGAACACCACTTCCTGGATCTGGTCGCCCATTGCAAAGGCTTCGCTCAGGCCGAGCTGCGCCGCGAGGATCGTCAGTAGTGCGGCACGCGTGCCGAGGGCGCGGCTGAGTCGGGCCGGCCGCGATGGGTCGCGTTGGTTGAGGCGCTCCGAGTCGAACAGGAGCTCGTACGCCAGCGGCGCCAACAGTACCAGGTAGAAGACGGCGGGGGCAAGCGATTCGGGCACGAACAGCCCCGCCTCGGCCACGATGGTCGCAACCACCAGCAGGAGCGTGATCGCGTATCCGTCGGCGTCCGTCTTCCCGCCGAGCCAACCATGGAGCGCCAGGATGGCCAGGACGATGGTGAGGACGGAGTCGATCGTCAGGAACCCGATGAATGCAGTCGGCAGAGGCGCGCCGGGGAAGAATGTCACTGCGGCGACTGACAGCGCCCGCGGAGCCACCCACGCGAACAGCACCAGCAGGAACGCGCCTGCCATCCGCTCACGGCCGCGCCGCCACAGGATCCAGAGCCCCATCGCCCCCGGCAACAGCGCCGCGATCACGAACCATGCCGCCTGTCCGTCGGACAGCCCATTGAGGGCGCACTCGATCGCGCCGCCGGGGCCGCGCCCCAGGAACCCACCCTCGCACGGGCCGCCGGGTGTGGATGGGACCAGCGCCACGACCTGGCCCAGCAGGAGCAGCACGGACGCCGCGATGGAGCCGCCCGCGAACAGCACGGCGACCGATACGGCCGCGCGGGAGAATCCCCGCTCACTCGCGGGCACTCGGCGGTGGTGGGCCACCCAGAAACCAATCGCGGCGCCCATCAACGCGGCCAGGGACCAGGCGAGCAGCCCGCTGTCGCGGGCCCTCGCCCACGCGTCGCTGCTCCCGCCGAGCGCAGCGGGCAGGAAGCCCAGGAAGCCTGCGGCAAGCCACGCCAGCTTGATCGTCAGCAGGATCGGCAGAACGGCCGGCCGGCTCCGGCTGGCCGAGGCCACGCGGAGGCCGACGTCGCGTCGCGCGCTGCGGGCGAACGTGAGGGCTTGCCAGACCGCGATCGGCACCACCATTTGCCCGATGGCAACCACCGAGAGGACCAGGGCCGCTGCGAGCGCCGCCTGGCCGGAGAGGGTCGCCGGGAAGGTCGGGTTCTGGGCCAACGCATCCGCCGACAGCTCACCTCTGACCACCCCGGCGATCAGCAGAAGCGGAAGCGGTGCGACGAAGCAGAGCGCTGCCGCCAGGGACCAGGCCCACGGGCGCCGGCTGGCGATCGATCTCGGCGTCCCGGCGATCAGCGCACCGGCGACGAGAATCGCCACGCCCATCGGCGTCGCAACGCCGGACACCGACAGAAGGCTCGAGGTGCCCGAGTCCTCCATCACTGCGACGGTGCGGGCGGTTACGATCAGGTTCGCCCCGAGCGCACCCGCGATCAGGCCGATGGACGCCAGGACCAGCCGCCCACCGGTCGAATGTGCTGCGATCGCCCAATGCACCAGCGCAGCCGCCGCGACCGCTCCGCCGAGCGACCCAACGGCGAGGGGAAGGATGGGTACGGACACGAGTGTCTTCGAGGCGATCCACAGGCCCGGCACCTGAACTGTGCCCGCGAGGCCGCCGGCCCCGGCCCCGACCAGCAGGATGGTCGCGCAGGCGACAACGGCCGCGACCACGGCGAGACGCGCGAGCAGGCGCTCATCCGCGGAAAGGTCGCCCAGGTCCAGGTGGCCGGTGCGGAACTCCCGGCCCATGTGCTGCCGGACCTGCCCAAGCCAGGCGCGGCGCGAAACTGATTGGCGCGCGGGCACGTGCGTCTCGGTCTTCATCCCGACGCCGGGCGCGTGCGGCGGGTCATCGCCCCATCGACAAGGTCGCGCTCGAGCCAGACGCGGAGCATCGGGGTGCCTGGCCGGAGCTCGACGCGCTCAACTGATCAGCGCCTGCGGCGACCGCCTGTTGGCCGTTGACCGGTGCGCTTGATCACGTT
>JBBSGX010000220.1:0-4245 GCA_038253685.1 Candidatus Limnocylindrales bacterium | reverse complement strand
CGGAGGGTGTTCCAACGACTGGGCTTGCTCTCGCCCTCGTCCATGTCGAAGTAGGTTTCGCCCGCGTGGACGTTCTCGAGCGGCCATCGGCCATCCGGGTCGCGCTTGGACTCCACCAAGCGAATAGCCTCGGCGACTCGCGGGTCCGGCTCACCGCCTGCGCTCCGCACGTAGTCGAGCCCGCGCAGCACGTCGTAGTGCCAGTAATTCGGGAAGGCGAACCGGGTGTACCTCGGATCGATGACCTCGCCGGTCGACAGCCGGCGCATCATGCGCCGCTCGAGGAGGTACTCCTGCCCCCGCACGCGCGCTTCCGTCAGCGCGGCGGAGCCACCTGTTACCCGCCCGTGATCGAGCAGGCCTTCCAGCACGTTGATCGTGGTGTCGATCGACCCACACGGACCAGGGCGGTGGCGCGGCGTGCCTCGTCACTGTGTGGGTCCAGGCCTAGGATCTGAAGCAGCCGCAACGTGTTCATGGTGCCGGTCCACTCGCAACACGTGCCTGTGCCCCAGTGACCGTCGGGTGCCTGAAGGGCGAGCAGCCGGGCGCCCCAGCCTTCCGTGGCGACCTTCGCGCGCTCGGCGTCGACGACCTCGATGGGCTCATCAGTCATGTCGCGCATGACCTGCCAGCGGATGGAGGGATCGGAATCCAGCAACCAGTCGATTGGGTTCATGCCCACACCATGCGCTACGAAGCTGACACCCATTGGCAGGAATCGCACCGTATCGTTTCCGGAATGAGCCAGTCACTCACGATCGAGGAGGTCATGGCCATCCTGCCTGCGACACCGGCGCGCATCGCCGCCCTCACCGAGGGCCTGACGCGGGCACAGCTGCACACCTCGCCGGAAACGGACAGCTGGTCCGCGAATGATGTCCTTGCGCATCTCCGCGCCTGCCACGACGTCCTTGGCGGCAGCGTCCTCCGCATCCTCGCCGAGGATCACCCAACCTGGAAGGGCATGAATCCCCGCGCGTGGTTGAAGAAGACCGACTACCCGGATTGGGAGTTCCAGCCTGCCTTCGAGGCGTTCACCGAGCAGCGCGCCGAGCTCCTGGCCGTCCTCGAGCCACTCCCGGCCGAAGCCTGGCTCCGCACGGCCACGGTGATCGGGATGATCGGTGAGACCTACGAGCGCACGGCTCTCTACTTCGGGGACTGGATGACCGGCCACGAGCGAGCGCACCTCAAAAGCCTCCCGCGCATCATCGCCGAAGTCCGGAGGGAGAAATGAGCGACGTGATCAGTCGGCCGGCCTACAGCATGTGGCCCAGATACGCCGGACGCCTTCGCGACGTCGTCGCCGGGATGACCGATGAGCAGCTGGCGATTCGGCCGGCGCCGGAGCGCTGGCCGATGTGGGCCACCATCGGCCATACCGCCTGCCAGCGGGTGTTCTGGCTCTGCGACTTCGCGGGCGAGCCCGGTGCGGAGACCACGCCGTTCACGAACGCCGCATACAAGTGCCCGGGCGACGACGACCTCGAGCATGTGCTCAGCGCCGATCAGCTCGTCGAGGCGCTCGACTCGACCTTCCGCATCGTTGAGAACTGCCTGGACCGATGGAGGCACCAGGCGCCGCAGGCTGCCTGCGGAGGAGAGGCCTTTGGTCAGCCTCCGGGCTCGGCGGTGAGGACCTGGCGCAGGGTCGCCGCGAACGCGTCAGGGTCGCCCGTTTGGCCGTATTCACCGCCGAGGAATCCACCGTGGTTGCTGGGAAAGGTCACCGGGGTCGTCCCGAGCCGTTCGGCGACGGCGAAGGCCCCGCGGTTGGCCATTTCTCCCTCGGACTCGGATCCGGCGGCGATGACGACCCGGGTCGAAGCAGCGCGGAGGGCATCGAAGTCGAGCTTGTAGTGGGTGCACGAGATGAGGTTCTGTCCGAGCAGTGGATCGTTTCGCGAGCCGTCGTCCTCCGTCGGCAGGCCGAACACCTGTGGATCCGGGGCGGGCTGGTCGGCGTAATCGGCCGGGATCGAGCCCTTGTGGCTCACGATCGCGATGAACTTCGCCATTGCCGGACCGAGCCCACTGCGCTGGTAGGTCTCGTCGATGTTCCGAGTTGCGGCAAGCGCCTCCTCGCGGTCGGGTAGCACCTGTGCGTCTGGCGGCTCGTGTGCCACGAGAATCCGGACGTCTTCCGGATGCTTGGCGACAAGGGCCAAGGCGTTTACGGCACCGCCGCTGCTGGCGAAGAGGTCCACCCGGTCGGCCCCCAGCGCCGAGATCAGCCGGTGCAGGTCGTCCGCGTGCTCATCGGGCGTCGACGGCGCTGCGTCGTCGGTCTTCTTGCTGCGTTCCACTCCGCGCGGGTCGTAGGTGACGACCATGCGATCGCCGAAGTGGCCGGCCAGCGTCCCGAAACCGGCCGCGCCCATCGGCGACCCGATCAGCAGGAGGGCGGCTCCGTGCTCGACTCGTTACGCCGGACGTTGTAGGTGAGAACAGCCCCGGGCACGTCCAGGGTCTGCGTGGTTGGCTCGGTCATGATTCCTCTCCTGGTGGCGCTCTCAAATTCTGCCTTGCAGACTCTGTCACCAATGTCCTGGCCGCGTATGGCTGATATACCGCCTTGTGGGGGCCGATGATGGCAAGCGACCTCCCCGGGGAGACCGGCGGCTGGCTATCCGGCAGATGACCGATGCGGTTAGTTTCCGGCCCCCGACCCTCGGCCATGAACGGTGATCGGGATCCAGCGGCACTGACCGGTGATGGGACCCATCAGCTGACGTCGACCGAGGTGAGCGGGCACCCCTGGCTGGTCGTGAAAGGAGGCTGCTGCGGATGGTCACGATCGGCATCGACATCGGGGGACGGAGCCACGCGGTGGCGCGCTGCCGGGACGGTCAGGCTCGAGCCGACCGGGAGATCCTGCGGGTCAGCCAGAGCCGAGGAGGCTTTGCCGCGCTCGACAGCTGGCTCGAGCACCAGGCCGAGCCCGTGACCCTGGTCACCATGGAGTCGTCGGGCCACTACTGGATGCCACTCGCGTCGCACCTGCAATCGCGCGACATTCCGCTGGCGGTGGTCAACCCGCTCGCGGCGAAGTACTTTGCCAAGAGCCGCCTGGGCCGCACCAAGTCGGACCCGGCCGATGCCCGGAGCCTCGCCGAAATGGCCATGCGCGACACACCCGACGCCCGCGATCCACTCGCCGGCGTGGAGCTGCGCCAGGCGGCCCGCTTCGCGATGACCCTGGTGACCGAGCAGGCCAGGGTCTGCCAGCGCCTGGTCCGCCTCGTCGAGCTGGGCTTCCCGGAGCTGGCTGAGCTGTTCGAGGACCCCACCTGCCGGACGGCCCGGGAGGTGCTGCGCGTCGCCCCCACGGCACGGGCAGCCACGCGGCGGCGGCCGATTCGATCGCGGTGCCCGAGCTCGAGGCCGAGGTGGCCTTCGAGGTCGATCTCCTGCTCGACCAGTTCGACCTGCTGGAGCGCCAGATCGAAGCGGCCGACGCCCGAGTCGCCGAGCTCCTGGACGGAGAGACCGCGCGCCGTCTGCAGACGATCCCGGGCGTCGGTCCGGCGATCACTGCGACGCTGCTGGCCGAGATCGGCGACATCGAGCGGTTCAGCGACTTCGACCAGCTGCTGGCCTATGCCGGGGTGCATCCCGCCGAGCGCAGCTCCGGCCGCAAGGGTGCCAATCCCGAGACGGCCTGGCACATGAGCAAGGCCGGCAACAGCCACCTGCGGGCAGCCGCCTATCGCATGGCCGTGGTGGGCATCCAGCACAACCCGGTCATCACCGCCCACTACGCGCGCAAGCGGACCGCGGGCAAGTCCAAGATGAATGCCCTGGGGCACTGCATGAGCAAGGCCCTCAGCCTGGTCTGGGGTGTCTGGCGCAACGGCCAGGATTTCGACCCCAACTGGGCGGCCAGAGCTTGACAAGGCCCTATGGGATCTAACCGCCGGCCGCATCCTTCCGCTCCTTGTCTGCGGTGCGTCGTTTCGCTTCATCGCGCGACTTCATGACGCGGTCTGCGACCCGCATCGGATCCTTGCCACTCCCCCCACGAGCCGGCGGCTTCGGTCTCGGTCCGCCGGCAACGCGTGCCGCCTCGCGGGCCTCTCTCAGGCGCTCCAGCCGCGCTCCGATCTGGGTCTCCATGCCCTGGTCCGACGGCGTGTAGTAACGGCGCTCGGCAAGGATCTCCGGCAGGTACTGCTGCTCGACGTCGGCATCCGGGTAGTCGTGCGGGTAGCGGTAGCCGACGCCGATTCCGTGGCGTCGCAT
>JBBSGX010000219.1:0-4249 GCA_038253685.1 Candidatus Limnocylindrales bacterium | reverse complement strand
TGAGCGGCATCGCGGGCGCGCGGCGGCACGTGTTCAAGGGTGCCGCGCACATGATCAACCTCGAGTATCCCGACGAGTTCAATCGCCTCGTCCTCGACTTCCTGGCTGAGGCCGAACGCGCCCAGACCTGACCGCGTTTCCGAGTGGTGCACGTCGGGCTGAAATCGCGCGATCCCGCTCAGGATCGTCTGACCCGCGTCACCTCGCGACGGAGCCGGACCACTTCTGCGTCGGTCGGCTGGAGGTCGATCAGGTCGATTCCATCGTCCGGGGACTGATCCGCCTCGGTGCGCAGGCTTGGCCACGCTCGCCCGATCAGCGGCAGCTCCGGGACGTTGACCAGCCACGCCGTTGACGACCCGATCAGGGGACCGACGCTGGAGCCGAGGGCCGCGCTCACATGGCGCATTCCCCGATGGTACGCCCCGTCGATCCGGCGCTGAACCGAGGGCGGCTCCGGCCCGCACGGACGAGCGCGTCCCGAACCTATACTCCCGCCCAATGCCACGAACGACCCGAACGGCGCCGCGCGCCCCCGCAACGAAACGCGACGCCGCCGCGACGGCCGGCGCCCAGGCAGTTGCGACCGCGGCCACAGCCGAGCTTCGCGGACTCGGGACGTTCTGGGAGTCGCCTGAGCTCACCGCCATGAACCGGCTGCCGATGCACAGCGTGCCTCACGGCGATGTGCTGCCGCTCGACGGGACGTGGCGCTTCCAGCTGCTGCGTCAACCCGACGCGCCCACGGACGACAACTGGCACGACGCCACGGTCCCGGGCTGCTGGACGATGCAGGACACCTGGGATCTGCCGCACTACACGAACGTGCAGATGCCGTTCTCCGGTGAGCCGCCGCACGTCCCGGAGCTGAGCCCGACCGGCGTCTACGAGCGCGCCTTCGAGGTGCCGAGCGCGTGGGCCGGCCGCCGCATCGTGCTGCACGTTGGCGCCGCGGAGAGCGTCCTCGTGGTCCGCGTGAACGACACGCAGGTCGGGCTGAGCAAGGACTCGCACCTCGCAGCGGAGTTCGACGTGACGGACGTTGTTCGCAAGGGGACCAACACCCTGAACCTGCGCGTGGTCAAGTGGTCCGACGCGTCCTACATCGAGGACCAGGACCAGTGGTGGCACGGCGGCGTGACGCGGTCGGTGTTCCTGTACACCACGCCTCGCACCCGGCTTGCGGACATCCGCGCGATCGGCGGGCTGGCAGACGACCTGACGACCGGCACGCTCGACGTGCGCGTCGAGGTCACCTACGAGCACCCGATGCCCGAACCCGGCTGGGTCGTCGAAGTCCAGGTCGACGGAATCGACGAACCTCTCCGAGCTGAGCTTCCAACGCCCGGGCCACGGGACGAGCGCGGCGGCTGGAGTCGTGAGCGCTGGCAGCTCCAGGGCCGGCGTTCGGCCGGCCTCCCGCTCACCGACTCGGAGCAGGTCGAGTGGCAGGAGATGTACGACTGGCAGATGCCGCCGCCGGCCGGGGTTGCGTCGTGGAACCTGCAGATCCCTGGCGCGCCGCTCTGGTCGGCAGAGGAGCCGCGGCTGTCGAAGGTCCACGTCTTGCTGCGCTCACCGTCGGGGCTGGTCGTCCAGGAGGCGACGATTCGGGTCGGCTATCGCCGAGTTGAGATCCAGGGCCTGGACCTGCTGGTCAACGGGCAGCGGGTAATGATCCGCGGCATCAATCGCCACGACTTCAACCAGCACACGGGCCGCGTGGTGACGCGTGAAGAGATGCGCGAGGACCTGATCCAGATGAAGCGGTTCGGCTTCAACGCCGTCCGAACGTCGCATTATCCCAACGATCCAGCCTTCCTCGACCTGACGGACGAGCTGGGCCTCTACACGGTTGACGAAGCGGACATCGAGTCGCATGCGTTCTGGGGCACGCTCTGCGACGACCCGCGCTACCTGGAGGCCTGGGTCAGCCGAGTGCAGCGCATGGCGATCCGCGACAAGAACCACGCGTCGGTGATCCTCTGGTCGCTCGGCAACGAGTCAGGACACGGCACCAGCCACGAGGCGTCGGCCGCGTGGCTGCGCCGCTACGACGACTCGAGACCGATCCAGTACGAGGGCGCGGTCCGCTTCGACTGGACCAGCGACCAGGGCGTCAGCGACATCACCAACCCGATGTACCCGACGATTTCGTCGATCGTGGACCACGCGAAGTCGGGGCTCCAGCGCCACCCGTTCATCCTGCTCGAGTACTCGCATGCGATGGGCAACAGCAACGGGACCCTGGCCGAGTACTGGGAAGCGATCGAGTCGACCGCGGGCCTCCAGGGCGGCTTCATCTGGGAGTGGTGGGACCACGGGCTGATGCAGCGGCTTCCCGATGGGCGCCGGCGATGGGCGTACGGCGGCGACTTCGGCGACGTCCCGAACGACGGCAACTTCTGCATCGACGGCATGGTCTGGCCAGACCGGCGCCCCAAGCCCGCGCTCTGGGAGCACCAGCAGCTGGCCGCTCCCGTCGTCGTGAGCGCAACGACCGCGACCTTGGGGCGCGGCGAGATCGAAATTCGAAACCGCGGGTTCTTCCGCGACCTCGCCTGGCTGCGTGCGGACTACGAGCTGTCTGTGGACGGAAAGGTGGTTCGCGAGGGCGTGCTGAAACTCCCACCGGTGCCACCGCAGGGAGCGGCCGTCATCTCCATTCCCGACTGGAACCTGACCGCGGATCCTTCCGGCCACGAACGCTGGCTGACGATTCACTTCACGACCGCCTCAGCGGCAGCCTGGGCACCCGAAGGCTACGAGGTGTGCTGGGCCCAGCTCGAGCTCGGATCCTCCGGCCCGCCGCGCTTGAATCGCCCTCGATCGCCGGGCGACTCGAGCGTCGAGGTGGACGCCGACGGCCTGCTCGTGCACCCGCAGCTGGCAGCCAGCCCCCGTCTTTCCCTCTGGCGAGCCCCGACCGACAACGACCGGATCGGCGGCATGGCCGCGGAATGGCAGGCCTGGGGCCTGGACGACATGAATAGAACGGTCCAATCCGTCACCCGCGAAGGTGGCACGACCGATGTGTGTGCGGAATACCGGGGCCGCGGCGGAATCGTCGTGGAGCACCGCCAGCAGCTCACCGAGCTCGAGAGCGGAGCCATCCTGGTGGAGGAGGAGGCCACGATCCCGGAGGCCGTGACCGATCTGGCACGGGTGGGGGCGGTCCTGGAGATCACACCGGGGCTGGAACGCTTGGAGTGGCTGGGACGTGGTCCCCACGAGACATACCCGGATCGCAGGGTCGGCGGCGCGCACGGCATCTGGCAATCGACCGTGACCGAGCAGTACGTCCCGTACATCAAGCCGCAGGAGAACGGTGGCCACGCGGACGTGCGCTGGCTGCGTCTCGCGGATGGCGACGGGGTCGGAGTCCAGATCACGCTCGATCGGCCGCGCCAGGTCTCCGCGACCCATTTCCACGCCGCGGACCTTGCGGCCGTCGGACACGACATTGACCTGGTGCCGCGCGCCGAAACGGTCGTCCACATCGACGCCGCGCACCGGGGACTGGGCACGGCCAGCTGCGGCCCGGACACGCTGCCCAAGTACATTCCGGGGGCGGGCACGTACCGTTGGAGCTGGACCCTGGAGCCGCTGGGGGCCGATCGGCGCATGAGCGGCCGCCAGGGCTGGGTGCCAGCGGCCGTCGCGGGTGGTGCCGGGGCACGGGTGAGTGTCGGCGCCCAGCGCAGGCGACCCAATTCTTGCCATTTGCGCATCAGCGGCACGTAAGCCACATGTCTCTTCGCAGTTGAAGGCATAAGGCATCAGGTACGCGGTTCGCGTCTGAGTCAGCTGTCCGCGGCTAACAAACCGCGCCGCGATACGGCGCTCACGCCCTTGGAGAGTTGCAGGACCGATCGCGAGCTGGCTAACGTGCCGGGTGTGCGCAAATGACAATCTTTGCCGTGTGTTCCAGGGATTTTCGGTGGCGTGGAAATCGGCCGCTCCGTCACTCGTCTGGGTTGGACCATGACAGTCCGTGTCAGGTTATTCGGTCATGATTGACGCTGCCGTGACCCCTCCATCCCCCGATCCGCTCGCCGCGTTCCATCCCGCCACGCAGGACTGGTTCAGCGCGTCGTTCGCCGAGCCGACGGCGGCTCAGGCGCAGGGTTGGCCGGCCATCGCGGGGGGCGAGCACACGCTGATCTGCGCTCCGACGGGGAGTGGCAAGACCCTTGCCGCGTTCCTGTGGTGCCTCGATCGGCTGATGGCCGAGCCGCCTCCGACAGAC
>JBBSGX010000218.1:0-4252 GCA_038253685.1 Candidatus Limnocylindrales bacterium | reverse complement strand
CTGGAGCCGGCGGCGGAGCGGCTGGAAGAGACCGAGTGCGGCGAGTGTCGAGGCAGCCACGGCGATCGGATCGCTGTTGCGGGTCAGCGGCGACAGTGCAGCCTGCACAGCCAGGAATCCCCCGACATACACAGCGGCGAGGACGACCGACAACGCGGCGTAGGCAAGCGTTCGGCTGATGACCCGGTCGATCTCCTACAGGCGGTAGCGCACGATCGCGACACCGATCACTGCGGGCATTGTCGCGAGCGCTGACAATGCGACGTACCAGGCCGCCTCGCCGATCTGTGGAAGTGGGCTCATGAGCGCGGGCACGAATGCGATGCCCGCGATCGAAGCCACGAAAGCGAACCACTTCAGCTGGGCACGCTCGATGCCGCTCGAGCGCCGAAAGCGAATAACGACGCTGACGACGCCTGCGAGGACCACCGGCGGGCCGAACGCGCTGGCAACGACTCCGATGGTGTCCGGCCACGCTCGAAAGGGCTCGGGGAGTGCGAAGGGGTTCGGCAGCCCAAGGTCGCCAGCCAACATCGGCGAGGAGGAGAACGCCGCCTGGAACGTGGCTCCGCCGATGGCGAGCCACGCCGCGATGACGACTACCCGCCATCTCGGAGTGAGCAGCCGACCCGACGGAAAGACGAGCGGCAGGAGGACGGCGAGCGCTCCGAGCACGGTCCCCGATGCCCAGTTGGAAAGCCAAACCACGAAGGGAACGAACGGGAGTCTGCCGCCGCCCAGCTCCGCGTCCAGGTTTCCGTAGACCACGCCACTGAAGGGCAAGGTGGCCAGGATCCCGGCACCGAGCAGCAACAGGCCGATGACGTTCTCCGGCCTGCGGGTCGTGATCACCGCTCCGACCACGAGGAGGTTCGACGCAAGCAGGAGGTAGATCACCATTATCGGCTGTGTATCGTCGCGGATGAGGATGAGCTGGGCCGCCAAGGTGGCGGCCACTGCGACGATGCCAAGGCCGGCAAATGCCCAGGCGACCTTTGCTTGCCACGCCGCTCGTCGTCACCCGGCTTCTGAACGCCAGGTGCTGGATGGTCCCATATGGTCCCTCGACTCAGCGACCGCCATGACACACGGTTCGCCCCTCAGCATGAGGCCGTGGTGTTCGGGAATCGTTACGGTCCCGGTTGCGGTCGGTGCGCACCTCGCCGACTGCGTTCGTAGAGAGCGCCGGACACCTGGTCCCCTGCCCAGTGCCGCTACCCCACCCTGAGAGTGCCGGGTGGCCATCATCGCCGGTCGAAACGGAGGCCGTCGAGGTCGCCGATCGCGCGATTGCTCTCGCCGCCTCGCTCGAGCTGAAGACGCCGATCGCGGCGTTCGGATGGCGCGGCGGGGCCATGACTGCCCTCTCAAGCCCGTTGAGGCTCGTTCGTACCACGGCGCTTCGGAGGCAGGAGACCATTGGGTCAAACCTCAACCGGCACCCATGCCGGCGTCGAGACTGCCGCATCGGCGATCGGAGACATCGCCGTCAACGCGACGCGAAGAGCACCGCTGGGCGTCGTTGTCCGGAGCGAGTGACAGACAACCTGGCACGATGATCATGGAACCTTCGCCCATGGATACAAACAGTCTCTCTATCGGCTTCCGCCTGGAACCACCCACCTTGCGGCTCTCGGTGGAGGTGGAACTCCGCCGGGCGGGCGAGCGCTGGATCGCCATGGCCGTCTTCGGCGGGGCTCGCCAGATCGGCCTGGGCACGTCGCCGCGCGCCGCGCTCGCCGCGGCCCTCGCATCGCTGGACACGGCCGCGGTGACGGTGTTGCTGGCAGACACGGCACTCCTCGAGCCGAGCATCGCCATCGCCAGGATCGCCGCCGGTTGAGGGCTCACTCAGCCCCTCCGGCGTGCGGTCCGTGGACCTCGCGGCCAGTGGCGCAGTCGACTCGCCGACGATCGAGTTCCGGCTCGTCACGCTCGCCCGACATGCGGACGACGCCTTCGAGCGAGAGCGACCGAGGTGCCCGGCGACGATGGCACACCAACGAGCGCGAACATGTCGAGCCGGGAGGCATCGAGGGCCTCCCGGCTCGTCACGACCTTCGAGCGGCGCGGCGGACCGCGCCGGGTCTCAACTCATGGAGTGACGGTCCCACTGAAGCAGGACACGCTGGTGCCGGTGAAGATATTGGCAGTGACCTTCGAGCAGTTGCGCCACTGACCCGTAGCGACACCCTTGGCGTGAAGGTGATCACACGCGAGGAGGTGGTGCACGGTGCCGAGGCCACGGCGAGCTGGTCGCCGTCGGCCGGCAGCGTTCCGATGCCGTTGAAGTACGTGTTGCCGCCGCGATTGCCGAACCGGTTCTCAGCGCCGACGGACGCGTCTCCGACGAGCGTGCGGCGCAGGTCACTGCACTACGTTCAGCAGGATGCGCCGCAATGAGGACCCCGGCTGACACGCGTCAAAGTCGAATGGGCGTCCGCCTCCCTGGAGAGGCCGACGCCCATACCTGATTACTGGATGTTGAACGAAATGGAGAATTGACCGCCGACCACGGTATCCAGCTTGAGCTTGGCCGAAGCGAGGGTCGTTGACCCGTCGCCGGGTCCGGTGTCGGTCGGCACGACGCCTCCCCCGCCGAACGTGTTGAGGCTCACTTTGAGCACATCGTTGCGCTGCGCGACCTTCAGCTCATGAAGCAGCTCGGTCAGGGACGAGGCACAGTTGCCGGCATCGAACAAGCAGGGCGAGAAGGAGTCGCGACCGCCCACGACATCGAAGGAACCCGAGATGCCTGATGCGTCCGACGGGACCGTCAATGGCAGCGTCACGGTGTAGAAGGCACCGCGGTATAGCCGCAGCGTGACGCGGGTTGAGAGCTCATCGCCCGGCTGGAGATTGAGGTGGTCACGATGCGTGTACGCGCCGCCGTTCTTCGAGATCATTACGTCCTCGATGGTGTACGCGCGGTACGTCTCGGACACCGTGCCGTTGAGCTCCATATCCGTGAAGCTGACTTCTTCGAACGGGTTGGAGGCGATGGTTTCGATAATGGCGTACAGGTTATCCGCAGGATCGAACGGCAGCGCGAACTGCGAGGCAAAGCGGTTCGACTTCTTGAGCTCCCAAGGATCGCCATTGGCGTCGGTACCGCGGATCGTCCAGTGCTGCAGCGACGTGCCCGCGTTGAATGCATCACGCACCGACAGCAGGTTGATGAAAAGGTGGTTGGCGGCCGCAATGGATGCGAAATCCGCCGTTGTATTGTCCGTCTCACCATCGCGGCTGACGCCCGTGTCGACGTTCACCTGGTGCGACCTGATCGGCGTCAAGTGGGGCAGGTCGCCCAACTGGGTCCTGATGCCCGACAGGCGGTCCTGGTCGAGACGCCCGAACGGCGCGCCGACGTTGGCCAGCTTGTAGTTGCCGAAGGAGTTGTCGCGGACGATCGTGATCGCGCCGGCGTTGCTCGCGCCGTAGTCGGTCTGCCCGGCGAAATTAAGAGGATGACCGAAGGCCAACGCGACCCCGTTGCAGACATAGGTCGTTGTGCCGATACCGCCAGCGGTGAAGTCACCGTAGGACAGCAGCCCCGCGAAGTTACCGCCGGGTCGTGGAGTCGCAAACGCGACGCCGGAGCTGGGCGGGGCGTCCGCACGCGACCCGGGAACGACGAGCACATTCATGCCCCGCCTATTGAGCGTCTCCTGTAGCTTCGTGCGCTGGTCTGCTCCGAGGCCGGATACTGCGAACGGGATCGCCAGTCGGCCGAACGTTGCTGCCTGGTCGGCGGAGATACCCGCGGCCTCGCGCAGCGAACGCGGAATCGCGACATGAGTGGACGGCGGTAGCAACTCTCGCGAGGTCGTCGCGGAGCCATAGTCAAGGACGTCGAGGATGTCCTCGGCGGGCGTCATGCCGCCGATGGGCGAGGGAGCGGCTGTGAAGCCCCACGAAACCGAGCCGACGAGCTTGCCTTTGATATAGACCGGTGAGCCAGAGATCCCTGCCCAGATGCCGCCGGCCTTCTCGATGAAGTGGTAGCCCGGCAGGTCGCTGACGCGGATCATGATGATGTCCTTGCCGGCGATCACGCCGTCCTTGAGAATGCCCAGTATCCGGACCCGGAAGGGACGCGGCGTGTGGCCCCGGACGACCGTCCATCCGGTTCCCACCATGCCGTTCCGTACCAAGGACTCGGGCATGACCTGCGGGCAGTCGCCTGGCGGCGCGAGAGCGTCAGCGCCAACCGCGCTCGGCGCTGCTGTCGACGCGCTCGGCGCGCTGGCCG
>JBBSGX010000217.1:0-4267 GCA_038253685.1 Candidatus Limnocylindrales bacterium | reverse complement strand
GACCAGGGAGGCGATCCGGCTCGCTCGCGATCTGCGTCGCCTGCTTCCCGACGACGGCGAGGTCGCCGGGGTGCTGGCGCTTATGCTGCTCACCGATGCGCGGCGCCTGGCGCGCACACGCCCGGACGGACGCCTGGTCCCGCCTCGCTGTACAACGTCAAGGCCAGCCTGATCGTCAGGTCGAGACCGGGGCCGAGACCTTCCCGGCGCGGGCCACGGTGACGAGCGCCGCCGAGCGCCGGCGTCTCTGGGAGCACCACATCGCGGAGATCCCCGCCTTCGCCGACTACGAGCGGATGACCGAGCGCGAGATCCCGGTGATCACCCTGGAGCGCGTGCCCGCGAAGTGATCGAGCTCCTCGTCGACGGGGGGATCTACGGCGTCTGAGCGCGCGTCAACGGATTGCATTTCGTGAACATGTTTCCGCACGAGCCGGTGGTCCTGGTTGACCTGCCGCCATTCGGAACGGTCGCTCTCGGCGACGCGAGCGGCGGCCTGTGCGGAGGCATGGTCTTCACGGTGCGCGACGTGTTCGAGACGCCTGGCCTGGTTCCCCTGCCCGACGCAGCTCCGCCGGGTCCTGACACGCCGCTCTTCAAGTACATCGCGGCCCGGCTGGTCGACAGCTTCGATCTGCCACACGCAGGGTTCACGAAGTACTACGACTGGATGATCGCGCCTGACCACGACATGGGGTGGCCACCGTTCTTCGTCCTGCGAGGCATCGCGTGGAAGACGATCGTCGAAGAATGGAACGGCCATATCCGACGCGACCTGGACAACGGTCAGCTCCGCGCACTGGGGCTTGTGACTGTTGCCTCATCGAACCCGGTGACCTCGGCCACAACCACCAGGTGCTGGCGTGCGGGTACGACCTCGACGACAACAACCACCTCACCCTGCTGATCTACGACCCGAACACTTGGCCCGCGCAGGCGGACGGCGTCCGGATCTCGCTCAACCTGACGAATGCGACGCGGACCACTCCGATCTCCCACAACGTCGGGATCGGCAATCCTGTACGCGGATTCTTCAAGGTGTCCGATACCCATCACGATCCGACGGGACTCGAGCCCCGCCGCCGCTCAGGATCGGTCCTGCCGATGTCCAATCGCGCGGCCGCGTCCTGAACGTCGGGCAGCTCACCCTCACGATCGAGCCGGACCACATCGTGCCATCCTTCTGACGGGTGATCACGGTCCACGCCGTGGACACCGCCTCGGGAGCAGCCGTGTCCGGGTCCGTGTAGATCGCCGGCGCGCCAGTCGGGAACATCGACGTTCCCTTCGTCTATACGTTTTTCCCGGGTGGCAGCTCCTCCGCCTCCGGGCTCGTGCTGGCGCCCGGTTACCTGCCGGCGCACGTCGAGTTCAATGTCTACGTTGAGTCGGCACGCCGCCGACCTCCAGACCTACGCAGCCGCGGCTCCCCGGCCCGCGGGAACCAGCGCTCCTGCGTAGCCGGCCAGCTCTCCGACCAGGTCGATCATTCCGGGTTCGTACACGCCTTGGACGCTCAGGATGGCGTGATCAATGCCCATCTCGGCAAGGGCATGGAGCGCCTCGAGCGCCTGGCGAGGCGTCTGGGCGCGGCCCCGTCCCTCGCGATCCAGCGCGACGTGGGTCATGGCCGTCTTCTCGATCGCGTTGTACGGTCGCCCAAGCTCGTCGCAGTGCTCGCGCAGAACCTCGAGCTTGTGCCGGAGCGCCGCAGGGTCATACGCGAAGAGGTTGCAGGCGTCGGCGTATTGCGCAACCAGGCGCAGGGTCTTCCGCTCCCCACCTCCGCCGATGAGGATGGGTGGGTGCGGCCGCTGGATGGAGTTCGGGGCGTTCAGCGGTCGTGCCAACTGGTAGTGCCGCCCCTCGTACGGGCGCTCATCGCCTGACCACATCTGCAGCGCGATCTGGAGGGTCTCCTCGAGCCGCTCGAAGCGCTCGCCGAGCGTTGGGAAGGGGATCCCGAGCGACCTGGTCTCGTCCTCGTTCCAGGCCGCCCCGATGCCGAGCCATGCCCGCCCGCCGGACAGGACGTCGAGCGCTGTGACGGTCTTCACGAGCATGCCCGGGTGGCGGTAGACGGCGGCCGTCACCATGGTGCCAAGGCTGATCCGGCTCGTCTGCCCAGCGGCGAACGCCAGCGCGGTGTAGCCCTCGAGCATCGGATCCTCGGGCGGGCCATTGAACCCGATCTGGAAGAGGTGGTCCATCACCCATAGGCTGTCGAGCCCGGCGGTGTCGGCTTCCCGGGCCACCCGCCCGAAGTCCGGGCCGATTGCAGGCGTGCCATCCGGCACTGAGAATTGCTCCAGGCTCAATCCGACTTTCACGGCAGTTCCCCTCGTCTATCAGTGGTTTCGTACCAGCATATACTGGTACCACTATATGGACCATGTCAACCAGAAAGTCGCTCGCAATGTATCGTGATGCCGTGACTCCGCCCGATGAGCCCACCGCGTCGCGCGCGGACCCGGCGATCGCGCAGGAGGCGTCGTACCTGACGATCGTGATGGCGGAGCGCCTCAAGGAGCGCTACACCTTCCATGCGTCGGGCCTGGGCCTGTCCCATGGCCAGATCAAGGTCCTGCTGGCACTCGACCTGGACGAGCCGCTGGCCATGCGTGCCCTCGCGGACCGGCTCCACTTCGACCCATCGAACCTGACGAGCCTCATCGACAAGCTCGAGGCGCGTGGCCTACTTGAGCGGCGGCCCGATCCGGTCGATCGGCGGGTCAAGTCGCTCGTGGTCACGCCCGCCGGGAGCGAGCTCCGCGAGACCTTTCGAGCGCACCTGTCGGCCGACCCCGGCCCGCTGGGCCAGCTTCAGCCGGCGGACATCACCCGGTATCGAGACCTGCTCCAGGAGGCTCTCGGCGAGTCCTGAGCGTGAGGCCACGACGATCGCCCGCCGAGCCTGCTGTGTCGGAGGCCCGGCGGGTCATCACGCGGCTCAGAACGAGAGCGTAATCGACCCGCTCACGGACGCCGAGTACGGAACGCACATGCCCAGGATCTCGACCCGATAGTGGATCAGGATGCCTTCCAGCCTGCCGGTACCCGTCACATCGGAATCGCTGCGGGTGACGTCCACGAGCCTACCCTTCACGGAATGCAGAAGGTCGCCGCAGTTTCCTCCGCCGTCATCGACGAGCCGCAGCGTCCCGTGCGAGAAGCGGCCGTGGATGCGATGCAGCTCGGACGTGTAGAGGGTGGCCCAGCCGCCCGTGATCTTGCCGCTCGGCTGGGTCCGGACGGTGTGCTCGATCCGCGCGCCCCAGGTGGCCACGTCGCCAGAGGAGCCCTGGGCAGCGCCGACGAAGGTGCCGACCGTGTGCGTCGCCCAGACCTCAGCGCCAAGGATGGTGTAGTTGCCGGATACATCGGCGAGTGCCGTCCCGCTCGGAACCAGGGCTGCGGCGAGGATGATGACGCCAAGGAACAACCTGGCGGGCCCGAACCGAGGCGTTCTGAGTCGTCGCATGCACATTACCCCCCGATGGAGTCGGAGTCGCCGCAAGGCGCCCGCAGGCGCCGCGCAGCAGGCGACCCGGAGGTCACACCCCGCAGGGCGCCTGCGGCGATAGCTTTGACAAGCCTACTCCGCGTGCCAAGCCGGGCCGAGACACACGTCCGCTATGCGTTGCTCGACTGTGCCCACAGGTTCACGCCGCCCTCGACGGCGAAACGATCGATCTCCGCTAGCTCGTCCGCCGTGAAGGCCAGGTTGTCCAGGGCGCCGAGATTCTGATCGAGCTGCTCCACAGAGCTCGCCCCGACCAGCGCGGAGGCGACCCGGGGGATCCCGGATCGTCCAGGCGAGCGCCATCTGGGAAAGCGTCTGACCTCGACTTCGGGCGATCTCGCGAAGGCCGCGGACGTTGTCGAGGTTTGACCTGGTGAGGAGCTCGCGGCCGAACGAGCCGCTCTGGGCTGCGTTCCCAGGCTGCGCAGGATCTCGGCGGCCTGGCGCGTGCGCTGGGCCGAATACGACGAGATCCCCACATACAGCGCCTTGCCCTGTCGCACCGCCGAATCCAGCGCCCCCATGGTTTCCTCGAGCGGCGTTACGGGATCGACACGGTGCGAATAGAAGATGTCGACGTACTCGAGGCCCATGCGCCGAAGGCTCTGGTCCAGGCTGGCCCGGAGAATGTACCGCCGCGCTCGCGGAGACAATACCGGCGATGGATCCGAAGCGAATCGTCGCAGACGGTTACGACACGATGGCCGAACGCTATCTGGCGTGGAGCGATCTCCGGCCGTCGGT
>JBBSGX010000216.1:0-4291 GCA_038253685.1 Candidatus Limnocylindrales bacterium | reverse complement strand
CACCGGGTCGACCAAGCAGACGGGCGGCCTGTTCTCATCCGCGGAGACGATCCGTGGTTTCTGGGAGTCGGACAACCGAGTGGTCTTCACGAATCTGCCCGCGGACGGCGAGGGACACTACTGGCGAGGCGCGGCCTACGATACGTTCGACGGCCAGACGTGGAGCCAGACGGATCGACAGACACTCGACGTGGCGGCCGGGGCCAACCTGTTGGCAGGCAGCGTTGACAACATCCCCGACACGACGCCCGCCCGGGAGCCCGTGTCCATCCAGGTGACCTCGCTCGACCTCGCCGGCGGGACCGTCCTGGCGCCCGATTCTCCGTTCAAGGTCGATCACGCGACCCATGTGCGCACCGATGGCCAGGGCGGCCCGCTCCTCACGATCGACTTCGACGGCGCGATCTCGCCGGGCGATACGTACACGGTCACGTCCCTCCAGCCGACCACCGACCCGCGGACCGAGGTCACCGCCGCTGACCTCGCCGCGGCGGGCGTGAGCTATCCGGCATGGGCCGAGGCCTACATCGACGTGCCGGCGAACACGATGGGCAGCTCGTCCATCGCCATCGCCGATTCGATCGTCGCCAAGCTCCCGGCCAGGAACCGCGATCCGTACCACGTGGCGGATGCGATGCAGCGCTACCTCGATCACGACGGCGGGTTCCGCTATCTCACCGACGTCCGCGGGTTGTGCGGCCGCGAGAGCATCGTCGATTGCCTGATGCGCACCAAGGTCGGCTACTGCCAGCACTTCGCCACGGCCATGGTCATGATGTTGCGGCAGGAGCAGATCCCGGCACGCTTCGTCGAGGGCTACCTGCCGGGCAAGAAGCTGCCCGACGGGCACTTCGAGGTCGACGCCAGTGCCGCGCACGCCTGGGTCGAGGTCTACTTCCCGACGTACGGGTGGATCCGCTTCGATCCGACGCCCGGCAACGTGGAGAATGGCAAGGTCGAGACGTTCCTGCCGCCCGGCGCCAGTTCCTCTCCCGGAGCGGGCACGACCGTGCCGCAGAAGCCGACCTTCCAGCATGACCCGCCTGGCACCGTCGACACACCGCCGGACCAGGAGCCGCCGAGCGTCCAGCCGGTAACGCCGACGCCCAGCAATCCCAGCCCGATCGGGCCGATTGCCGTCACCGGTCTGCTGGTGGGTGCGGTGCTGCTGGCGCTCTTTGCTCGCCGCCGGCGGCTCTTCTCGCCTGAGCCAGACCTGGCGTACCGGGGAGTGGCGCGGCTGGCCGGCCGCTTCGGCTACGGTCCGCGGCCGAACCAGACCGCCTACGAATACGCCGTGTCGCTGTCCGAGGTGATGCCAAAGATCACCGAAGAGCTGCACATCGTGGCGCAGGGCCGGGTCGAGACGGTCTATGCCCGCCGGCCACCGCACGGCGAAGCCCTCGCCAGACTGCGTGCCGCATACCGCAAAGTGCGGCTCGGATTGCTGGGGCTTTTTTTCCGCCGAAACGCACGGCCGAAGCGGTAGCGGCCCGGATCCGCTAGAGCGCCCCCTCCGGCCTCGTCGGGTCGGGAGAAGGGCCGCCCTGCGGTGCGAGGTGCTCGGCCAGGTTGTGCGCGCGGAGGCGCTGACCCGGGTCCCGCAGCTCGATGACGGTGACGGCGCAGAGCTCGAACGGGAAGGTCCAGTAGCGCTCGAGTGGCAGGTCGAGAAGCGCGAGAAGCAGCAGCCGCAGGATCCCGTCGTGCGCCACCACGATCGCCCAGCGTCCCGGTCTCGCCGCCGATCCATAGCCGAGAACCGGGTCGGCGTCTTCAGTGTGAACCACGCCGGCCGAAAGTGCCTCGAGTATCGGAACGAGCGCTGCGCGCGAACGCCTGGCCGCCTCGGGGACTGATTCGCCGCCGGGAGCGTAGTGCCCCACGGGATCGAGACGCCAGGCCGCCAGCTCCTCCCCGAAGCGCGCCGTCACCTCGGCGTGCTTAAGTCCCTCCCATTCGCCCTGTGCGATCTCGACCAGCCGCTCATCCGGGTGGAGCGGCACGATTCCGTTGCGTGCCGCGGCCACGGCCGCGGCCGTGCTTGCCGCACGACGCAGCGGTGAGTGCCAGATCCCGATCGGCGGGGAGGAGGGGAGAGGCAGGGCGGGAGGGGCCGCGGGGTTCCGCAATCGCGCCGCGACGAGGTCAGCCTGTCGCTCGCCGGCCGGTGAGAGCGGCGGGTCCTGGCGTCCCTGGAAGCGTCCCTCGGCGATCCACGTCGACTCGCCATGGCGGACGAGCGCGACCGATCCCTCGACGCGGCTCAGTCGAGGCGGATCAGCCACAGGTCCAGGACGGCCTCCTGGCTCCTGATGCGCTCGGCGACGGCCGGGCTGACCGAATCATCGAGCGCCAGGATCATCAGGGCATCGGCGCGAGGATGGCTGCGGGCAAGGTGCATGGCGCTGATGTTGACGTCCGCCTCGCCAAGGATGCGCCCGATCGTACCCATCGTTCCCGGCCGGTCCTGGTGGCGCGTCACGAGCATGTGCGCGGTGGGGCCCATGTCCAGCCAGTACTCGTCCAGGCGTACGAGCCGTGACTCGCCCGACGCCACGGTCCCGCCGACGGCCGTGGTCGAGCCCGACAGCGTCACGAGCGACGCGTAGCGCCCGGCATCGGGGGATTTGCGCTCGATGAGGTTGATGCCGCGCGCACGCGCGAGGGTGGGGGCATTGACAAGGTTGACGCGGACCTCGGTGTGCTGCTCCAGCAGGCCGCCGAGCACGGCCGCGACCAGCGGCGACGTGTCGTGGTTGGCCAGCTCTCCGGCGACCTCGAGGGTGAGGCCTTCCAGGTCCGGCGAGAACTGCGCATAGAACTGGCCAAGCGTCCGGGCAAGCGGAAGGTATGGCGCCAGGGCCTGCGCCGTCTCCGCGGTCAGCAGGGGAGCGTTGACCGCGTAGCGGGCGGGCCTTCCCGCAAGGACGTCGAGGACCTGTTCTGCGGCTTCCACGGCGACGCGGGTCTGGGCCTCGGCGGTGGACGCTCCGAGGTGCGGCGTGAGGATCGTGTTGGGCGCCGTCAGCAGCGGCGACTCGCGGGGCGGCTCCGCGGTGAAGACGTCCACGGCCGCGCCGCCGAGCTTGCCATTCGTCAGGGCGGCGGCCAGCGCGTTCTCGTCGATAACGCCGCCGCGTGCGACGTTGATGAGGAACGCGTCCGGCTTCATGGTGGCCAGCTCCTTGGCGCCGATCAGGTTGCGCGTCGAGCGGGTGAGGGGCACGTGGACCGTGACCACGTCGGCCGTCTTCAGCAGTTCCGCCAGCGGTGTCAGGCGCACGCCGTGGTTGGCGGCCGCGTCTTCGGTGACGTAGGGGTCATGGCCGAGGACCTCCATCTCCATGCCGCGGGCGCGGTCGGCGATGGCCATGCCGATCTTGCCGAGCCCCACGATGCCGAGCGTCTTGCCGCGCAGCTCGCGACCCGTGAACGCGGCGCGCTTCCATTCGCCCAGGCGGAGGGACGCGTCGGCCGCCGGGACGTGGCGGGCCAGCGCGAAGAGAAGCGCCAGGGTGTGTTCGGCCGCGGCGATCGTGTTGCCCGTGGGTGCGTTGACGACGGTGACGCCGGCGTGTGTCGCCGCCGCCAGATCGATGTTGTCGACGCCGACTCCTGCGCGGCCGACGACCACCAGACGGGTTCCGGCGGCGATGGCTTCAGCGTCCACCTGCACGGCGCTGCGGACCAGCAGTGCCTCGTACTCGGGAAGTGCCTCCAGGAACGCCGCCCGCTCCAGCCCCGTGCGCACGTCGACGTCGTGATCGCGGCGCAGGATCTCGAGCCCTTCCTCGGCGAGGGGCTCCGCTACCAGGATCCGTCGGCGGCTCTGGATGGACGGGGCGCGATCGAGCATCATCTGCGCCCGCTCGCTCAGGCCGGCTGGGCGAGGACTGGGGTGCGTGCCTCTGCGGCGGTCGCGGACGATGCCGCGGCCTCGGCGGCAGCCGCCGTCGCCGCGCCTCGAGTGACCGGGATCCCGACCGCGACGGCGGCCTCCTCCAGGATCTCGAGCGAGCGCAGGATGTCGTCGACGCTGACAGCGCCCAGGTGGCCGACACGGAACAGCCTGCCGGTCAGGCTGCCCTGCCCGCCTGCCAGGACGAGCCCTCGCGTGCGGACCTCCTTGCTCAGGGCGGACCACTCGACACCATCCGGAACGAGCGCGCTCGTCACCGTGTTCGAGGCGTGCTGCGGGTCCGCGAAGAGCTGGATGCCCATGGCGCTCAGGCCCGCACGGGTGGCGGCGCCGCAGGCCGCATGGCGCGCGAAGATGGCCGGATAGCCT
>JBBSGX010000215.1:0-4299 GCA_038253685.1 Candidatus Limnocylindrales bacterium | reverse complement strand
TCCACACCGATGTAGCGGTTCCCGAAGGCCAGCCCGCCGGCCTCCGGGAGATCACCGGGAACGTCGTGCGGTGACGTGCCCTCGACGCCGGCCTCCGACCAGGCGTACCAGGCGTCCGGGTTGTGGCCGCCGCCGGCCACGTTCCAGGCGAACGAGAGGTCGAGCTCGAACGCCAGGCGCGCCCGGCCCCGGTTGACCACTGAGACCTCGACGGCAAGCTCAGGCCGCAGCCGGTCCCCGGACAGGACGAACGTCTTCGTCACGGTCAAGGGCGCCGCGGCGTCGCCGGAGCGAACGTGGCCCTTCCGCCGGACCACGGCGCGGCTCTCTGCCAGCTCGACGACCTCGAACGGCGCATCGACAAAGTCGCCGATCTCCTCGTCCTGGACGCGGGTGAGCTCGGTCGGGCCGATCCTCGAAGCCGCGTCGAGCTCCCGGAGCTCCACCAGGCCGCCGCGCAATTCGTGGCGGTCGTAGACGAGGAGCTCACGAAGCCCCTCGTCCTTGAGCGTGACCGCCTCATGCGGCGAGAGGATGCCGGCCGCCTTCCTCGCGACCGTCGCGTCTTGCCGGGCGAAGTGCTCTCTCAGCTTGCGGTGATAGGCCTCCGGCCGGCGCCGCAACACGGACGCGAGCGCGGCGCGGCTGGCGCGCAGGTCCCACGAGCCGATGCCCGCGCCCTCCGCAACGTCGATGGCCAGAAGCTGGCCCGGCGCTCCGAGCAGCACCTCGTCGACCCCGTCCAGATCGAGATCGGCCATCCGCGTGGTCGGCGTGCCGCCGTCCGCCAGGTCCTCGGCCGCAATCAGGTGGGAGAGCGTCGCCAGTCGCAGGTGGACCAGGTAGACGCCCCCGAACAGCCCGTGCCAGTACGCGTCGTTCGACTGGCCGCGGAGCAGATGCGCCTGTGCCCGATCCCGTATCGGCCCCGGCCGCATGGCGGCGACGGCCGACGAGGTCCGCAGCATCTGCTTGTGCAGGTCGTTGACCTCGCGATAGCGCGCCTGGAAGCCGCGCCAGATCGCGCCGAAGAGGAAGCGCGCAGCCGGCGAGCGCTGGGCGCGTGCCTCCTCCAGGAGCTCATGGAAGACCGGCGCCTCGTCGGGCGGGAGCGCCCATTCGGTCATCTCCACATACGAGCTGGCTGGCACGTAGATCCGTCCGCCAGGTGCGTGGGCGTCCGTCCAGTCCGACGGCCGCACGGTGCTCAGCCAGTCGCTGTTGGCTGCGAGCGCCAGGCACAGCTGCTCGATCCAGCCTTTGCGGCCCCAACAGTAGTCGTGGGTGCCCGGCCAGCTGCCGAACTTCTCGCCGTCGTCGCCCATGACTCCGACGCGTTCCACGGCCTCGGTGGCATGCGCCCGCAGGTAGCGCATCAGGTCGCGGACCGGCTTCCACGGGATCCGGTAGCGGAGCCCCTGCTCGGTGCCGAATATCGTGAGTCGTCGACCCTGGTCGTCGGTGGAGTAGGTGCTCCACATTGCGTCCTCCGGCACGCGTGCCGCGCGCAGGTGGTTGTCGTCGAGCACTGTGTAGGCGTAGCCGCCGTCGACGAGGTCCGACGCCAGCGACGGTTCCCAGACGCGCTCCGCCAGCCAGGCACCGCGCGGCCGTACCCCGAACAGGCGCTGGACGGCATCGCCCATCTGGACCAGCTGGGCCTGGCGGTCGGCGAGTGGCAGGGAGGCCAGGATCGGCTCGGTCAGGCCGCCACCGAGCATCTCCACCTGGCCGCGGGCCGTGAGGGCGGCGAGCCGCTCGATCGCGTCGGGATGCTCCTGCTCCATCCATTCGAGGAGCGGGCCCGTGTAATGCAGCCCGACCCGCACTCCGGGATGTGCCTCGAGTGCCGCGATGAACGGCGCGTACGAGCGCGTCCAGACATCCTCGATGACCCAGCCGAAATTGCCGACCGGTTGGTGGTTGTGCAGAACCAGGGAAAGTGCGATCCGCGCTGTCACGGGCGTCCACCTCGCGGGTCTTCTGGTGCCGAGCGACCCGCCGCGGGCGTCGTGTCAACGGCGTTGACGACCCGAGCGGGAGCCTGTTACCGTCAGGGCCGATCCGTTTGCTAAACCGGTTTGCGCATGATACATGGCCCGGTGCGACAGAAGGGGCGTGGCGTGGCAAAGGGTAGCCGGCGGACGAGCAGTGCGGACGTTGCCACGGCCGCCGGCGTGTCCAAGACCTCGGTTTCGTTCGCCTTCAACAGGCCGGAACGGCTCAAACCCGCGACCGCGGTGCGGATCCTCGAGATCGCGCAGTCCATGGGTTATCGCCCGCACCCGGTTGCGCGGATGCTGACCCAGCGCCGCACCGGCACCCTCGGGATCCTGACGCCACAGCCGCTTCCCGTGATGTTCTCGAACCCGTTCTTCGCCGCCTTCAGCGAGGGGGTCGCCGTAGCAGCCGACCAGTCCGGGTACGGCCTCCGCTTCATCTCACCGCTCCACGGCTCCCTTGCCGCGGCCTTCGGAAGCGCCACGGTCGACGGCATCGTGGCCATCGGCATGTCGGCGCATCACCCCGAGATCGAGGAGGTCAGCCGCGCCTCGCTGCCGACCGTCATGGTCGACTCGGGGACGTCGTCCGAGTACTCGGCGATCGACGTCGACGACGAGGGTGGCGCTCGCATGGCGGCGGAGCACCTGGTGGCGCTCGGGCATCGCAGCTTCCTGGTGCTCGGCGTCGAGCCGCCGTACCCGGCGGAGGGTCACGACCCCGAGGTCGTGATGAACCGGCGCCTGCGCGGCTATCGGAGCGCGATCGAGGCGGCGGGGATGCGGCTGCCCGACTCCTGCGTGGTCGTCGGGCCGGCCACGATCCGCGGCGGGCACGCGGCCTTCGAGCGTGCCTGGGAGGACGGCCTTCGCCCCACCGCCGTGCTGGCGATGAGTGACGCCATGGCGATCGGCGCCATGCGCGCCATGCGCGAGGCAGGCCTCGCTGTGCCGCGAGACATCAGCGTGGTTGGCTTCGACGACCTCGACATCGCCGAGCTGGTCGAGCCCATGCTCACCACCGTCCACCAGCCGGTGCGCCGCAAGGGCGAGGCGGCGGCACGGCTGCTCATCGCCGCCATCGAGCAGGGAGACGCCTTCCGGCCCGAGCAGCGCGTCATGGAGACGCGCCTCATCGTCCGTGCCTCGACAGGGTCGGCGCCGGCGAAATAGCTGCTACGGGCCGAGCGAGATGACCGACACGCTGTACGGCGGCAGGTTCGCGAACGGCTGGTAGCCGCTGAACCCGCCCGAGGCGTCGACGGTGGGCGACCCAGGGTTACCCGCGCCGAGGAGCAGGTGCGCCTCCGCCCCGGGCTTCAAGGGCCCGCCGGCGAGGCTGAGCGTCGCGTCGGTGACGGGGGTGCCACCCGTGTTGGCAACCACCAGCATGGTCTCGGACGGCTCCGAGCGGAGCTCCGCCACCAGCGCGTCGGGCGTGCTCGTCACGGTGGCGTAGTCGGCGCTCGAGAGTGCCGGGTGCGCGGCCCGGAGGCGGATCAGGTCGCGGTACCAGGAGAGCAGCGAGCAGGGATCGGAAGACTCCGTGGCGACGTTGACGGTTGCCCGATCACCGGAGAGCGGCTCCCATGGCGTGCCGGAGGTGAAACCGGCCCCAGGCGAGCTGCCGTCCCAGCGCATCGGCGTGCGAATCTGCTCGTCCGGCTTCGATCCGGTCATGCCGATCTCCTCGCCGTAGTACACGAACGGCACGCCGGGGCCGGTGAGGAGCAGCCCGGCCGCGAGGTGCAGCTTGGCTGGGTCTCCACCGAGCTGGCTCGCCACGCGATCCATGTCGTGGTTCGTCAGGAACGACCCGAACGCTCCCTGTACGTAGAGCCCCGTCACCTTGGTCAGCGAACGACCGAGGGCATTGCCGCTGGCGCTGCCCGCCGTCGCCACGTAGACGCCGGCAAGGGCGAAGTCGAAGCTCAGGTCGAGCGAATCGGGCACGTAGCTGGAGCTGATGGCTGGAGTGTCCCAGACCTCGCCGAGCGCCAGGGCACCGGGGTCCGCGTCCTCGATCGCCGTTCGGAAGTCGTGGAGCCACAGACGTGTCTCCGGCGTGTTCTGGGTGTCCGGCCCGTCCTCGATGAGGTGTTTCGCGGCGTCGAGCCGGAAGCCATCGACTCTGACGTCGCGGAGCCAGAAATGGGCGATATCCGTGACTTCGGCGGTGACCTTCGGGTTGCGCAGGTTCAGATCCGGGAGATCCTCCCCGAAGTTGGCGTAGTAGTAGCGGCTGCCGTTGCGGAACCAGTTGGAGCCCTGCGGGCTGTCCGCCCAGACATACCAGTCG
>JBBSGX010000214.1:0-4301 GCA_038253685.1 Candidatus Limnocylindrales bacterium | reverse complement strand
GGCTTCCCGGACCCGGATGTGCTCGCGGGGCACATGCGCGACGCCGGCCTGGTCGACGTCCACTACTTCCGCATGGGAACCGGCGTCGTCTGCCTCCACCGCGGCACGGTGCCCAACCGCCCGGAGGAAAGCGCCTAGCGCTCTCCCGGCAGTGGCGCCGTCTTGGTGGCGGGGAGCGTCTTGGGACCGGTCTCCGACTCCTCGGGACCTTCGTCCTCCGGCTCGTCCTCGACGTGAAGACCGCCCACGCCGACGGCCTCGGTCACGGACCCCTGCAGGTACTGGTGATGCAGCTCCAGCACCTCCTCCACGAGGGGTTCCGGCGCCACGCCCCCGAAGGCACCGATGGTGCGGCTGATCCACCCGGCCTCGCGCGCCAGCTCCTCCTCGTCCAGGTCGGCCTCGGTACGGGGAAGCCTGAGCATGATCAGCCAGACCACCGCCACCCCGATGGCGATGCCCAGCACCAGCAGCCACCAAGCGAACCCCTCGTTCATCGGTCGGCAGTATAGGGGCGCACCTCGTGCCGGCCCCGGAGCCCCGCAACGCCGCCTGGCGTGAGCCAGCCGCTATGCTCCGGGGCGTGCCGCTCGGTCTGATCACCGTCTTCCCCGACCCGATCGCGCTCCATCTCGGGCCGCTCAACATCGGCTGGTATGGGCTCGGATACGTGGTCGCCGTTGGCGTGATGCTGCTGGTCAGCCAGCGGGAAGCAATACTGCGAGGCTTCGACCCGCGCCACATCACCAACGCGTTGATCGTGGTGGCCGTGCTGGCGCTCATCGGGGCCCGGCTGTACCACGTCATCGACCAGTGGGGCTACTACAGCCAGAACCTGCCGGCCATCGTGCTGCCCCCCTACAGCGGGCTGGGTCTCTATGGCGGGGTCGCCGGCGCCATCGTTGGCGTCCTCATCTACGTGCGGCGCAACAACCTGCCCTTCTGGGGTGCGCTGGACGTCCTCGTCCCGGGCACGCTCCTCGCCCAGGGCATCGCCCGCTGGGGCAACTTCTTCAACCAGGAGCTGTACGGGCCGCCGACGGATGCGCCCTGGGGCATCACGATCGGGTGTGACCACCGCATCCCCGATTATCCCTGCAGCACGTATCCGGAGGCGACGACCGGGTACCATCCACTCTTCTTCTACGAGTCGGCGCTGGACATCACTGGCGGTCTGGTCGCGCTGTGGCTGTCTCGCCGGCAGATGGCGCGCCTGCGCGACGGAGACCTGGCCTCCTTCTGGTTCATCTGGTACGGCACCGTGCGGTTCGCCCTGGAGACGTTCCGCTTCAGCTACGACTGGAAGCTGCTCGGGATCATGCCGACGGCGATGTTCATCGGCGTCGCGATCGTGACGTTCGGGATCGTGACGATCGTCCTGCGCCACCGTAGCCCGGCGCCGCCTGCGTCAGAACCACCGGCCGCAGAGGACTCCACGGACGAGGGCAAGCCCGAGTTGGAAGTCCCCCGGGGCCAGGAAGCCCTCCAAGGCTAGAGCGCGGGCGCCTCAGGTGGGACCCGGCGTCGCGGTCGGGCTGGGGCTGGGGGTGGGCGTTGGATACGAGGCGGGCCACGGAGGTCCAAAGGCGATGAGCTGGACCGGTCCGATCGCCGAGGAAGAGCCGTTGAGGACGGCGAAGTCGGTCTTGCCGTTCCGGTCGTAGTCGATGGGTACGACCGAGTCGCCGGCCCCGACGCTCGTCTGGGGGATGTCGATCGACGTGAAGGCGATGCCGTCCCCCGAGTTCAGGAGCATCAGGTCCTTGCCGTTCGACGTACCGAGCTTTCGCGTCACGACGTAGAGGTCCGTGGTGCCATTGCCGTCGGCGTCGCCGACGCCGACGTCCTTGCCGCCGACGACCGCGACGTCAAGCCCGGTGTGGAAGCGTCCATGATCCTGGAGCGCAACGCGCAGCCGGTTGGACCCGAGTTGAACGATGTCCTGCTGCCCGTCTCCGTTCATGTCCGCGACCGCAGCGGACGTCTCCCCCACGGGGATGATCCCGCTCGCGGTCGTGATGTCGGAGAACTGTCCGCCGCTGTTGTGGAAGATCCGGATCCCCGCCGAGCCGTCGAGCGGTACGAAGCGACACACGACGAGGTCTGTCCAGCCGTCGCCGTCGAGGTCGGTCGGGACCAGGCAGATGCCGCCGAGCGGCAGATCCAGTCCTGCCTGGGGCGCCGGTACGAAGCGCTGGTTGCCGGCGTTCAGGTACAGGTGGTTGAGGCTGGGCAGCCCGTCAATGCGGCTCGGATCGTTGCTGACGTATATGTCGACCAGACCGTCGTGGTTCGCGTCGAACATCGTCACCTGGCGGCCGCGGCCGAAGGGATCGGCGATCCCCCATGGGGTTGCCGCGTTGACCACCGGGCCGTTCCACGGCGAGAGGAACAGCTCATTGCGCTTGATCGCCATGCCATGGGCCGCGCCCTGCACGCACGCGAGGTCCGGACGGCCGTCGCCATCGACGTCGCCGACGGTGCAACCGTGCCGATCGGCCAATGCGATCTGCCCCTGGAGGGTCTCCTCGAAGCTGCCGTTGACGTTGCGGCCAACCCAGAGGCTTCCTCCATGCCGGCCGATCACCAGGTCCGGCCATCCGTCTCCATCAAGGTCCGCGGCCACGCCGCCATAGGTGTGGGTGGAAAGTCCGATGCCCGCCTCTGCGGCCACGTCCCGAACCTCGAGGCCAGGGGGTGGCGCAACAGGGGAAGCGAGGCGGCTAGGCTCCCCCGCGATGGTCGCCGGGCGCGGCGCGAGCTCGGTTTCATCCTGCTCCGGGTTCTTTGCGGCGGCGAGCGGCTCCCCGAACCCGGCAAGTGCTGCGTGGGCGGCTCCAGCGATGCCATCCGGAGTGCACGTTCTGATCGTCAGACCGGTCTTGTACCCCCGGCCAACGACCCACGTCGTGGCACCCCCCGAGCCGATGGATACCAGGTCACCGCCAGGCTCGCCGCCGATATCGACCGCCGTATCCCAGGCGACCCCGTCCCAGCGCGCCACCATGGAACGCGTCGCCGAGAGGCTCTCGTCCCACACTGTTCCGGCGGCGATGATCCCGGTGGGAGTCAGCGCCACTGACCGCAGCAGTGACATGGAGACGGCCACCGGCGGCACGGGTGCCCCCGCGTTTCTCCACGCGGCGCCATCCCAGTGCAGCACCAATGGGCTCCACTTGTTCTGCGTGCCCTGGTAGCCGACGGCCCACGCGTCGGTTGCGGAGCGAACGGTCACGCCGGTGAGCACCGCGTCCGGGCCGGCGACGTTCATGGGCTTGACCCGCGTCCACGAGGTGCCATTCCAGTGCTCGAGGAGCGGGCGGAATCCCGCCGGCACCCGGATCCAGCCGACGCCCCAGACGTCCTGGTTCGCGATCGCCGCCACGCCGGCCAGTGCCGAGTCCGCTGTAACAGGCGGTGAGAGGACCTGCCAGGCAGTGCCGGTCCAGCGCATCGCCAGCGGCCGCGGCCCGATGGAGGGAGCCGAGAATCCCACTGCCCAGGCCCGCCCTGTGCCCCAGGCCGCGACATGATTCAGCGACGCGCCGCTGGGGAGTGCGGGCGTCGGTACGGTGTGCCAGGCCCCCTGGCTGTAGCGCTCGATCAGCGGGTCCGTCCGTGGTCCGTCCATCTCGCCGACGGCCCACAGCTGTGACGTGCCCTTGGGAGCAAGAGACGACAGGACGCCGGGATTGCCCGGCTGCGGCAGCGCGACCGTGTTCCATCTGGTTCCGTCCCAGCTTGCCGTCATGGGCACCGGCCTCCATGACGGCGACGCCCCGATTCCGACCATCCAGGTCCCGGTTGGTCCGACAGAGAGATCAAGCACATCGCCGGTCCCCCCCGTCAGCGGATTGGGCGTGCTCAACCAGCCGCCCTGGCAGGACGGTGGAGTCACAGAGGCAAGCGACGGATCGGCAGGAGCAGCAATGGTGGTTGAGCAGAGTGCGATCGCCAGGGTCACGACCGCCACGCGACCGAGGGGTCGCCTTGAAAACATGGCAGCGCGACCATAGGCGCTTCCGGCTGAGGATGACAAGGGTCCACGGGTAGGGTGTGGCGTGGCCAGATCGTATGGCCGCCGGTGAGCCCTGGTCAGATGGCGTCGCGTGACACCCTTCCTATACTGGGAGAACCGTCCTGGCGCCCTGCCGCCGGCGGCCTCAGGAGGAAGAGCTCATCGCCGTTCGCCCTATGGTGCCCGCGTCCCCGGTCCGCGGGCGGCGCGTAGTCCTTGCACTGGCACCACTCCTCGTTCTGGTAGTGGCAGCCGGATCCCTGCCGGTCCGCGCGTCGGTGGC
>JBBSGX010000213.1:0-4304 GCA_038253685.1 Candidatus Limnocylindrales bacterium | reverse complement strand
GGACGACCGTCCATCCGGTTCCCACCATGCCGTTCCGTACCAAGGACTCGGGCATGACCTGCGGGCAGTCGCCTGGCGGCGCGAGAGCGTCAGCGCCAACCGCGCTCGGCGCTGCTGTCGACGCGCTCGGCGCGCTGGCCGCAACCGATACCGGGGAACCCGCCACGAGCGCAAGTGCCAGCGACACACCGACCTTGAGGCCCAACAAGCTGCGCGCCATATCGTTCCCTCCGACCAGCCGCGGCCGCCCAGGTTCTGGACCCCACAGGCGTGGCCGCGGTCGACAGATCATATCCCTCGTGCCAAGCCGCGCCGCGATTGGTTTAGCCGGGGGCAAAAGGTGCCTTTGCTCACGGGCACAGTCCGTGCAGGCAAACTCGCCATCCCGATCCCGTAATCACGCCAACGCGCGGTCGAGGGCGATCTCACACGGTGATGACGACTTTTCCTCGAGCGTGTCCGTCTTCGACGTAGCGGAGCGCTTCCGAAGTCTCACTCAAGGCGTAGGTCCGGTCGATGACCGGCTTGATCTTGCCCGCCTCGATGAGCTCTTTGAGCGTCAGCAGGTTCTCTATCGTGACCGAGGCGATGAAGACGACAACCCGTTGCCGCAGCAGGCGCGATCTCACGAGTCCCTCCAACATGCGACCCAAAGGCCCTCCGGCGCCGTTCCCGGCGCCGACGAGGACGAACCTCCCGGCGGGATCCAGTGCGCGGCGGCTAGCCCCGATCGAGCGGTTTCCGCCTACCTGGATGATCAGGTCGTAGCGCTGGTCGCCCCGCGTGAAGTCCTCGCGCGTGTAGTCGATGACGCGATCCGCGCCGATCGATCGAAGGAGATCAAGGTTCCCGGTACTGGTTACGGCCGTCACGTCGGCCCCGAATGCCTTCGCAATCTGCACGGCGAAGGTTCCCACGCCCCCGCCGGCGCCATTGACCAGGACTCGCTGTCCCGGTTGAACTCCGCCCTTGTCGCGGAGCGCCATCAGAGCGGTGCACGCCGCGATGGGTACGGCCGCTGCCTGCTCGAAGGTGAGGTTGGCCGGCTTCGGCACGAACGTGCGGCCACTCACGTACTCGCCAAAGGCGCCGGTCCGGAGACCGAAGACCTCATCCCCTGGCGCGACATGCGTATCGGATCAACCAGAACCTCGGATCCGAGGGCCGCTCCTTCACCTTCTACAAGAAGGGCGTCCCTTCCGGGCCCCACACTGTCGCGATGCAATGGCGTGGGCTCTCCACCTGCGACCATCAGTTCATGGCGGCCCGCAGCATGGTCGTCACGGCCAACATCCATTGAACATCTGGGCGCGGCTGCGCGGTATCGTGACCATGAACGCCTGAACTCAGCGCGAAAGGAGGCCCGGTAATGGGAGACAAGACCCCGAAGCGTCCCCCCAAGCCCAAGAAGCCGAAGACGACGTAACCGATCCGGCCGGGGCCGGTGATCGGCAACCCATAGGGGGGAGTCCGCGGTGGCCTGGGGTTCTCCTGCGTTCCCGCCTGAGCGGGAGCCGGGCGCGGAGGGCCGTCCAGAGGCGGTCGAGCTCGTCGGAATGCACCTGCGCATGAGCGGGGTGATGACCCTTGGGCGCTTCAACCGCCTGTCGGACCTCGTGAACTACTCGCGTGGCTATGTCCGCGTCCAGGGAGCTCACCTCCTGCGCCGGAACGGAGAGGAGACCCGCCTGATGCTGGCCGAGCTGATGGTCAACCAGGACGAGATCTCCTTCATCGCCCAGAAAGTGGTGCTGCCCGGCTCATCTGGCACCGGTGGCGATATCAGTGAGCGCCCAACGCTCGGCCGCCACCCGCGGCAACTGGTGATATTCACTCCGGGTCACGTGGTCACCGGATCGGTCCAGGTGCATGAGGGCACCGACGTTGCCGGTTTCGTCGATGCCACGAGTCCGCGCTTCGTACCCGCGATCGACGTGACGGCGCGATCGCTCGCGGACCGGCGAATCATCAGCCACTACCCGTTCGCTCTGGTCAACCGTACGCAGATGATCGCGGTCTCCGAAGCGACGGATCGTGGGCAGGCGACCGAAGCCGAGGTCGAGCTGGCCTCGGAGGAGCCGTTGCGGTCCTGATCAGATGGAAAACGCGCCTGGTACCCTGATCGGGTCGCGGGGCGAGGCGCGTCTCGCGCGGAACGTGCCCGTAGCCGATGGTGGCCGCCGGGCAGCGACGATTCAGGCCGAATCCGGCGTGACGGCACCCTCGCGAGTTTCTTCGGCGAGCAGCCAGCGGTCGTGGAGGGCGGTCAGGACCCGGGCCGCGGCGAGGCCGAGTGCGACGCCGACGAGTGATGCCAAAAGCGGCGTCGGCACACCGATAACGAGCGTGGCCGCGAGCCACCCGCTCATGGCCCCGAACAGCATCGCCGCGATGTGGTCGACGCGCCCGTAGCGCTCGTACCAGTGCGCGGCAAGTACGGGCAGGGAGAGCTGGAACGAGACAAAGGCAGCGACCATCGGGATCTTCTGCGATTCGTCGATCGCGGGGATCTTGACGTCGAGCACGTTGACCACCGTGAAGCTGGCAAGGAGCGCTGCCAGCAGGCTTGTCTGGATGAGCGCCACGCGGTTCTGGGCTCGGCTGAGCTGCGTCAGCGACTGCTGCAGGCGAAGCTGCGTCACGTTCTGCGCCTCGCGCGCCCGCTCGACCACGGCCTCGGCGTAGCCGACATCCTGGTCCACCTGTCCGTCTAGCCAGGCGGCCAGCGACTGATCACGCTCGAACATCTCCGTGGCCGCGACCTGCTGGCCGGCGGCCGGCTGCGGCGCGGTGAGCCCGAGGTTGTGCCGGGCGATGCTGACCGTGCGCTTGAGGGATCGGAGATGCGTGAGGTCGATGGCGAGCTCGCCCGCTCCGATCTGGGCGTCGGCAAGCTTCGCCTGGGCCAGCTGGACCCACTGCGTGGACGTTCGGTTCCCGGCGGCGGTGCGCCGGTGCAGCGTCATGAGGTCGGCCAGCTGATTCTCGACGGCGCGGATCCGCTCCGCGATGTCCCGGTGGAACTCCTCGTAGACGCGGACCTCGTAGCCAAGCTTCGAGGCGTTCAGCAGGTAGCGCGAGAACGACGGCAGCTCCCGGTCGCCCTGCCACCACAGCCACGCGGAGAGATCATCGGATGCGGCGCGCGTTGAGAGGACTGCGAACACGCGGCGCACGGCGAGATCCTGCCACTCCCACAGCGTGAAGCCGTCCGCCGTCCGGAAGGGCACCTCCCAGCGGTCGAGGCCCGCGGCGCGAAGGGCAGCCGAGACTGCCGTGCCGTGCCGTGCTGGAAAGGCATCAGGCTGGCCGTCCACATCCGCCACGAAGCAGAGATCCATGCCGAGCAACTGCGGAATGGGTGGCACGTCTCCGCCGGCCGCGCGCCACTCCTCGAGTAGACCGCCCCAGGTCGTCAGCTCATCGCGATCGGATGTCGATGCAAGCGCGATGCAGACTCCAGCGACATCGTGCCGCGTGAAGGCATACGCTTGGGCGACCCTCTCGGCAGTGACCTTGCTCCTGCCGGCGAGGAGGGTGAAGCCCGGCGAGTCGTGATCCGGTGCCGTTGACGGCAGCTGCGTCGCTACGGTGTCGATCAACGGGCCGTCCATGCCGAGGGCTGAGCAGGATCGCCAGATCGATTCGAGATATGCCCACGCTCGATTGCGGTCGGCGACCACCGCCCCGATCGGAGCGAAGATGTGGACGACGAGGCCCGGCTTCCCGATTGCCAAGCTGGACCGCGACGCTAGGGCTTGGTGGCGGTGGGCGGTCGAGGCTGGCCCGACCAGCCGCTCGACGGGTGAACCAGGGTGTTGACGAGCTCGAGCACCCGTGCCGGCGGCTCTCGAGGGGGAGCATCCGAGCCGGTAGCTCGCGCGATCGGTATCAGTCGTGTCGGGCCGAGCTCCTCGAGCGCGTCCATCGCGCGGCGGACGGCACCCGTGTCCCCGGCCGCGATCGCCTCATCAAGCTCGCCGAGCGCCGTGGCTACCGGCTCCCATTGGTCAGCATCGAGCCGCCAGCGCGGAACCAGCCGGACGGTGCTCAGGGCGTCGTCAACGGCTTCCTTGAGGGTGATCGGCACGGAAGACTCCCCTCGCCTTCAGTACCGCCCGGGATTGGCGGCGGAAGCGCGAGCCAGCCCTGCGTAGTACTCGATCCACTCCTTGGCGCTATCGAAGCGGGGCTGGTGGATCAGCGTGAACTGCAGCGTGTCGGGGTGTTTTGGGGCTTCCCAGTAACTGACACGGGTCTGGGAACCTCCGGCAAAACAGACCTGAATGAAGCCGCGCCCCGTG
>JBBSGX010000212.1:0-4375 GCA_038253685.1 Candidatus Limnocylindrales bacterium | reverse complement strand
CGGCGCTCGGGGGTGGCCGGCAGCATCGACAGGATGGGCTGGAAACGGTCGAGCGCCTGGATCTGGGACTTCTCGTCCACGCACAGCACCACGGCCCGCTCGGGCGGGTCGAGGTAGAGACCGACCACGTCACGGACCTTCTCGATGAACAGCGGGTCCGCCGACAGCCTGAAGCTCTCGGCCCGGTGGGGCTGCAGCCCGAAGGCCCGCCAGATCAGGCTGATGGACGTCTGGCTCATGCCCATCGCCCTGGCCATCGACCGCGTCGACCAGTGCGTGACGTCCTTCGGCCTCTGTTCCAGGGTCTTCACGATCACCGCCTCTACCCGCTCATCGGTGATCGTGCGTGGGGCGCCGGGACGAGGCTCGTCGGACAGTCCGTCCAGACGCGCAGCCACGAAGCGACGGCGCCACTTGCCGACCGTCGCCTGGGTGACGCCGAGCTTCGCGGCCACGTCGGCATTGGCGCCGCCCTCCGCGGAGGTGAGGATGATCCGGGCACGCAGAGCGGCCGCCTGGGCGCTGCTGCGGCGGCGGGCGAGCCGCTCCAACGCCGCTCGCTCCTCATCGGTCAGGGTCAGCTCCGCCTTCGGACGCCCTCTGGGACGCGCGGCAGGCGACAGCGTGACCATGCGTGGAGCATAACACTTCTGCTAGGTATTAGCAACTCAGGACACTAGGGCACCGGAGCCGCAGCGCTGACCACCGGCAGCACCAGCACGAACCTGCCGTCCTTGCCCGGATAGCGCGCGGTCGGGCGGCGCCACTGGAGGTAGTCCTCCGGCATCCGGCCGACCGGAACCAGGGCATCCGGCGGCCGCGATGCGCCCCAGATGGAGCTGATCCGCGGGTACCAGACGTCTTCGATGCGCAGGCCGGTCACCTTGAAGTCGCTCGTGTACGCGGGGTCCGCCGTTGCGGTGAAGCCCGACATGACCCACGAGTGGGCGCCGCGCCACACGAGCAGGCCCACGGGACGCCCTGTCATGCGCAGCGCCCCCGCGGCGACGTGGATCGCATCCTGGCGGCGCGCCTTCACGTCGACAACGTAGGGGCCGAAGCCGAGCTGGTTCAGTCCTTCCGCCCAACCCTCGGGCTCGGCGCCGTCACCGGAGAGCTTCGGGCCGGAATATTGCCGCGCGAGCTGGTAGAGGCTCTTCTGCGTCGCGACGGTCACGTCCGTGCGGCCGCGTTTCATGATGTTGATGCTCGTCTGCATGGCGGCAGGAACGCAGAAGATCGGCTTCAGCTCCGACACGAACGCGTTCCTTCGATAGATGTCCATCGCGAACGGCCCTGGCGCCGGCGGCGGATCAAGCGACGGGCCGGCGGTTGGATCGTAGCTCGGGTCCACGCTCGAATCGAGGCTCGCTCCGAGCGTGGGACTGGGTGTTCGCCCGGACGTGGGGCTGGCACCGAGTGAGCCACTGCTGCCGGGCCCGATGCTGGGACTCCCGCCGGCATGCGTCGGCACGGCCGCGAGGCCTGACTCGAGGAATCCCTTCATGGCCAGCAGGACGCCGCCGCTCAGCATCACGACGGGCACCAGGAGCAGCACGGCAAGGAGCCGCGAAGAGCGTGGGGGCGCAGGTTGATAGTGGGAATACATGCAGGGTGCCGTGGCCATGGTCGCCGTTCCCGGGCAGGGCCGTCCGGGGCACGATCGTCGAGGTACTGGACGAGGGGCCGGGGAGGGACGTGACGGCGCCTCACCGACGCGCGTATCGTTCGCGGCATGAAGGGCGATCGCATCGAGGCGGTGGTCGACACGGGGCAGGGGACCCAGACGTTCGAGATCAGTGCCACGCGCGCCGGTCGCCGGCTGGAGATCACCACGTCACGGGGCGTGGTCGAGGTCCGCGAGGTCACGAGGGGCGGCAACACGGTGCGCACGGGGCGTTTCATGACGAGCCGGCTGATCGCGCTGGTGGAGCACCCGGCCGCGGACGAGCGGGGCCGCGTCGAAATCACCACGCGCCACCGCATCCAGTCGGGCAGCTAGGCACCACCGCCAGCGGCGATTCACCGACGCACTACCAGGCCTCCGCCAGGAGCTCGGCGAAGACCGCACCCGGGTCGATCTGCACGCCTCGCCTGCCGAACCAGGTGGCGACGTTGGCAACGTCGCGCTCCAGCAGGTGCATCGCCTCGAGGTTCGTGATGGCGTCCACGGCCTGCGGAAAATCGATGATCACGAGGCGCCCCCGCCACCACAGGAGGTTGTACACGGACAGGTCGGCGTGGACCACGCCGGCGCGCGTCAACAGGTGCAGGCTCTCCAGCAATTGGTGCCAGGCATCGTGCAGGCCGTCGGGGGAGAGCCTGGCGTCCACCAGCCGTGGCGCAGCGCCGGATCGATCGCCCAGGTACTCCATGAGCACGCCGTCGTCGGTGCGGTCGACCGGATAAGGCACGGAGGCGCCGCAGTTCCACGCGCGACGCAGCATCGCGATCTCGTTGTCGGGCCAGAGCCCCTCGGTGAGGTCCTTGCCGTACCGGGTGCGGGTCTCGACCGCGCGCCGGTCGCGGCTGTTGAAGTGCCAGCCGGTCCGGTAGACAGCGTCGTGGCGATAGATCGTGCCCTTCGAGAAGCCGAGCTCGCGGAGCTCACCTTTGTATCTGGGACGACGGGGTCGATACCGTTTGTGGGCGAGCAGGCAGCCGCCTTCGGTCGAGGCGCGCTCGACCAGGAAGACCTCTGCCTCCTTGCCGGATTTGAGGACGCCGACCGTATGCTCCTCGAAGGCGTCGGAGATCAGCCAATCGGGAGCGGGCCGGCTCGTTGAAGCCGAGACGGACACGCTGAAGACTCCAATGGGTCGCGGGACGGAAAGTCCCCGACGGTCGGAGCGT
Source organism: Candidatus Limnocylindrales bacterium (assembly GCA_038253685.1). Taxonomy (GTDB): domain Bacteria; phylum Chloroflexota; class Limnocylindria; order Limnocylindrales; family CSP1-4; genus JAFMJV01. The sequence continues at coordinate 1,522 of JBBSGX010000212.1, read as the reverse complement.
CAGCGCGGGGCAAAAGCCCTCAGCTTCGTTCCGGCCGGCGGAGAGCGAACGGCGTCGTGGCAATCACGGTGGGCCTCCTCTCAATGCGCTGGCTGGATGCGGCCCGAACTATGCACGCCCTGCCACTCGGTTGCAATACTGCGCAGATGAGCGATGAACGATGGGGCGAGGAGACCCAGAACCTCCTGAGACGCACGGCCGACCTTGCGATCGACTACCTGCGCACGCTGCCGGACCGGCCGGTGCGGCCGGAGGCGACGCTGGAGGAGATGCGAGGCAGCCTCGGAGGGCCGCTCCCCGAAGACGGGGAGGCGGCCGGGGACATGATCGATACGATGGTTCGCGGCGCCGATCCGGGCGTGATCGCGTCGTCCGGGCCGCGATTCTTCGGGTTCGTGATCGGGGGCGGACTCCCGGCCGCGGTTGCCGCTGACTGGATGGCCTCGGCATGGGACCAGGACGCCGGGCTCTACGTCATCGGTCCGTCTCTCTCGGTGGTCGAGGAAACCGCGGCGCGCTGGTTGATCGACCTGTTCGGGCTGCCCTCGAGCGCGAGCGTCGGCTTCACGACTGGTTGCCAGATGGCGAACTTCGTGGGCCTGGCCGCGGGCCGCCGAGCGGTACTCCAGCATCACGGCTGGGACGTGGAGCGTGACGGCCTCCAGGGCGCGCCCGAGGTAACCGTCGTGGCCGGCGACGAGGTGCACGTCACCGTCCCGATCGCCCTCCAGATGCTGGGGCTGGGGAGTGCGCGTCTCAAGCGAGCCGCGGCCGACGGACAGGGACGCATGCGCCCGCGCGCGCTGCGCGACCTGCTGGGCACCATCGAGGGTCCAGTGATCGTCGCCGCTCAGGTCGGCAACGTGAACACGGGTGCCTTCGATCCGATCGACGAGATCGCCGATATCGTGCGCGAGCGCCCGGGCACCTGGCTGCACGTCGACGGCGCATTTGGACTGTGGGCGGCGGCTGTACCCGAGCTGCGCCATCAGGTTCGAGGCCTGGAGAAGGCCGATTCATGGGCCACCGACGCTCACAAGTGGCTGAACGTGCCGTACGACTCGGGAATCGTGATCGTGCGCGACCCCGAGGCGCACCGGGCGGCGATGATGATGCAGGCCGGCTATCTGATGCCGGCACGCGGCGACGAGCGCGATGGGTCCGATTGGGTCCCGGAGTTCTCCCGAAGGGGGCGGGGATGGGCGGTCTACGCGGCATTGCGATCGCTTGGCAGGAGTGGCATCGTCGATCTGATCGAGCGTTGCTGCCGCCTGGCGAGCCGCATGGCCGAGGGATTGAAGGAGGCGTACGGAGTCGAGATCCTTAACGACGTGGCGCTCAACCAGGTGCTGGTGCGCTTCGGCGGAGACGACGCCTTGACCCGCGACGTGATCCGCCGCGTCCAGCAGGACGGCACCTGCTGGCTCAGCGGCAGCACGTGGCACGGCCTCGGCGTGATGCGCATCTCTGTCTCCAACTGGTCCACGACCGAAGACGATGCCGATCGTTCCGTCGTGGCGAT
>JBBSGX010000211.1:0-4375 GCA_038253685.1 Candidatus Limnocylindrales bacterium | reverse complement strand
GGCGCGCTCAGCACGAGGCAGCAGCCCTCGACGCTCGTAGAAGCGCACAGCATCCGCCGTTGTGCCGAGGCGTTGTGCCAGTTCTCCGATCCGCATGAGAGCAGGCTAGACCCTGGAGCCGCTCCAATGTCAAGAGTCAGTCAGGCAGCGCCGCCATCTCCTTGCACGTCCAGAGGTGATCGGCGACTCCCGCTGCCGTCGCTGGCGTCGGCGCGTAGGGGTTCGCGAATGCTGCTCGACGTGGCTGGTTTGAGATGTAGGCCGGGTCCGGATCACCGGCGACATGCATCTCGTGTGCGATGACGACTGGAGGGCCCGAACCGACGTCCATGCGACCTCGCCGAGCCGACAGCGGCGACGCCCTGCGGCTGACTGCCGCGGCATGCGCCGGAACAGGTCTCAATGCCGGTTTGGGGCGAGCCCCCCGCCCCATGCAAGGCAGCCCGTGATGGGATGATGCTGTCGAAGAGGCAAGGGCCGCATGAGGAGCTGCGGTGGGTGTCTCGACGGGTGCGCCTGCATGCCGTCCGAGACTCGGGCCGTCTTCGCAGCGGAGCGAGTGCCGCGGCTGCTGCAGAGGGTGACTGCCAGGCCGGCTGTCGCCCACGCCTCGAATCCGCTGACCACGTCGGTCGCCCGCGAAAAGCCCAGATCCCGCAGGGTCGAGGCCCCGAGGCTCGAGGAGTACCCGTGCGCGCACACCAGGATCACCTCCCGATCGAGATCCGAGAGCGCCGGGTCAGCATGGCCTGATGCCGGATCGAGGCACCAGTACAGGACGGACAAAGGCACATGGATTGAACCCGGGATGACACCGCTCTCGTCCCGTGCTTCGGCACAGCGCGCGCCGGCACCATGCGGTGAACGACGAAGCCACCCACTTCGAACATCGAAGACGGCACTATCGTCGCCACTCACGCTCGAGACCGGCTCGGTCGGATCGTGCCGGCCGTCTCCGCGAGTCCGCCGAATTGGCCGAGGATCGTAGTTGGAGGCGGCCTAGCATCAGCGCCTGGTAGCGACCATCGCGGCCGCCTGAAACCCAATCAGGCGAGTCTCCCCGAGACCCACTGCGGTCAGACTGCGGTGTGCTGTTTGTGCGCGATATGGCCAGGTTGAGACCCGGCAAGGACTCGCCTTTCAGGATTGAACAGGCACGAATCTGAGTAACCAGCAACCACGTGTCGACCCCCACTTCGAGCGCCGATACGATTGGTCGATGCGCTCGCATCGGCTCCATCAATGGCTCATCGAGGTCGAAGGCTCGACCGCGAGCGGCGCCGTGCTGCTGGTCCTGGCGAATTGCGTGGTCCTTGTTGGCGCGCTGGTGCTCGGCTGGAGCGTCTTTCAGATCCTCGTCACCTATTGGCTCGAGAACGGCATCGTCGGGGCATTCAACGTACTGCGCATCCTTCGCGTCCAGGGAGCCCACCCCGAGGCAACGCTCACCGTCAGGGCTGGTTCAAAGCTGTCCGCGACTCCCAGAGACAGCCAATCATTCATCGCCTACTTCCTTGCCAACTACTCCCTGTTCTGGCTCGTCCACGGCTTCTTCGTCTTTGTCCTCGTGGGCTTCAGCAGCGACAGCAATGGCTTCCGGTTCTCGCCAGTTGGGCTGCTGATATCTGTCGTCGGCATCGTCATATCGCAGGCTGGGGAGTACCGCGCGTTCATGCGGCGACGGGAATATCAAGTGGTTACGCCCGAGGATCATGACCGCTCCATATGGGCGTGTGCTCGTGCTTCAGGCGGTCATCCTGGTGGGCGCGTTGGCGGTGATCGTGCTGGACCAGCCCGTGCTACTCGTGACACTACTCGTTCTCTTCAAGACGATCCTCGACCTCTACCTCTACCTTCGAGCGCACCGCGGCGCACCCGCACTAGCCTGAACGGTCCCCGAGATCTCCTGACACCTGGGAGCCCGACCGCCGAGTAACAGATGGCGCCGTCGTCCACGTTTGTCGTGTTCAGAAGCGATGAGCACGAGGTCCGGCGCCGTGGCCAATATGACCTTCTGTATGGCTTCCGCCTGCGGCTGTTCAACCTGGCGGCGGAGCTCGGCAACGTGCGCGAGGCATGCCGCATCTTCGGGGTCCACCCCTTGAGCTCGGCGCTCTCCTGTGGGCCTCGCAACCGCCGCTCCGGGGCAGCGAACCGCCGGCTTCGTTACATAGCTCTGGTCGTGTGCGGTGGGCGCGTAAAGTTAGCCCCAATGACATCCGGGCGACGACGATCGCGATCAGAACGAGGAGGCAGCGTGGCGTCACCTCCCTCGCGTAGCTCGACGGCACACCTGATCCTGTATCGATGGGCGAGGCTCCAACCAGAGATCGCGCTCCGCCGTGCCACGAATTTCCGGGCTGAGATGGCGGCCAGGCGAAGCGTCCGCGCGTTCTCGGCCGAGCCCGTGCCGCGGGAAACTGATCGAGCACGCGATCATGACCGCCGCCTCGGCGCCGTCGGGGGCGCACCAGCAGCCGTGGACGTTCGTCGCGGTCAGCGACCCACAGCTGAAGCAGCGGATCCGGCTGGCGGCCGAGGCCGAGGAGCGCCGGAACTACGACGGCCGAATGCCCGCCGAATGGCTGGCCGCGGTGCCAACGCTCGGCACCGACTGGCACAAGCCGTTCCTCGACGTGGCGCCGTGGCTGGTCGTCCTCTTCGAGCAGGTCCACGGCTGGTTCCCGGACGGCTCGGTCCGCAAGCACTACTACGCCCCGCGAGAGCGTCGGCATCGCCTGCGGCCTGTTCATCGCGGCGATTCAGAGAATGGCCTCGCGACCCTGACCCACACTCCATCGCCAATGGGCTTCCTCGCCCGAATCCTCGAGCGCCCGAGGAACGAGCGGCGGTTCGTGCTCCTGCCGGTGGGCTACCCGGCCCACGACTGCGTTGTCCCCGACCTGAGGCGCAAGTCACTCGATGAGGTCGCGGTATTCGTCGAGGAGAGTTCGAGGCCGTCCCTCCCGTCGCATGATCCGGGAGCTGCTCGCCGGGATCAGGCCCGGCGCGCCGCGAAGCGCGAGAGGTAGAACCCGCGGTCGTTCAGCGCGCCGCGTTCAGCTCCCGGCCAGCCTCGACGAACAGGCCACCCATGACTCGCGTGGTCGTGGGAAACGCAGTGATCGTGTCCGCGAGGACGTCGATCGGCGTGCGGGTCTTCACGGCGAGCACGGCGAGATGGATGGCCTCGGAGGCCCCCGGGCCGGCGATGAATGCCCCGACGAGGGTTCGCGTCTTGCGATCGACGACGATCGTCGCGTGTCCGAAGGATTCGGCGACATAGCCTTTGGCGCTCATCGCCAGATCCGTCGTCTTCTCGAACGCGTCGAGTCCGCCCTCGAGCGCCTGGCCGAGCTGCAGCCCGACACCGGCCGTCTCGGGATCCGTGTACACGGCCCGCGGGATCGCCCGGAAGTCGGGCCGGACGTCGTCACCGAGGGCGATCGCCACCGCGATTTCTCCTTGGTAGTGGGCGAGGTGCGTGTGCATCTCCGGTCCAGCCGGGTCGCCGATGACGAACGTCCGGTCGGCGATCCGGAGGCGGTCATCGGGCGTTACCCGCCCATCCCGCAGCGCCACGCCGATCGTCTCGAGGCCGAGTCCTGTCAATGGGGCCGTCCGGCCGATCGCGAACAGGACCTCGTGGCCGTCGATGCTCGAGCCGTCAGAGAGGTAGATCCGGTGCGCACCGCCGCGGCCTGCTCCGGCCTCGATCCGCTCGGCCCTCGTGCCAAGATGGAGCTCGACCTCGTCGCGCGCGAGCGCCCGGGCGAGTGCCTCGGAGTTGCGCGGATGGTCCCGGTGGTTCAGGCGATCCTCTGAGTGGACGAGCCTGACTGGGACGCCGTAGCGGGCGAACACCTGGGCCATCTCGACCCCGGTCGGCCCGCCACCGAGGATCGCGAGGCTCTCCGGGAGCGTGCGCAGGCTCGTCGCCTCGCGGTTCGTCCACGGCTCGATCTCGTCGACCCCCGGCAGGTCGGGAATCGTCGAATGCGTGCCGACCGCGATGATCAGGTTTCGGCCGCTGGTCGCTCGGCTCCCGCCGTCCACCAACCGGACGTCAACCGCTCCCGGCCCGGCCACACGCGCCGTGCCACGGACCACCTCGGCACCGGCGGCCTCGAGGCTCCGGACGTGCCCGCCGTCGTCGGGCCAGTCGCGGCCCTCGCGATTGATCATGTAGTCGCGCCGGTCGGATGCCTTCGGCCAGGGATAGTCGCCCCCGACGGCATGGATGCCCGCGGCGTGCAGCAACGTCTTCGAGGGCATGCACGCCCAGAACGGGCAGGAACCGCCGAAGAGCTCGCGGTCAACGACCGCGACGGTCGCGCCCCGGCGACGCGCCTCGTGGGCGGCGGCCTCGCCGCCG
>JBBSGX010000210.1:0-4408 GCA_038253685.1 Candidatus Limnocylindrales bacterium | reverse complement strand
GTCGCCGTCGCGGGTGTAGGCCAAGGGCGTGGTGCGCAACTCTCCGGTTCGGGCACCCTTCGTCGTGAGCAGCAGCAGGTCGCGTCCGACGAAAGGACCGCTCGTGGTATGCCCGCCATGAGCGCGAAAGTCGTCGATGAGGTTCTGCGTGAAGTCTTTGTATGCGGTCGCCACGAGATCGATCTCCTGAGAGGGGGCGTCGTTCGGACACCGGGGCCGCTGCTGCGGCAGCGCAGCTTACAGTGTATACCCCGCTGCCAATGCGCGCGTAAACCTGGGAGTTTGGCTCGGTCGGGTGAGGCGCGCGCGACCATGCCCTGCCCGACGCATCGAACCTGGGAGATTCATTGGGTCGGGTGCAGGACCTGTTGCCCGGGTCTGCCGGACGCATCGAACCTGGGAGGTTCCCGTCCGACCGACCGCTCTCTCCGGGCACGATCTCCGACGGAGGCGGCCAACACGTGGACAATGCAGTCGAGATGGTGAATCCCGGCCCGATCGCCCTCGTCGGTGGCGAGGAGTTCATGCCCGGCAACGAGCCGCAGGATGAGCTCCTCGTCAGGGTGGCCGCGGCGCTCCCCTCGGACCGTCCGGCCTTCGTGATCGCCACGGCCGCTGCCCGCCAGGGAGCCGATCGTGCCGTCGAGAACGCCGTGCGCTGGTTCGCCGGGCTCGGGCTCGACCTCGAGGAGCTGCCGGTCCGGACCCGGGGCAAGGCCAACGCTCCTGACGTTGCCGCGATGGCCCGACGCGGCCGCTTCTTCTACCTCCTCGGCGGCGACCCCGGGATCGTGCCGGCGACGCTCCGCGGGACCGCCGCATGGTCGGCAGTCACGGAAGCGTGGCGCGAAGGCGCGCCGCTTGCCGGCTCGTCGGCCGGTGCCATGGCCCTCGGGGAGTGGACCCTCATCCGCTCGCGCATGCCCGGAGATTCGCAACGACAGCCGCGCGACGGCCTTGCCCTCCTGCCGCGCGTGGCCATCCTTCCGCATTTCGATGATTTCGGCGAGCGCTGGATCGAGTCTGCAACCGCAAGCCTGAGCGGCAGGGACGCCGTCCTGCTCGGCGTCGACGCGCGATCCGCCGCGGTGTGGGCCGACGGCACGTGGCACGCCATGGGCCGCGGGACCGTAACGGTGATCGATGCCCACGGGGAGCGCCGGCGCATCCCGCCCGGCGATGCGATCACTGGTCTGCCCGCCCCGCGTGCCTGAGCGATCTTCCAGGTGACGAATGCGCCATTGACGGTTCGCGCGCGAATTCCGATAATGTAGGTCAGGATTACACCAAGCACGATCGTCCGGACGCCGAGACCCGACGGCGCCTGATTCTGTGGAGACCTGATGACCTCAACCCGCGATGCCGTACGCGACCGACGCGAAGAGTTCGCCTTCCATGACGACCTCGTCTATCTGCACGAGGCCAAGCGTGGTCTGACCCGGGCGACCGTCGAGGAGATCAGCGCGCTCAAGAACGAGCCCGACTGGATGCTCCAGTTCCGGCTCCGCGCCTACGAGCACTTCCTGAAGCGCCCCATGCCCGTGTGGACGGATGGCCTCGACCGGATCGACTTCGACAAGATCATCTACTACCGCAAGCCTTCCGAGCGCGAGGAGAAGTCCTGGGAGGACGTCCCCGAGCAGATCAAGCAGACGTTCGAACGGCTGGGCATCCCCGAGGCCGAGCGCAAGTTCCTCTCCGGCGTCGGCGCGCAGTACGACTCCGAGGTTGTCTACCACTCGGTGAAGGAAGAGCTCTCCAAGCTCGGCGTGGTCTTCATGGGCACCGACCAGGCGCTGCTCGAATACCCCGAGATCTTCAAGAAGTACTTCGGCACGGTCGTGCCACCCGAGGACAACAAGTTCAGCGCGCTCAACAGCGCGGTCTGGTCTGGCGGCTCGTTCGTGTACGTGCCGAAGCGCGTGGACGTGCCGCTTCCGCTGCAGGCCTACTTCCGGATCAACGGCGAGAACACCGGCCAGTTCGAACGCACCCTGATCGTCGTCGACGAGGGCGCCAGCGTCCATTACATCGAAGGCTGTACAGCTCCGATCTACGCGACCGAGTCATTGCACGTGGCCGTGGTCGAGGTCATCGCGCTGGCGAACTCGAAGGTGCGCTACACCACGATCCAGAACTGGTCGAACGACGTGTACAACCTGGTCACCAAGCGTGCCCACGCCTACCGCGACTCCAGGGTCGAGTGGATCGACGCGAACACCGGCTCGCGAAAGACGGTCAAGTACCCGTCGATCTACCTGCGCGAGCCCGGTGCCACCGCGGACATCATCAGCGTCGCCGTGGCCGGCAAGGGCCAGCACCAGGACACAGGCGCCAAGGCGATCCACCTTGCGCCGAACACGAAGAGCCGCATCGTCTCCAAGTCGGTCTCCAAGGACGGCGGGCGTGCCACGTATCGCGGCCACGTGAAGGTCGCGCCCGGAGCGACGAACGCCGTGGCGAGCGTCCGGTGCGACGCACTGATGCTTGATGACCTGTCGCGCAGCGACACGTACCCCTATATCGACATCCAGGAAGACGACACGACCCTGACCCACGAGGCCACGGTCGGCAAGATCAGCCAGGACCAGGTCTTCTACCTCATGAGCCGCGGCCTGACCGAGAACGAGGCACAGAACCTCATCGTGCAGGGCTTCCTGGAGGTCTTCACCAAGGAGCTGCCGATGGAGTACGCCATCGAGTTCAACCGCCTGGTGAAGCTCGAAATGGAGGGTGCGCTCGGTTGAGCGTCCCGCCGCTCAAGCTGCCCTTCCTGGACGAGGCAGCCGCCCGCCATCGATCACGCACCTCCGACGAGCCGGATTGGCTCTTGGGGGAGCGGCTGGACGCGATTCGGCGAGCGCAGGAGCTGCCCGCCGAGGCAAACCAGCTCTTCACGCCGTACCTGGATCTGCGCTCGGCGCGTTTCGCGGAGATCGAGCCCTACGCCGAGGCCGGCGTTGCCCCCGGTGCCGAAGACGCCGCGCTTCCGCCCGGAGCAAGCGTCCTGCTGCACGTCCGTGAGGACGCCGTCGTCGCGCGGGTGCTGAGCCCCGAGGCGCGCAATGCGGGGGTGATCGTCGAGACGTTCGCGGAGGCGCTGGACAACCATGCCGCCATCCTTCGGCCGCTGCTCGAGGGAAGTGCCTCGGTGCCCGAGACGGATGCCTTCGCGCAGGTGGCCAGGGCACTCTCCACGCTCGGCGTCTTCATCCACGTGCCTGACGGCGTGTCCCTCTCCGCGCCCATCGTGCTGCGCTGGAGTGCCGGCACTCCGGGGCGCGGCCTGATCAACCGGACCGTGGTCTCACTAGGCGCCGACGCGCATGCCACCCTGCTCGAGGAGCAGATGGACGTCGAACCGGAGCGCGTCGAGGCAGCCGCGGCCGGGGCGCCCGCTACCCAGTGCCTGTGGTGGGGCACCGTCGAGCTGCATCTCGCGGAGCGCGCCACGCTCGACGTTGCGGGTGAGCAGAACTTCGGCAAGGCGACACTTGCCGTGGTCAACCGCCACGCGACCGTGGGCCGCGCCGCCGCCCTGCGCTGGTCGCTCGCCAGTGTCGGCGCCCAGCTGCACCGCAGCCGGATCGACAATCTGCTCGCAGGTCGTGGCTCGTCCGTGCGCCAGGTGGAGATCGGGTTCGGCGACGGCAACCAGCTCTTCGACCTGACCAGCTACACGCGCCACATCGGCGAGGACACGACCGGGGACCTGCTCAGCAAGGGCGTCTTCCTTGATACCGCGCGTGGCTACATCAAGGGCCTCATCGAGATCCAGCAGACGGCACGCGGCACGGACAGCTTCCTCGGCGAGTTCTCGATGCTGCTCACCAGGAAAGCACGCTCGGTGACCATCCCGAGCCTCGAGATCGACCAGCCGGACGTCCGCCGCGCCAGTCACTCGAGCTCCGTCGGGCCGATCGACGAGACGCAGATCTTCTATCTCATGAGCCGCGGGGTCGATCGCGACACGGCCCGCAAGTTCATCGTGCTGGGCTTCCTGGAGCCGGTCGTGGCGCGGATCCCGCTGCCCGACGCCCAGGATCGATTGCGCGCCCTGCTCGAGGCCAAGTGGCCGGCTTCAGCACCGATCCCGAACACGACGGCCGCCTGAGGTGCGTGGCGGCACTCCGGCTCCGGCTCGGGTGCGTTCCATCATGGGCGTGACGGCGACCCGGCGCGTACCGGTCGCGAAGATCGACGAGCTGCCCGAGGGGACGATGCTCATGGTCCAGGTCGACGGCATCGACATCCTGCTGGTCAACCGGGACGGCCTCCACGCCATGCAGGGCGTCTGCTCCCACGAGTATTTCGAGCTGGACAAGGGGTTCCTCACGGGCGATTCGATCACGTGTGCGTTGCACCTCTCGCGCTTCGACCTGGAGACCGGCGACGCGCTGGATCCGCC
>JBBSGX010000209.1:0-4492 GCA_038253685.1 Candidatus Limnocylindrales bacterium | reverse complement strand
CGTGAACACGATGTTCATGTTCCGGACCAGCGTCCAGACGATGTAGTAGGCGGCGAACTGACCGGGCGTGAAGCCCCCGACAGAGCCTCCCTGCTGCTCTGCGACCGTCGACCACACGACCAGGTAGATGACCGGCTCGGCCACCATCCCAATCATGTACATGTAGTTGGCGACTAGTTGGCGACGCGATACTGGAACTGCTGCGCCATCTGGAGGCGGGCTTCGGCGACGTACACGTCGAAGAGCCCACGAGCACGACCGACCAGGCGCGGAGGCGCGGGCAGGGCGACGGCGGCAGGATCCACGGTGCTCAAGGAGCGGCGGTCACCGCTGGCGTGGCGCTGCCGCCGGCAAAGACCGTCTCGATCACGTCCTCGATCGGTGGGTCCTCGATGGTCAGGTCCGTCACTGCAAGGTCGCGCAGCAGGCGCGAGGTGATCTCCGGCGCGTCGGCCCGAGCGACCCGCAGGCTGATCTTGCCGTCCTCGGTGGACAGCACGTCGCCATAGCCGGAGAAATCGGCGGTGCCGTCCTTCAGCGTGACGCCGATCGTCTTGGTCGAGTTGAAGGTGGTGGCCAGCGCCGAGAGCTCGCCGTCGAACAGAAGGCGGCCGTGGTGGATCACGATGACGCGCCGGCAGAGCGCCTGGACGTCGGCCATGTAGTGGCTCGTCAGCAGGACCGTGGCGCCGCGCTTCTGGTTGTACGCCGCGACGAAGCTGCGGATCCGCTTCTGCATCGTGACGTCGAGGCCGAGCGTCGGCTCGTCCAGGAACAGCACCTGCGGCTGGTGCAGCAGCGCGCCCGCGATCTCGACCTTCATGCGCTCGCCAAGGCTCAGGTTGCGGACCGGCTTCCGCACCAGGTCGCCAAGGTCAAGCAGCTCGATGAACTCGTCGCGTGTGCGGCGGAAGTCGTCTGGGTGGAGGCGGTAGATGGCGCGGAACAGCTCGTATGAATCGAGCGCCGGCAGGTCCCACTGGAGCTGGTTGCGGTTGCCCATGACCATGGTGATCTGCCGCAGGAAGGCGGATTCGCGGCGGGAGGGCACGTGGCCCAGGACGCGGAGCTCGCCCGACGTCGGGAACAAGAGGCCGGACAGCATCTTGAGCGTCGTCGTCTTGCCAGCGCCGTTCGGGCCGAGGAAGCCGACGACCTCACCCGGCGCGATCTCGAAGCTGATGCCGTCGACTGCCGGGATGTCGCGATGCTCGCGGCGCACCAGGCTGCGGATCGCCGAGCCCAGGCCGCCCTCGCGCACCGGGACGCGGAAGATTTTGCGAAGGTCTGAGACGGCGATGACCGGCGATGCGTCGGGCAAACGGACTCCTCTCGAGGGCGATCTCCGGCGGAGCAAAAGAATACCGACCCTCAGCCAGCCCTCGCCGCCAGTATGGCCGCGAGCCGGCGGTAGTCGTCCAGGTCGTTGTAGCGCTGCGCAGAGATGCGCAGCAAGCGCTGGTGCCGACCGCGGCTGGGCACCGGCGGCCAGGCGCCGACCGGGACCTGGATGCGGTGGCTTGCCAGCAGCTCGTCGTGCAAGGGATCCTCGGGCAGCATCTCCTCGGGATCGAGCGAGGTCGGGCCGTGCCGTACCGGCGGCAATTCAGCGGGAATGGGCAGCGCCGCCATCGAGCCGAGCAGATCGTCGGGCGCGGGAGCTGAGATTCCGAGTGCTGCGCAGAGCTCGTCGCGTCCGGCGAGCGCCAGTGCGTGGTTGGCGGCCATCACGCCGGGCCAGCCGTCGGGGTGCAATGAGGCCATGAAGTCGATCGCCGCGGGCAGCGACAGGGAGGCGGTCGGGTCGTTGGTGCCGGTCCAGTCGGCTTCCAGGCGGAAACGAGACCGTTCGGTGGCAGGTGCGTTGGCGCCATGGGAGATCACCAGCGGCCGGATCTGCGGCTGGAGGTCGCGGCGCACCCACAGGAAGCCGGCGCCCTTGGGTCCGCACAGCCACTTGTGCCCGTTCCCGGCGACGTAGGCAGCACCAAGCTCGCCGATGTCGAGCGGCACCATGCCCGGCGCATGGGCCGCGTCGACCAGCGTGTCGATTCCGCGTTCCGCAAGCCCCGCAACCACGCGGCCAATGGGAAAGACGAGGCCCGTCGCGGTCGTGACGTGGCTGATGACGGCCAGTTTCGTCCGGCTCGACGCGGCGTCGAGGATGGCGCCCACGACCTCGTCCCCGGAACGCAGTGGGAACGGGACCCGGGCGATCACGACGTTTGCGCCGCGGCGTCCTGCCACGAAACGCTGGGCATTGATGACGGCGTTGTACTCATGGTCCGTGGTGAGCAGCTCGTCACCCGGATCCAGGGTTCGTTCGAGCGATCGAAGGACCGTGTTGACGCCGCTGGTCGCGTTGGTGACGAAAGCAAGGTCCGCTGGGTCAGTGCCCAGAAACGCCGCCAGCGCGTCGCGCGCTCGCTGGAGCTCGGCGTCCAGGTCCGTCGAGAGGAAGCGAACCGGGTCACGTTCCATGCGTGTGCGGAGATCGGCCTGCACCTGCAGCACGGGGATCGGGCATGCCCCGAACGAGCCATGGTTGAGGAAGGTGAGACCCGGTTCCAGGAGCCAGTGACGAGCCAGCTCGGCGTCCATGGGGCCAGTCTGGAGGATCGGCGCCGGCAGACGTGCGACCATCGGGGCATGTGCGGGCGCATGACCCAGAAGACATCGCCGTCGGACGTCGCGCGCATCTTCGATTCCGAGCTGCGCGAGGACGAGCCATTCGAGCCGAGCTTCAACGTGGCACCCACCGATCCCGTCACGGTCGTCCTCCAGCGAGACGACGGCCGCGTGGTCGAGCGCCACCGTTGGGGCCTGATCCCGGCGTGGGCCGATTCACCGAGTGCGGGCGCACGGATGATCAACGCCCGATCCGAGACGATCCTTGCCAGCCCCGCATTTCGTGTCGCATTCCGGCGGCGGCGCTGCATCGTCCCTGCGGACGGCTTCTACGAATGGCTGCGAAACGGGAAGGGCCGCCAGGCATTCTTCCTGCGACCGGCCGCCGACGGCTCGCGGGATGCCTCCGGCCTGCTCGCGATGGCCGGGCTCTGGTCGCTCTGGAAGGATCCTGCGACGGGCGACTGGGTCTCGTCGTGCGCGGTGGTCACGACCGAGGCCAGCGACCAGGTCGCGCCGATCCACGATCGCATGCCGGTCATCGTGCCGCGCGACGCGTGGCGGCCGTGGCTCGATCCAGAGGAGAAGGACCTGGGATATCTGCGCAGCCTGCTGGTGCCGGCACCGGGCGACGCGCTCGACCTCTTCCCGGTATCGAGCCGCGTCAACAGCGTTCGCAACAACGGCCCGGACCTGATCATGCCGGTGGAGCCGGTGGATCCGGTCGCGACGATGGAGCAGGGCACGCTCTTCGGGGTAGACGGGGGGTCGGAGTTCCAGCTGGACACATCTTGACATCACGCCAAGTGCGCATCATGATGCCTCGGTGCGGACTACTCTGACCCTTGACGAGGATGTTGCGTTCCGACTGCAGGAGCTGAGCCGGCTCAGGAGAGCCAGTTTCAAGCAGGTCGTGAACGAGACGCTTCGTGCTGGCCTCCAGACGGGCGACAAGCCGATGGACTCCCTCCCGCCCTTTCGCGTGGCGCCCAAGGCCGCCGGCTTTCGGAGCGGCGTGGACGTGCGGCGGCTGAACCAGCTGAATGACGAGCTGGAGAGCCAGGAGCTGCTCGATGACGTGGCGCGATCAGCGGCGAGCCGGTGATCGTTCCCGATATCAACCTCCTGGTCTACGCGTACAACTCGGACGCTCCGGACCACGATCGCGCTCGGCGGTGGTGGGAGGCCGCGCTCTCCGCAACGCGCCCGGTGGGCTTGGCTTGGGTCGCGATGCTCGGATACGTGCGCCTGTCGACAAGCCGCAGCGTGCTCATCGATCCGTTCACACCTCCCGAGGCGATCGGCCACGTGCGTTCCTGGCTTGCCAGACCGCAGGTGACCGTGCTCAGCCCTGGGGCTCGGCACCTTGACCTCTTCGAGGATCTGATGCAAGCGGCAGGAGCCTCCGGGCAGCTCACCACGGATGTTCATCTGGCCGCACTGGCTATCGAGCATCAGGCCGAGCTTTGCTCGAACGACTCCGACTTTTCACGCTTCCCCGGTCTTCACTGGACGGACCCTCTTCGCTGAGCACCTGCCGGGTTCCTTGAGCAACCACTCCAGCAGCCTCGACCGAACAGGCCGGTCCCTCATCAGATCCGGCGGAGGAAAACTCCGAGCAGGAGGATGACGGTCGCGACCACGTAGGCGAGGATGCCGAGCGTCTCGGAGGACGCGCCGGCGATCGTTGGGAGCGCGTGCCCGAAGGTGCCGAGCACGCCGACCAGGGTGATCACCAGCGCGATGATGATCGACTCGAGGCGCGGAGCATGCTGCGTTCGACCCATGGTCTGTCCCTCAGATCCCGGGCAGCAGCGAGCCGACGACGAGTACCAGCGGCGCCGCCAGCGCGCAGAGATAGGTG
>JBBSGX010000208.1:0-4500 GCA_038253685.1 Candidatus Limnocylindrales bacterium | reverse complement strand
GACCGATCTCCATCGCCAGGCGTGGGACCACATCCAGGACTCCTACGGCCTCGGACGCGTCCATGTCTCGCGCAACGATGGCCTGCTCAAGATCGAGCTCTGGACGGGCATCCAGCCCAACGCCACCGGCACCGTGTGCCCTGAGCTCGCGCAGCTCTACAAGACCGTCGTTCATCTGCACCGCCCGATCATCCAGGGCGGCACCTAATGACGAATACACCTGTGAACGGGAGGCGCCCTCCTCCGTCTCCCTTCTCCGATCTCCTCGAACCGCCGGCCCGGCCCATCCCGGGGCGGCGGTTCTCTTTTGTCCCGTTGCTACCCCTTGGCGGCGGCATGCAGCGCGGCGAAGGCCTCCACCAAGGCCGGTAGCTGGTAGCTCGGAGCCCCGGATTGATGCCGCAGAACAGCACGTCCAGGTCCCGCGCGATGACGTCCGGGATCGTCCGGCAGGCCGCTGCCGCAATGTCGGCCGGTGATGGCCGCCCGGTTCGGGCCCCTGGCTCCATGCGTGGCATCATCGCGTGCCGCGGCAGGCGTCGCAGCGCGCGGCCCGCGATCACCGGAGGATCCGCCATCACCACTGCCGATGGAGCGGCCGACGACCAGGACGCGCCGCAGCCTTCCACGCGATCCTCGAAACTGCGCAGCCAGGCCGAGCGGGCACGCTCGTTCGGAGCATGGGCGGACGACTACGACCGCTACCGCCCGGACTACCCTGCCGAGCTCTTCGAGATGATCCAGGCGCGACTCGGGCTGCCAGACACGCCCGACGTGGCCGATCTCGGTGCCGGCACCGGCCGAGCCTCGATCGCGATGGCCCGGCGTGGTTGGAGGGTCACGGCCATCGAGCCTGATGAGCACATGCGCTGGGCGTTGCGCGACCGATTGCCGGCAACTGGCTTGCGGATAGCGACCGTCACGGCAGGCGCCGAGGCAACGACCATGCCGGACGCCTCGGTGGACCTCGTCACGGCGGCCCAGGCCTTCCACTGGTTCGATCATGTCCGGGCCGTGCCGGAGATGGCACGCATCAGCAGGGCCCGTGGGGGCGCCGCGGTGTTCTGGAACGTGCGGGACGAGTCGCGTTCCGGGTTTCTGGCCGCCTATGCGGCGCTTCTGCAGCGCCATCTCCCAGGCGACCCGCTGGAGAGCGGCATGCTCGCCGATCGGTCGGACTCGCCCGGCCTCCTGGCGGCCGGCGGCTGGTTCGACGTGGACGATCGGATCGAGCTCCAGCACGAACGGCAGATGTCCCCTAATGACTTCATCGGGCTCGCCTATACCGCCTCATACGTCCGGGCGGAACTCCACGGCGCGGCCGAGGTGCGCTTCCGCACCGAGCTGCGCGAACTGGTCGACGAGCATGCCCGAGATAGGCGTCTCGAGGTGCCGTACCGCCTGGACCTGCTTCTCGGGCACCGGACGTCCAAGCCGGCCCCGGACTCTCCCACGAAGTCGGCGCCCGAGAATTAGCCCTTGTCCACCAGTGGCTTGACCTCGCCGATGAGGCGCTCGATCGTCTCGGTGTCGTAGGGCGCCGGCAGCTCCACGAGCGCGGTCTCGAAGCCGTATTCGCGCCTGGCCAGGATCTCGTCGGCGATCTTGCTCGGCGGGCCAAGCCACAGCGTGTCTGGCGTGTCCCAGCGCTCTCGCGGCGTCTTGTTGTGCGCCATCTGGTCGGCCCACACGCGCTCCGCGTCCGCCGCGTTGTCGCGGATCACGATCTTGCAACCGAGCGTTCGCTCGATCTCCGTCTCGTCCCTCCCGACGGCCTCGCAGTGCTCACGCAGGATGCCTTCCTTGCGCTTGAGCATCTCCGCGCTGCCCATGCCGTTCCACATGTCGGCGTACTTCGCGATCGTCCGCAGCGTCTTCTTCTCGCCCGAACCCCCGATCATGATCGGCAGGTGCTTCTGGATCGGGAGCGGCGCGTGTCGCGCGTGATCGAAGGCGTAGTGCCCGCCTGGCTCGGAGGTCGCCTCGCCGCCGTCGAGCAGGACGCGGCAGATGGCGACCGCCTCGTCGAGCCAGTCGAGCCGTTCTCCCACGCTGTGCCCGAACTCGAGGCCATGGGCACGGTGCTCGAGGTCGAACCAGGCGGCGCCCAGGCCCAGGATGGCCCGGCCATTGCTGATGTGATCGAGCGTCGCGGCATTCTTGGCGTTGAGACCAGGGTTGCGGAACGTGTTGGCGCCGACCAGCAGCCCCAGGCGCGCGTGCTCGGTCGCCACCGCGTACCCGGTCAACATCGACCAGCCGTCCAGGATCGGCTGATAGGGGTCGCCGAAGATGGCGTAGATGTGGTCCCAGGCCCAAAGGTGGTCGTAGCCGAGCTTATCGATCCGGCGCGCCGTGGACAGCATCTCGGGCCAGGTCGCGGATTGGTTGAAGAGCAGGATGCCGAGCTTGAGGTCAGCCACAGGTCCTCCAGTTCTTGGGCGAGAGGGGAGGGATCGACGCCAAACGATACCCTGTAGCGCGGCGCAGGCACTCCTGCGGACCGAGCCCGAGGGAGCTGCCCGAGCGTGACCGAGGAACGGCGACTCGTGACGATCCTGTTCGCAGACGTGACGGGGTGCCGCGCGGTACCGGCTGCCAGCAACTCGGGAAACGCGACGCTCGAGCCGCATCCGACCAGCGTCAACGCCAGGAGAACAAGCGGCGCTGCGGTACGCCATACGACCCGAGCGCCACCGCCCGTCGCCAGGCTCAGGCCGTCCCGCCTGGGGCGGAGGCCAGGTGACGAGCTCGCCCTCAGCTCACCGCTTTCTTCACGAGCGCTCCGATCCTTGCCTCGTCGGCGGCGGTCAACTTCGTCAGAGCGAAGGCGACCGGCCACATGGCGCCTTCGTCGAGGTTCGCCGAGTCGCTGAAGCCCAACGTCGCGTACCTCGTCTTGAACTTCTGCGCGCTCTGGAAGAAGCAGACGACCTTGCCGTCCTTGGCGTACGCGGGCATCCCGTACCAGAGTCTCGGCGAGAGGGCTGGCGCGCTGGCTTTGATGACAACATGGAGCCGCTCGCCCAGGGCGCGATCCGCTTCCGGCATCTCGGCGATCTTCGCGAGCACGGCGCTTTCCCCGTCCGCCTTGTCCGCGCGCGGGCCGCGGCGGGCGGCCGCCTTCACCTCTTTGGCGCGCTCCTTGATCGCGTCTCGTTCCTCGTCCGTGAATACCTTGGACGTCTTGTCGGTCGCGGTGGGGCTCTTGGCGGACTTCTGCGTGTCCTTCATTGCAGGTTTCCTCGCTGCGAGATCTGATGGCAACGAGGCTCATGCTAGCGAGCCCCCGCGGCGGCGGCTTCTTCAGAACTGCCGCTCAGGCCGTCGCCTCATGGCAGGTTGGCCCCAACACGGCAACCGAGATCTTCTTTCCCGATGCGCCGGCGGAACCGAGCGCCTGCGTCAGCAGTGCTACCAGGTCATGAACGAGGTGACGCCCCTCGCGACCTGGCCGGACGTCGAGAGCCGCTCGATCGTCTGTACGGACGACCACGCCATCAACCCCGAGTGGGTGCGCGAGGCCGCCCGTGACCGCCTCGGGACGGAGGCGGTCGCCATAGCCGGTGGCCACTCGCCCTTCCTGACCCGACCGGCCGAGCTGGCGAAGCTGATCGACTCCCTGGCCACATTGGCGGAAAGGGCCGTACCCGCAACAGTCGTGTTGTAGTGTCCCGGTGTGGTCACGCGCCGCCAGCCAGTGCACACGTTTGCTGACCTCCCGGGTTGGGAGCTTGTCAGTATCGGGCTCGAAGACCTAGACGCGGGCCGCGCCTCGATCGAGGCGGCGCGTGTTTTGTCCGCGTCTCGGGAGCTCCGACGCCTTGGTCTCGAAGTCACGCCGACGCAAGGGGAGGGACCGGACCTCTACGCCCTGGTGGCCGCGCAGGTGGGCGATGCGGTCGCGCACTCGCGCTACAACGCGTTGCGCAGGCGGCTGGTGAGCTTTCTGCGGGCTGCCTCGCGTGCGTCGATCCGCTGACGCGGCCGGCGTCCGCTCGCTCGTCGCCGAGCTGGGGCGCGTGAGCAGGGAGGCTACGACCATTTACCTCGTCGGTGGAGCGACCGCAGTACTCGAGGGATGGCGGTCAACGACCATCGACGTCGACCTCCGCATCGAGCCCGAGTCGGACCAGCTCCTCAGAGCCATTCCAGACTTGAAAGAGCGCCTCGGTATCAACGTGGAATTGGCCTCACCACTCGATTTCCTGCCCGAGTTGCCCGGCTGGCGGGACCGAAGCCCCTTCGTGAGCCAGGAGGGCGCACTCACCGTCCGCCATTTCGACCTCTATTCGCAGGCCATGTCGAAGACCGAGCGCGCGTTCGATCAGGATGTGCGTGATGTCGCTGCGATGATCGAGCGCGGCCTCGTGGGTCCCGTTGAGCTGCGACGGCTGTTCGATGCCATCGAGCCGCTGCTCTACCGGTTCCCGGCCGTTGATCCGGCTACGCTCAAGGAACGCCTGGCCGACCTCCAGGCCTGACTCGGCCGGGCGCTGG
>JBBSGX010000207.1:0-4503 GCA_038253685.1 Candidatus Limnocylindrales bacterium | reverse complement strand
TGCGGCACGCGGGCCGCGAGAGCATCACCGATGCTGATGTGCGAACCCTCGCCGCCTGGCGACCCGGCCAGCCAGCCGAGGCCGAGGTCCCCTTCCTGCCCGCCCGCGTCCTGCTCCAGGACTTCACCGGCGTTCCAGCTGTCGTCGATCTCGCGGCCATGCGGGACGCGATGGCGGAACTCGGCGGCGATCCTGCCCGCATCAACCCGCTGGTGCCGGCCGACCTGGTCATCGACCACTCGGTCCAGGTCGACCGCTACGGGACCTCCGACGCGTTCGCGTTCAACGTCGAACGCGAGTACCAACGCAACCGCGAGCGCTACCAGCTCCTGCGCTGGGCACAGTCCGCGTTCCGCGACCTGCGTATCGTGCCGCCCGGGACCGGGATCGTGCACCAGGTCAACCTCGAGTACCTGGCCCAGGTGGTGATGCTGCGCGAACTTGACGGTGAGCTCGTGGCCTACCCCGACACCCTCGTCGGCACGGACTCGCACACGACGATGGTCAACGGACTCGGCGTCCTCGGGTACGGCGTCGGTGGCATCGAGGCGGAGGCAGTCCTGCTAGGGCAGCCGCTCTATCAGCCCATGCCCCACGTCGTCGGCGTGCGGCTCCACGGGGAGCTGCCGCGCGGCTCGACGGCCACCGACCTGGTGCTCGTCATCAGCCAGATGCTGCGGAAGCACGGTGTTGTCGGCGCGTTCGTCGAGTTTGCGGGTGACGGCCTGTCCTCGCTCGCGCTCGCGGATCGCGCGACCATCTCCAACATGTCGCCCGAGTACGGTGCGACCGCTGCGCTCTTCCCGGTGGACGAAGAGACGCTCACCTACCTGCGCCTGACGGGACGCGACGCGGAGCAGGTGGCTCTCGTCGAGGCCTACACCAAGGAGACGGGACTGTGGCGCGAGCCGGGCCCCGGACCCGACTTCGACGAGGCGCTGGAGCTCGACCTGGGAACCGTCGGGCCGAGCCTGGCGGGCCCTCGCCGGCCACAGGACCGGGTCGCCCTGGCTGGGCTCAAGGAGAACTTCCGGACCGCCTTCCCGAGCGACGTCGGTGCCACCGCCGCCGACGAGCCGGCCCACGACGCCGGTGGCCCGGTCGAGGAGGCCTCCTCGGAGTCGTTTCCGGCCAGCGACCCGCCTTCGTTCGCCCAAGCTGTCGAGACCTCTGGAACGGATAACGCGCCAGCGGACCATCCGGGCAACCCGGCCAAGCCGGCCGCCAACCCTGGGAATCCCGGCAACCCGGGTCACGGTCAAACCGCGGATGCCGCGTTCTACCGTCCCGTGACGGTAGACGTGGACGGAGAGCGGGCGGTGCTCAGCACCGGGTCGGTGGTGATCGCCGCAATCACCAGCTGCACCAACACCTCGAACCCGACCGTGATGGTGGGCGCGGGATTGCTGGCCCGCAATGCCGTTGCGCGCGGCATGACCGTCTCGCCGACCGTCAAGACCAGTCTCGCGCCCGGCTCACGGGCCGTCACCGAGTACCTCGCCGCGGCCGGGCTGATGGAGCCGCTGGAGCAGCTCGGCTTCGGCCTCGTGGGCTACGGCTGCACGACCTGCATCGGCAACAGCGGCCCGCTGGACGAGCCGATCGCGAAGGCGGTCGAGGATCACGGGCTCGCGGTCGTCGCCGTGCTATCGGGCAACCGCAACTTCGAGGGGCGCATCCATCCCCTGGCGCGTGCCAGCTACCTCGCCTCGCCTCCGCTCGTGGTGGCGTTCGCGCTGGCCGGACGCGTGGACATCGACCTCACGACCGAGCCGCTCGGCAGCGACCGCAACGGGCAACCGGTCTATCTCGCGGAGCTGTGGCCGGCGGCAGAGGAGATCAAGGCTGCGATCCGCGATTCTCTTGATCCCGAGCTGTTCCGCCGGATCTACGCGAGCGTCTTCGACGGCGACGACCGCTGGCGGGCACTGCCAGCGGTCGTCGCCGATCGCTACGCGTGGGACGAGGCCTCGACCTACATCGCACGACCGCCGTTCTTCGAGGGCCTGACCGCCGAGCCGGCGCCTATCCGCGACATTGAACATGCCCGGGCGCTCGCCGTGCTCGGCGACTCGGTGACCACCGATCACATCTCGCCCGCGGGCTCGATCCCGGCGTGGAGCCCCGCCGGCCAATGGCTCCAGGAGCACCGCGTCGCGCCCCTCGAATTCAACAGCTATGGCGCCCGTCGCGGTCACCACGAGGTCATGATGCGCGGCACCTTCGGGAACATCCGGCTGCGCAACGCCCTTACCGCGAAGGAAGGCCCCTGGACGACACACCAGCCGTCCGGCGAGGAGCTGTTCATCTACGACGCTGCCATGCGCTACGCGGCGGAGGGCGTGCCGCTCGTCGTGGTCGCGGGCCAGGAGTACGGCAGTGGCTCGTCCCGGGACTGGGCCGCCAAGGGCACTCGGCTGCTCGGCGTGCGTGCCGTCCTGGCCGAGAGCTACGAGCGCATCCATCGCTCCAACCTGGTGGGCATGGGTGTGCTGCCGCTGCAGTTCCTGCCCGGTGACAGTGCCGCCTCGTTGGGCCTGACCGGACGCGAAAGCTTCGGGGTCGGCGGTCTTGCAGCCGGCCTTGCGCCTCGCCAGGAGGTCCGCGTGAGCGTCCACGATGGAGCGGAGCGGAGCTTCGGGGCGATCTGCCGCCTGGACGGTCCTATCGAAGTCGACTATTACCGGCAGGGCGGCATCCTGCCGGCGGTGCTGCGGAGGCTCGCCCATACCTGACCCGCCGCCCATGACAAATGCGCGAATCGCGCATCTTGAGCGATTCTTGAGCGCAGCCACGCCGAGGCCGCGCCGGTTCATCTTGGGAGCCCTGCGCAGGTTTGAGGCAAGCAGGCGGGATCCTGTGTTATTTCTCCGCGCCCTGGTGTGCCCAACCTGATTGTGTCCAATCGAATCCTGACCCCAGCCCGGCCGTGACCCCCCCGCAACGGGGACGCGTCGCATGATCGGCGGTCGAGAGCCGCTGCGCGGACGGAAGGCGGGCGACCGCCGAATCCGCGTCGAGCGACCGCACTCCGCCTACTTCCGGTACACCGGCAAGGGGATCCTGACCGCAAAGGCGAAGGCCATCGAACCCGCGACCGGCCTCGGCAGGTTCGCGCTGCGCGCAAAGCGGGTGCTGATCGGGAGGCCGCTCGCGACAGAGGAGGAGATCGGCGAGCGACTCTCCAAGAAAAAGGCTCTCGCCATCTTCAGCTCGGACGCCATCAGCTCGAGCGCCTACGCCACCGAGGAGATCCTGAAGGTCCTGGTGGTGGCGGGAGCGGTGGCGCTCTTCGCGAGCATGTGGGTCGCGATCGCCATCGTCATCCTGCTGGCGGTCGTCTCGACCAGCTATCGCCAGATCGGGTACGCATATCCGTCGGGCGGCGGTGCGTACGCCGTGGCCAAGGACAACCTCGGGACGCTGCCCGCGCTCATCGCGGCGGGATCGCTGCTGGTGGACTACGTCCTGACGGTCGCCGTGTCGATCTCGTCGGCCGTGCAGCAGATCACATCAGCGGTGCCGGACCTGCTGCCCTGGGCGGTCACGCTGGGCATCGCCGCCATCCTGCTGATGACACTCGGCAACCTGCGCGGCCTGCGCGAGTCGGGAAACATCTTCGCTGTCCCGACGTACCTGTTCGTGTTTGCGGCCCTGCTGATGATCGTGATGGGCGTCTACCGCGTCGTCGTCCTGCACCAGGGCGCGCCGCCGCCCGACGTGGTCCCGGGCCAGCCGTCGATCCTTCAGCCCCTGACCATCTTCCTGCTCCTCAAGGCGTTCGCCAGCGGCTCCGTGGCCCTCACGGGAACCGAGGCGATCGCCAACGGTGTGCCCGCCTTCAAGCCACCCGAGTCCAAGAACGCAGCGACGACGCTGACTGCCATGGCCATTCTCCTCGGCATCCTGTTCATCGGCATCACCTTCGTGGCCAACGCCTTCGGCATCGTCCCGATCGACAACAAGACCGTCATCTCGCAGGTCGCCGGCACGATCTACGGGGACGGATCGATCGGCTTCTATCTGTTCCAGGCATTCACCGCGTTGATTCTGATCCTGGCCGCGAACACGTCCTACAACGCATTCCCACGCCTTGCCGCCATCCTCGCGATGGACAGCTACATGCCGCGCCACTTCGCCTTCCGAGGCGACCGGCTGGCCTACACGCTGGGCATCGCGATCCTCTCCGGCCTCGCGATCCTGCTCCTGGCGGCGTTCGGCGGCGACACGCACGCCCTCATCCCGCTCTACTCGGTGGGCGTATTCGTGAGCTTCACGCTCAGCCAGGGCGGCATGGTCAAGCACTGGCTGAAGGTGAGAGGCAATCGGTGGCCGTGGCGCCTCGCGATCAACGCCCTGGGCTGCGTCATGACCGGGATCGTTGCGGTCGTGGTGCTGGTGGAGAAGGCGCCACCGTCGCTCCTGGTGGCCGTGATCATCCCCATCCTCGTGCTCATGATGGTGCTCATCAACCGCCAGTACGACAACGCGGCGAAGGAGCTC
>JBBSGX010000206.1:0-4533 GCA_038253685.1 Candidatus Limnocylindrales bacterium | reverse complement strand
GAGGTGCGTCGCGTCCGACACCGCGTGTCGCAGACCGCGGCCGGCGCTCGAACCGCGGCCCTCGCCCTCGACGCCGGCACCCTCTGGGACCTGCGGCGCGGCGAGTTTTCCGGCCCGTTCGAGGACGCCGTCTTCGCGGCCGCGCCGGATGAGCTGGTCGGTCCGATCGAATCGGAGCTCGGCTGGCACGTGGCCCGCCTGGAGCGGATCGACGCGCCGTCGATCGTCCCTTTTGAGGATGCGCGGCGAGCCATCGAAGAGGAGCTGCTGGCCGCGGCCCGGTCGCGCGCCTTCGGGGAGTGGCTCGAAGGTCGTCGGGAAGCGGTCACCGTGATCGAAGCGGACTGGGAGCACCCGGCGCACCCGGTCCACGGGTCGGTTCGACACCGGCACTAGTGATGGGAAGGAACCACCCATGAAGCGTGTTGTCGTCACCGGCGGAAGCGGCAAGGCCGGTCGTGCCGTTGTCCGGGACCTGGTGGAGCACGACTACGACGTGGTCAACCTCGACGTCGTTCCTCCGGCGGAACGGCTGACGCGGACGTTGATCGTCGATCTCACGGATTTCGGCCAGACGATCGAGGCGCTGCGCGGAGCAGACGCGGTCGTCCACCTGGCGGCAATTCCGGCCCCGGGCATGCGCACGGTCGAACAGACCTTCCGCATCAACATGGCCAGCACGTGGAACGTCTTCAGCGCCGCGGCGCAGCTGAAGCAGGAACGCGTCGTGTGGGCATCGAGCGAGACCGTGCTGGGCCTGCCGTTCGGTGCCCTGCACGCCCGCAACCTGCTCGACGATTCGGCGACCACCGGGCCCACGCAGCCGCCTGACTACGCGCCCATCGACGAGGCGCACCCGCTGCGCCCGAATTCGAGCTACTCGATGTCCAAGGTGCTCGGCGAGGAAATGGCGCGCCAGTTCGCTCGCTGGACGGGGATGCCATTCGTCGGGCTGCGCTTCTCGAACATCATGGAGCCGGCCGAATACGAGACGTTTCCGACCGTCTGGAAGGACCCGCATCTGCGCGAGTGGAACCTGTGGGGGTACGTGGATACGCGCGACGTGGCGCAGTCATGTCGACTGGCGCTGACCGCGGACATCAGCGGGGCCGAGGCCTTCATCATCGCGGCGGCCGACACCGCGATGAACCGACCAGGCCGAGACGTGATGGCCGAGTTCTTCCCGGACGTCCCCCTGCGTGAAGGGGCTGCCGGCAATGCCACGCTGCTTTCGATCGACAAGGCCCGCAGGACGCTGGGCTACGCGCCGGCCCATTCCTGGCGGGACGCGCTGCCCGCTGCCGAGCCGGCACCCCGCGCTGATGCGCCCATCGGGGCGACCTCCGGCACGGAGCAGAGGTAGGTCATGGAGATCCTGTCGGCCGAGTCCACCGAGCTCTTCGTAGGTACCGAGGACGCACCCGCCCAGGTCATCCGGGTGCGGGTGCGCGGCACCGAGGGTGACGACCTGAGCCACCTTGCCGAGGTGAGCGTGCGTGGCGAACAGCTCTCGACGCCGCATCCGGTTGCCCTCGATCCCCTGCCGCCAGGCGAGATCCGCGCGGTGGAGGTGGGCATCGCCATCGACGGGACCCCGGCCCCAGGGGCCGCCTTTGCGGCAGAGGCGATCGTCGAGCTCGAGGCCGTGATCGCTCGCCTGCCGGTCGTCGTCATCGCCGCCGAGCCGGGCTGGCGGATGTTCATGGTCTCGCACTTCCACTACGACCCGGTGTGGTGGAACACGCAGGCCGCCTACACGGAGACCTGGGGCACCGAACGCCAGTTCCGAGCGCTGTTCCAGGAGCCCGGCCTGGCACTCGTGAAGGCACACCTGGAGACGGCCCGGCGCGACCCGGACTACAGATTCGTGCTCGCTGAGCTCGACTATCTGAAGCCCTATTGGGGGGTGTATCCCGAGGATCGCGACTATTTCCGGCAACTGCTCGCCGAGGGCCGGCTGGAGCTGATGGGCGGCACCTACAACGAGCCGAACACCAACCTGACGAGCGCCGAGACAACGATCCGCAACGCCGTCTACGGCGTCGGCTACCAGCGCGACGTGCTCGGCGGATCTCCCCAGACAGCGTGGCAGCTGGACGCCTTCGGTCACGATCCGCAGTTCCCCGGGATCATGGCCGACGCCGGCATCACCTCCAGCTCCTGGGCACGCGGGCCGTTCCACGAGTGGGGTCCGCACTGGGTGCGCGGCCCGGGCGTCGCCCAGCCGGTCTCGACGTATCGCGGCGAGCCGCCGCGCATGCAGTTCCACTCGGAGTTCGACTGGATCGCGCCCAGCGGCCGTGCCCTGCTCACCAGCTTCATGCCGAATCACTACTCGGCCGGCTGGTGGATGGATGCCTGCACCAGCCTGGAGCAGGCCGAGGCGGAGGCCTACCGGCTCTTCACCGAGATCAAGGCCGAGGCCACCACGCGGAACGTGCTGCTTCCCGTCGGGACCGACTATTCCCCGCCGAACAAGTGGGTGACGGCGATCCATCGGGACTGGAACGCGCGCTATCTCTGGCCAAAGTTCCAGACCGCCATTGCCCGCGACTTCTTCGACGCGGTGCGGGCCGAGCGCACCGCCTCCGGGCGCGGCTTCTCCCCGCAGAGCCGCGACATGAACCCGGTCTACACAGGCAAGGACGTGTCCTTCATCGACACCAAGCAGGCCCAGCGGATCGCTGAGAACACGCTCCTTGCCGGCGAGAAGTTCGCCACGATCGCGAGCCTCCTGGGCGCCCGTTACCCGACAGAGGCCATCGACAAGGCATGGCGCCACCTCCTGTTCGGGGCGCACCATGACGGCATCACCGGGTCGGAGTCCGACCAGGTGTACCTCGACCTCCTGGGTGGCTGGCGCGAGTCGCTCGAGCTCGGGAACGCCGTCCTCGACGGCGCGCTCTCGCACCTCGGCAGCCGGATCGACACCTCGGGCGACGGCCTCGCCATCACGGTCTTCAACCCGCTGTCGTGGGCCCGGTCCGACATCTGCCGCGTCGAGGTCACGCCGCCTCCCGGCACGGCCGGACTCCAGCTGCGCGACGACGCAGGCGCATCCGTGCCCTTCGTCGTGGAGGCGATCGAGCGCGCGGCCGATAAATCCATCGGAGGGGCGGTGCTGGCCTTCCTGGCCGCGGACGTCCCTGCCACGGGCTACCGCACGTTCCGGGCGATCCCTGCGGCGAAGCTGCCGGCGGGATCGAGCTGGCGCGCGTCCGGCGGGACGACGATCGCAAATGAGCGGTGGTCGATCGAGGTCGACCCGACACGAGGCGGCGCGATCAGCCGTCTCGTGGACCGGCGCACGAGCAAGGACCTGCTGCGGCCCGGAGAGACCGGCAACGACCTCGTCTGCTTCAGCGAATACCCAATGCATCCACACTTCGGGGAGGGTCCGTGGCACCTGGTGCCCGACGGCACCCGCTGGTCCTCGCTCGACTATCCGGCGGAGATCACGCTGGAGGAGTCGGCGGTCGGTCAGCGGATCCGGGTGGCCGGGGCGTTCCGGGAGTCACGACGGACCCAGGAGATCACGCTGTGGGGCGGCCTGGAACGCGTTGACTTTGCCACGCGGTTCCACGGCTACAGCGGACAGGACCGCCTGTTTCGTATCCGGTTTGGGGCGGCCGTGGATGGCGGCATGCCCATCTCGGAAGTTGGAAACGCAGTCATAGGACGCGGCTTCGGGTTCCCCAACGCGGACGTGGCCACGGCACGCTTCACGCTCGACAACCCGGCTTACAACTGGTTCGGATTGGGCGCCACCGCGAAGGTCGAACTCGTCGACTCTGCCAGCGCTGCCGGTCCACGCGCGTCTCGAGCGATCAGCATTGCGGAAGTGGTGGTGCCCGGCGTCGCGGAACAGGATGCGGCCGTTCGCGGGCTCGTGGTCGCGCTGGCGCGTCAGGGCGTGACCGCCACCCTGGGCCGCCATGACGGAAGCCGCTACGGCACCCTTGACATCGACTCCAACATGCCCGACGTCCGCATCTCGGTCGGGCGTCCCTCCGAGAGCCGGTTCACGGCGGGCGTTCTGCGGGCGGCCGGTGCCCCGTATCGCGACGAGCTCGAGCGCCAGCTCTCGAGTCGTGGCTGGGCACGTCTGTGGGTGCCCGCCGCTCGCACGCTCGGCGAGACCTGGGCGCCGAACGTCGACGTTCGCGGGTACGGAGACCTGCCGTGCCTCATCGTGGCCGGCGTGGATTCACGCGCCACCATCTCAGCGATCGAAGCGCTGGCCGCCGACCTGGTCGATGCCGTCGTTTCCGTGGAACAGCCGGCGAAACTCGACGGCTCGACCGGTGCGGTCGAGGACTACACGATCGCGGTCGTGAACCGGGGGATTCCCAGCTTCAACGTGGAGTCGGACGGGAGCATGTACCTGTCGCTCATGCGCTCCTGCAGCGGGTGGCCGTCCGGGGTCTGGATCAACCCGCCGCGACGCACCGCGCCCGATGGCTCGAACTTCCAGTTCCAGCACTGGAGCCACACGTTCGAATACGCGGTGGTCGGCTCCCAGGGGGACTGGCG
>JBBSGX010000205.1:0-4624 GCA_038253685.1 Candidatus Limnocylindrales bacterium | reverse complement strand
GCCGCAATGCCCAGCAAGTTGAGGATCACGTCGTTGATGTCGACCACGCGGAAGGCAAACCCGTAGGCGAGGTTGAGGGCGAACTGGGTTCCCTCGATCCCGAGAGCGAAGAGCAGGCCCAAGAAAAGCACCTTCCCGCTCGAGCGAACGCCCACGAACGGCAGGCCGAAGCCGAACGGGAGGCCGAGCACGAAGTTGCCCGCCACCTGGCTGGAGCTGTACGAGCCCGCCGAGATCCCATGCAGCGGCACCAGGTTGAGGCCATGCGCGATCGTCGTGCCGTCCAGGCGCATCGCGTGCACGAGGTGCCGATCGAGCACGATCGGAAACACCGTCAGCGCGGCAACGCCGGCCAGGTATACGCAGAACGCAGCGATGCAGAACAGCTGGGCGTTCGGCACCATCCGCCGACGAAGCAGCAGCAGGAGTCCGAGAACGAGCAGGGCAAGCAGCGGCGAGATCGTCCAGAAATCGACCGTTCGAAGAGGCATGGGCGCCCAGTAGACACCAGAGCCGGAAAAGGTGCACCCCCGAAAAGGCGGACCTCAGCGCCAGGCGCGAACGCGCTCCGGATAGACGCGCACTCGCCGGTACGGCTCGCGGCCACGCGACCGGGAGACCAGGTTGGCGCGCTCGGCAAGCTGATGCTGGAGCCGGCGGATGTAGGCGTTCTGGGGTGACAGCTCCACCGGCTTCGATTCCTGCATGACCAGCCCGATGGCCTCTTCGACCTCGCGGAGGGCGGCCTCGTTGGGATCCGCCTCCAGCGCGAACAGCGAGGTAAGGCAGGCCTCCATCTGGATCATGGTGTTGGACTTCAGCACGTAGATCGGCAGTCCCCGGTCCTCGGCCTCGCGCAGCGCGGGCGCCTTCTGCTTGTAGAAGTTGCGCAGGGTGATGACGAGGTCGGCCTCGTCGGCTTCACGCACCACGACGACGGGCAGCTGGAGTTCGCGGATTGCCTGCTCGAGGCGCTTGCGACTGATGCCGAAGGCGAGCACGTGGAGCGTCTCGAGCGGTACCCGTGCCTCTCCCTGGCCATCCGACAGCCGGATCAGCTCCGATCCTTCCTCCTCGTCATCCTCGTCCCCCGATGGCCGCAGGAGCGCTTCGTCTTCGGGCGGCCATGCCTGCTCGCCGGCTGCCTCGGCACGGAGCTCGGCCTCGAGGGCGTCATCGTCAGCGTCGGCTTCGGCTTCGGCGGAGCCTGCCCCGGTTCGCAGCTCCTCGACGGCGCGGACAGCCGATTCGCGCCACGCTCGCTGGCGGTCAAACTCTCGCGCGTCCCTGGCACGAGGCTCGGGAGGCGGGGGCGTGCCACGTTCGAGCGGTCCGCGGTCGGCGATGTCACCCGCCTGGAAGGGGAGCGGCGGCATCGGCAGCTCACGGCCTGGCAGGATGGGGGCGCCGCGTACCCCGGGGTCAGGCTCCCACGACGCTGCCGGGCCCTCGGCTCCGCCGGACGCGCGAGCTCCTCGGCTGCGGGCGCCCCGCCAGCCGCCGCTGGTGCCGGCGCGAAAGCCGGGTCGGGAGCCGCGCTCCGATTCGCGATGCCCGACCTCGCCGCGGCGTACGTCTGGACGCCAGCCGGGCTCGACTCTCCAGCCAACGGTGCCGGCACCGATGAGGCCGCTGAAGCGCTCGCCGGGAATCTGCGACGCGGGACCCGGTTTCGGCCGCGACTGGGAGCGATGGACGCCGCCATCGTCGCGCCACCGGAGCTCGGGCGCCAGCGCATCTCCGCGCAGCAGCGCGTCCACGGTCTCCGCCACGTCGCTGTGGACCGTCACGCGATCACGATCCTGGATCTCCACCACCACGTCGAAGGTCGGCGGTGCCTTGCGCTCCAGCACGCTCTTCTGGGTGCGCCGCCGGCGTGCCTCCTCGTCGCCGAGCGTCACCGTCTGGATGCCGCCGATGAGGTCCGACAACGTCGGGTTGACCATCAGGTTGTCCAGGTTGTTGCCGTGGGCCGTGCCGATCAACTGCACCCCTCGCTCGGCGATGGTGCGGGCCGCCGCCGCCTCCAGCTCCGTACCGATCTCGTCGATGACGATGACCTCGGGCATGTGGTTCTCGACCGCCTCGATCATCACCGCGTGCTGGAGAGCGGGGGTGCGAACCTGCATGCGGCGGGCGCGCCCGATACCCGGGTGTGGGATGTCGCCGTCGCCGGCGATCTCGTTCGACGTGTCCACGATGACCACGCGCTTGTCCAGGTCGTCGGCGAGGACGCGGGCCGCTTCGCGCAGCATGGTCGTCTTGCCGATGCCCGGCCGGCCCATGATCAGGATCGATTTCCCGGACTCGACCAGGTCGTCGATGATCTCGATCGTGCCGAAGACGGCCCGTCCGATTCGCGACGTCAACCCCACGATCTTGCCGCTGCGATTGCGGATCGCACTGATGCGATGCAGGGTCCGCTCGATGCCGGCGCGATTGTCGTCCCCGAACGAGCCGATATGGTCGACGACGTACTGGATGTCCGCCTCGTCGATCTCGCGCTCGAGCAGTACCACCTCGCCGCCGCCGCCGTAGCGCGCCTCGGGCCGCCGGCCGAGGTCCATCACGACCTCGATGACCGTCTGGGCGTCTGGCAGCGCGCGGATGCGCTCCTGGATCTCGGGTGGAAGCGCTTCGAGGAGCGCGTCCATGTCGTCGGTGATCTCGCGTCGGTTGGTGGCCACGGGTCCTCCTGCCTTTGATCTGGCTGGACGGATGGGCGGTTGCTGCGGATCGGTGGTTGTCATCGTGTGGTTGCCGGTACGAGCGCCGGTTCGGCGACGCGCACCAACGTCTCCTTCATCAACAGCGAGACCCGTGCGATCGAAGTGAAGCCTGCCTCCTCCAGGCGCCGGTCGATCGGGGACTCATAGGTTCGCACCGCGGTCAGGACGCCGCGGCCTCTGGACTGGTCGGTGCCGGACCGGCGGGTCTCGCCGCTGCGATCCCCGATCGCGGCCAAGCCGTACGTGATCAGGTCTGTCGGGTCATGTTCGGCATGGCTGACGACGCGCAGGTAGTGCGGCTGGTCTTCCTTGGCGACCCCGATCTGCACGAACGCAGCCAGCTCCGGCGCCGACTCCGGCGGGCACTCCTGCACGAACGCCTCAACGTCGGCAAAGCCGAGGATCGGCGTCAGCGCGGAACGGGGGATGCGCCACTGGTTGCCCTGGCGCTCCCAGTCGGGCAGGCGATAACCCTCGAGTCGGGTCACCGGACGCGGCGTCACGGCCTGGTAGAGGCGGTGGAGCTGGAGCGCGTCCAATGGGACGCTCGGCCGGATGCGGGCCGCCCCCGCCTCCTCGTCGCCCGGGAGGGCGGGCCACGTCAGATCCGGCGGCCGGTACAGGATGTTCTCCTCGCCGTACCGCACGAACCCGGCCTGCATGAAGATCTCGACATTGCCGCCGGTGTCCGCGCAGGCCACGTGGAAGCGCTCGGCGCCGCGCTTTGCCCCGTCGCGCAACAGGTGCTGGACCAGCCGGAAACGGATGTCGCCCGCGTCGCCGTGGTCGACCGCGTCGAGCTCCACGATCGTCCAGTCGTCGCGGTGGGTGTCCCGATCGACACGGGCAAGGCCCGACAGGCGGCCCTCATCCTCGAAGATGTAGAGCGGGTCGTGCGGCTGGAACGCACCGAGCGGCATGCGGAAGAGGCTGAACACGCTGATCTGGCTGGCGTTGACGGGCAGCCCGAGCGAGCGCACCGGCCGTACATCGGCGTCGCTGCCCATTGCGTCCTGGGAAAGGCGCGAGAGCTCGCCGATGGCTGCAAGGTCGGTGAGACGCGCTGATCGCACGCGCCCGGAGCGGACGCTCATCGGTCGACCTCCGGGGACCGATTTGCTGCCACGGGGCCGTCGGCCGGGGATCGTGCTGCCGCCGCGGCTCGCCGCGTCGGGTGCCGCCGCCGCCCGGATCCCTCCTCCGGTTCATCGAAGGCGCCGGCCATCGTCGTCAGGAGCCGGTGGAAGCGCGTCTCGCCGGCGAGCTCGGGGTGGAACGCCGTGGCCAGCACGTTGCGTTGCCGGACCGCCACGACGCGGCCGTCGTCCAGGGTCGCCAGCACGTCCACGTCCGGACCGACGCGCTCGATGATCGGGGCGCGAATGAAGACGCCATGGACCGGCAGGTCACCGAGCACAGGCACCTGGAGGTCAGCCTCGAAGCTGTCGAGTTGGCGCCCGAAGGCGTTGCGCTTCACCGATACGTCCAGCAGCGAGAAGACCGGGTCGGCGCCGTCAGTGATCTCCCTGGCGACCAGGATCATGCCGGCGCAGGTGCCGAAGATGGGCGCGCCCTGGCGGGCGAGGTCGAGGATCGGTTCCCGCAGTCCCCATCGATCGATGAGCTTGCGCATGGTCGTGCTCTCGCCACCGGGCAGGATCAGGCCGCTGACCCCCTCGAGGTCGCGCGGTAGCCGCACGGGTACGGCCTCGGCGCCGAGCTGGCGCAGCACGCTGATGTGCTCCGCGAAGGCGCCCTGAAGCGCGAGGACTCCGATCCTCATGGCCTGCTCGCGTGGCGCTGCCGACGTCCCGTCATCGGACGCCCGTCCCGACCGCCCTGGACCTCTGCCTACCAGCCCCGGACCGCCAGCCGCTCCCCGGTCGGGATCGCTT
>JBBSGX010000204.1:0-4646 GCA_038253685.1 Candidatus Limnocylindrales bacterium | reverse complement strand
GATCGGGGCCGGGGCATTCATCTCCCTCTCACATTTCGTGGGTATGGTTGACGAGTCGCGCATCCGGTTGCCCCAGCTGCCGGACCGGCCCTTCGCCGCCGTGCCCCAGCACGGCGTCCTGGCAGAGAGGAACGATCATTGATCGATGTCCGGGCGCGCGTGCGCGCCATCAGCCACGCCCAGCCCCGTACCCACAGCGCTCATCGGGGCCGCTTCCTCCTCAGTATGCTCGCGCTCGCCACGCTGCTGTTCAGCGGCCTGGCCGAACCCGCCGCGGCAGAGAGCTCGGCCCCGAGCGCAGCCGCCGAGGTGATCGCAGCGGCACGCCACCATATCGGGGCACCGTATCGGATGGGCACGGACGGCCCTCGCACCTTCGACTGTTCAGGCCTCGTCTTCCGATCCTTCAAGGACGCCCGCGAAGCCGGCGTCATCGGCGGGACGCGCAAGACCGCCGCGGGCTACATGGCGGCATTCCAGCGGCGCGGCCAGGCAAGTCGCAGGAACGGGCGGCCCGGCGACCTGGTGGTCTACGGCCATGGCTCCCACATCGGCATCTATCTCGGCAACGGCAAGGTCATCAGCGCGCTCACGAGCGGCGTCCGGGTTCACGGTCTGCGCCGGCTGAATGTGCCATTCACCCAGTTCCTGCACACCCACCTGGCCGCCACTTACTGATCGCCGGCCTGCCTGGCCCGAGGATGGACCGCGGACTAGGTCTTCGGCTTCGATCGCTCCGGGAAGGCGCCGATCTGCTGCATCATGCCCAGCATGTCGGCGACGTGCCAGTACTCGACGACCTTGCCATCGACGACTCGGAAGATGTGTTGCTCGGCGATCGTGTACGCCTTGCCGGCGGCCGGAATGCCCATGACGTCGCCGTTCTGGACGGCATGCGACGTCAGGCGAACCGACACACGGTCGCCCTCGGCGACCATGTCCTCGATCGTGTGATGGGGGTCCTTGACGGCCCTGGCCATGCGCACGACCGTTTCCTTGAAGTCTTCCTTGCCGGTGACCGACGGCCAGGTGTGCGGCACGAAGCTGTCGTCGACCAATTCGTCGACGGCGCTGACCGTCCCCTGGTCGAAGATCTCATCGATGAAGCGGCGCACGACCGCCTTGTTGTCATCGCTCGACATGGCCGAACCTCCCTGGTCACGTTGCGGCTATTGTCGCACTCGGAGGATTGCGCTCAGCCTGTCGCCGGGCTATGGTGGCCGCACGGGGGTACCACCGGGCCGACAAACGGGGACCCGCCGGCAGCATGGAGGCGATGGTGAGGTTCATCGTGGGCCGCGCGTGGCGCGGCGCTTCCCTTGCGATTCTGATCGCGGCCTGCCTCGCGCTCGGTGGTGGCGATGTCTTCGCCGCGCACCAGGTGCACCAGAGCGGCACCATCGGGAGCTACTCGTTCACCGACACAGCGGGCAATCCAGCCGGGTATTGCAACTACAACGGGGGCGGGGCCGCGGGCCATACCTACCTCGTGGGCGTCAAGGTCGACGCGCCCACCGCGTTCTGGCCGGCGGGCCAATCGTCGCACCACGGCACGATCGGCTACCGCGTGAAGCTCCAGCATCTCAACGGCACCGGCTGGCACACCGTCAACGTGGGAACAGAGCAGCGGACCAGCGCGACCGTCCACACGTCGGCGGTCTTTGGCAAGGCGCACGTGGGTTGGGCAGGTTCGAACCAGGGCCATGACCGCGCTCTCGCCGTTCTGACGTGGTACCGGCCTAACACGACGGTCCTCGGTCGTGCGCGCGTCGTCATCGATCACTATCGCAGTGGCTTTGATGGCATCACCCGCAGCTTCTGCCACGTCGTCTACCGGAACGGCCCATAGCCGGGACGTATCGGATCGCGGGCCGGCCGCCCACGCGGGCGGGCAGTTCGGCGCGCTCGCGACTCGACCTCATGCAAGGTGGGCAACGCCGCGGCTCGGTCGCGACTGTCGCACTGGGGAGTGTGTGCCTGCTGGCACTCTTCGTCAGCCTGGCACCCTCGCCGCGGGCGCTGGCCTCATCGCTCGCGCATGTCGAGGCGGTCCGTGGCTCCGGGTCAGCCTCGGCAACGGTCCCCGGCTCCGCAAGAGACTCCGGGTCCGCAAGAGTCCCCAGGTCCGCGACGGTCTGGGGGTCCGCGACTGTCTCAGGGTCCGCGCCTGCATCGTCGGGGTCGTCCGCCGATTCCAGCCAGCTGGCGGCAAGGCCTCCGATGGGCTTCAACACCTGGAACGCGTTCCACTGCCACATCAACGAAGCCACGATCCGCGGGATCGCCGACGCGATGGTCGCCACCGGGCTTCGAGACGCGGGCTACCGCTACGTGAACGTCGACGACTGCTGGGGAGCCCCGACGCGCACGTCCTCCGGCAAGCTGGCGGCGCACCACGGGCGCTTCCCGAGCGGCATGAAAGCGCTCGGCAACTACCTGCACAATCGCGGCTTCAAGTTCGGGATCTACGGTGACGCCGGGACCCACACCTGCAACAGGCTCGGCTCGCCGGGTTCGCTTGGCCACGAGCTCACGGATGCGCGCACATTCGCCCGTTGGCGGGTCGACTATCTGAAGTACGACAACTGTAATAGCCACGGCGCGCCCGCGCCGCCTCGCTACCGGGCCATGCGCAATGCCCTGGACCACGTGGCTCGCGCCATCGTCTACGCCATCTGCAACTGGGGCCGCGACTCGCCCTGGACCTGGGCGCCGCGCATCGGCAACCTGTGGCGCACCAGCCGCGACATCCACGATTCGTGGGCGTCGATGATCGCGATCGTGCATGTGAACCAGCGGCTCGCGAAGTTCGCCGGGCCGGGGCACTGGAACGACCCGGACATGCTCGAGGTCGGCAATCCGGGCATGACGCACGTCGAGCAGCGCACCCACATGAGTCTGTGGGCGATGATGGCCGCCCCGCTGCTGATCAGCACGGACCTTCGACACGCCGACCGCTTCACGCTCCAGACGCTCAGGGACCCGGAGGTGATCGCGATCGACCAGGATCCGCTCGGCAGGCAGGCGACCGTCGTGCACCGTGCCAACGGCCTGACGAGCTACACGAAGCCCCTGGCGAACGGCGATCGCGCCGTGGCACTCCTCAACGAGACCGGCTCGGTGAAGTTCGTCAGCACTACAGCGGTAGCCGCTGGCCTCCCGCAGGCAGCGTCGTACAGCGTCGTGGGACTGTGGACAGGCAAGACGACCACCACGACCGGAAGAATCAGCGCCTCGGTTCCTGCCCATGGAACCGCGCTGTACCGGGTGCGCCCG
Organism: Candidatus Limnocylindrales bacterium; assembly: GCA_038253685.1. Classification (GTDB taxonomy): domain Bacteria; phylum Chloroflexota; class Limnocylindria; order Limnocylindrales; family CSP1-4; genus JAFMJV01. The sequence goes on along the minus strand of JBBSGX010000204.1, from coordinate 1,370 downwards.
ATCCATCCGGCTCCTTCGCTTGGATGGACCGCCGTTTCCGACCTCTCGCCGATGAGCGCGGTGAGCGGCTGGGGACCCATCGAGCGGGACGCGAGCAACGGCGGGAGGGCAAACGGCGACGGCCGCCAGCTGCAGATCGCAGGCAAGACCTACGCGCGCGGGGTTGGTGTACATGCCGACAGCCGCATCACCTACTTCCTGGGTCGCAGCTGCTCGCAGTTCGAGGCCGACGTTGGAGTCGACGATGAGGTCGGCAACGGCGGGTCCGTGCGCTTCCAGGTTCTCGCCGACGGCAATGTCGTGGCGAAGACCGGCACGCTGACCGGCGCGTCTGCGGCGCAGCACGTGGTTGCGGATCTGACCGGCGCGAACGAGGTGAGTCTCGTGGTCACGGATGCCGGCGACGGCCTGCGCTACGACCACGCCGACTGGGCGCACGCCAGGGTTCGCTGCGGCTGAGACGCGACGATTGCCCCATGAAAACGGCCGGCACGCCTCCGCGCCGGCCGTCGGTGCTGCCGCTTCGGCCGCGGTCAGTCGCGGATGACCTGGACCAGTCTGAGGACTTCGAGCGGGCCCTTGACCGTCACTTCCTTGACCTCACCGAGGCCGTGCACGTAGAACTTCGCGTCACGCACGCCGGGCTCGAGAGGCGTCCACTCCTTGGTCCGCAGTGCGTGATGGAAGGTGCCGTACGGAACCGTGACCGACGCTGAATGGGTCAGGACCGTGAAGTGGTCCTCAGCGTGGCCCGGGTAATACTCCTGGCGCGCGGATCGGCCGACCCTTGGATCTCCGAACATGTAAATTCCGGCGCGCGCTCCGTTGACGCCGTCCATCCACGTCCCCTCGCGGCTGGTGACCTTGCCACGATCGTCGTATTCGGCCGTCCGCTCGCCGAAGTACCAGACGTTCCCCGCGCGATCCTGCGCGTACCAGTCCACCGTGTGCTCCCCGACCTTGCCGTTCAGTACCAGGGTGTCGTCGACGGCAACGCAGCGCACCCCGGAGATCACCTTCGTTCGGTCGGTCACCTCGACGATGTCAGTGGCCCTCTTGCCGTCCTTCGAGCCGCGATAGACGAAGATGGTGCCCGGCTTCAGCGGGAACCATGGGTTGTCCACGTTCTGGACGAACTGCGACGGATCCGGACCTCGTGCCGAAGAGGCAGCCTGGGCCGTGCCAGCTCCAAGGGTGCCCGCCAGCATCGCCGTCGCCGTGGCGGTGACCAGCCATCGTCTGTGCATCTGATCCTCCTGAGATCCCGTGCGGAGTCCCGCATCGTCACCGGCCGGGGCTGGCTGGTCTGTCGGGACCGATCGACCGGATGCTGGCGTTTCGGTCCTGAGAATCCGGTAAGCAGACGACGG
>JBBSGX010000203.1:0-4662 GCA_038253685.1 Candidatus Limnocylindrales bacterium | reverse complement strand
CCCAGACGGCTTGGGTCGATCGAAATCGACTGCATGGATACCGTGAGCATCTGGGTAGGCAACAAGCCGCGGGCACGCGGCCTCGACGACCAGCTTGTCAGTCCAACCCGCTCGTTTCAGCGCCAGCACCGATATTCGTGGCATAAGGCGCCTGCAGAGGGCCGGACCTTGTTCCTTATTGGTCGGCAAGCTGCGGCGGCAGCGATGCACGCGATATCGAGAACCAGAAGTAGGCGCAGGTGTGGCGTCATGGCCTCCCAGGCCTGCACCGCCAGTGGTCAGCCGGCCGCGTCCCAGGCCCTGTAGACCTCGGCGAGGGTCGCGAACATCGAGGCGTCCGAGACGCCCCACAGGTTCGTGAGGAAGACGAACACGAGCTCCCGATCGGGGTCGATCCAGAGCCTGGTCCCGGCCGCGCCGCCGTGGGTGAAGCTCGACGGTGACGCTGGCACCCGGACAGCGGTGTCGGGCGGCGTCCCGAGCACGCTCGGCGCCGTCCCCTCGGGATTGGGCTTGCCCCAGCCGAGGGCGTAGTGGGGCACACGGATCGTGCCGTCGGCGGACGTCTCAACGATGCCCGACGTCTGCTCACGCGTCATCTCGTCGATAGCTGCCTGCGAGAGGAGGCGGTGGCCGGCACCGCTCTCGAGCGGCAGCATTGCCCTCCCGAAGCGCAACAGGTCCTCGGCGTTGCCCCACAGCCCGCCGCCCGGCAGCGTGGCGCGCGCCAGGAAGCGAAGGATCAGCTCCCGGACGAGGCGATTGCCGAGCGGAATGCCATGCACCAGCACCATGCGTGACCGCTGCGCCCGTGGATCGAACGAGATGTCGAAGGCGCCAACCGGCGCCAGTACTCGGCGTCGAAGCGCTTCGGCGAACGGCATGCCGGTAACCCGCGTGATGGCCGCGGCGAGCAGGTAAAACGAGTCGGACGCGTACGAATAGCGTATGCCCGCTTCGAAGCCGAGCGGCTCTCGGCACACGCGCTGCAGCATCTGCGCGGCAGATGGACGGCTACGGCGCAGGACCGCCGGGTCCACGTCCGGCACGCCGGACGTGTGGGTGAGCACGTGCCAGGCCGTGACCGCCTCCTTGCCGGGACCCTGGAACTCGGGCACCAGCCGCGCGATCGGCGCGTGCAGGTCAAGCCGCCCCTCGTCGACAAGCTGCATCACCGCCGTCGCGACGATCGGCTTGGTCACCGACGCCAGGAAGAAGAGGGACTCGGTTCTGAGCATCGGCTCTGCCGGCCCGGGAAAGGCGCGCACCTCGAGCGTTCCGGATGCGTCCGCGACGCCCATCACGGCCGACGGCACCGCGCCCTCACGAACCGCTGCGGCCACCGACTCCCAGGCAGCCGAAAGATCGGGGGAGTGGCGACTCGGGGTTCGAATGGCGGTCGGCGGGGATGCCGCCTGAGGTTCGGTCGATGGAGCGATCACGGTCCGGCGATGATAGGGGTGATGACCCGGGACCAGCTCATTCGCGAGACTCGCCGCCTCATCGCAGAGGGCGAGCGCCTCCAGTTGCAGCCGTCGATGGACGCGCTGCGGACCTGGCTGGCGGTCTCCGACGAGCTGCTCAGCGGCGCCTGGGGCTCGATGGACCGCTACCACCTTTCATGGTTGATGGTGGGCAAGTCGAAGGATGTCGTGCGTGGCCGCCCGATGACAGACGCGGAGACGGCCGCATACGTCCGCGACGTGGCTGACCAGAAGACTGCGGCATTGCGCATGAGCCTGCACGCCATCGAGGACCAGAACATGCCGTTCGTCGGCGAGAGTCCCGAGCCGGGCCGCTAGAAGTGGCGGATCTCCTCGATGGGGAGCACCAGCACCGTCGCACCGCCGGCTCCACCTCGGTCGGTAGCCAGGCTCCGTCCACGCCGCCCAGCAGCTCGATGGGCACCTGTTCTGTGCGGCGCTGGCAGTTGCGGTCGATCACCGACATGGCCAGCGGCAGCCGGTCGTCTTCGACGCCCTTCACCAGCGTCGCGTTGCCGGCACGCAGGAAGCCACCCTCGGAGCGCAGCTCCGTGACGCGCAGATCGGACTCGCGGAGGGTCGCCACCACGCGGCTGACATCATCCCGATGAACGAACGCGATCACGAGCTTGGCCATCGCACCCTCCCAGAGCGACGAAGCTAACGCGACGAAAACCAGGCGAGTCCCGCGAGCAGGAACAGGCTGATGATCTCGAGCGGTCCGAACTGCGGGCTCAGCCAATCGAGGAACGGCAGTGCAGCGATGCGCTCCGGGAAGCTGCGGACCGAATCCTGCAGCGCGGCCAGGGACAGTAGGTAGGCACCGATCTCGCCGACGAGCCACGCAGCGAGTGCCAGGAGCACGGCCAGCAGGAGCGGCGCAGGGCTCGGGACGTGGGCGCGCCCGGACCAGGCGCCCCGCCGCACGGCCCGTCCGATCAGCCAACCGCCGAGCGCGGCCACGACCGCGACGCCCACGAGGAGGTTGAGCCCGGCGTTCAGCGCGGCCGCGAGGACCGAGGTGAGGAGAGCCGTAGCAGCGCCGAAGAGCGTGGCACGCACCATGTCCGGGCGGACGGCCAGCGGGTTGGGGACGTCCGGGGGCAGATAGCGATTCCCCGGCGGGCGCTCGAGCGTGCGCGGTCGGACCTCGCCGGGCGCGGGTCGCTCGGTCATCGTCGCAACTGTACCCGCGAGGTGGGTCCGCAGCTGGCCGGAGCCACTAGACTTGCCTCGATGAGCCACCCCAGCCTCGGCCTGCCGCCTCCCGATCGCAACGCCGGCCACCCTGCCGCCGCTGATCGTCTGCGTAGTGCTCGTGCCCGGCTGGCCCAGATCGCACTGGAGACGTCGATCCAGCTCGATCCCACGTTCTCCGATCGCTATGACGAGCTCGCGCTGCGCCGCTTCCTGCGCGACTACAACGGGCATATCGAACAGCTGGCACAGGCCCTCGAGACGGGTGAGGACCGTTTCGTGGTCCAGTACGGGGAGTGGCTGGTCCCGGTCATGCGGCACCGGCATGTCCCGATGAAGGACTTCATGCTGCTGCTCGACGGCCTGCGGGCAGCGGCGCTCACGGTGCTCACCAGCCAGGACGCCAGCCTGCTGCGCGGGCTGATGGAGCGATGGCAGGCGCGCCTGAAGCACCACCAGCGCCTCGCGGGCGACCACAAGGGCAATTCGATCGTCCGATTCTTCTGGAAGGGCGCCGGGATCGCCGACGATTCGGTGATCTGATGACGATCAAGTGGGTCAAGATCGACCCATTGGTGATGAACGGCGAGCCGTTCTGCTGGGGCACCCGCCTGACCGTCCGCAACCTGCTCGAGATGCGCGAGAACGGCCTGCCACCGGGCGAGATGCTGGCGCAGAACCCGGAGCTGCGGATCGTGGGCATTGCCGAGGCGTTCCGGTACGCGGGTGAGCACCGCGATCGATATCCGGACTTCTTCGAGACCGACGGATCGCTGCGCGGCCCCGGCTTCACGGCCTCGGAGGCTGCCGTGCTGCCCGCACACCTGCGGGAGGCATCTGGCATCGTCGTCACGAAGGGGGAGCCGTTGCCGGTCGCCGCGAGGCGCTGAGGTCCGCGGTTCGCGGCGCACCTGGCCGGGGAGCAGGGTCTCCGAAATGCCCCCACGCTCGGCGACCGTCGAGCCTGGTACAGCACGGCCGACGATCTGGAGAGTACGACGCAACTGCAACTTTGCACGACTGCAAACTGCTGACCACTCTTGGAGGACGTGAGTTCGTGGGAACAACGCAGATGAGGAGGGTTCAGCGTTGGATCATGGCGTGCGGGTTTGCGGCCGCCCTGGCACTGACGGTTGCCAATCCTGCGGGGATCGGGCGCGGGACATGCCTCGAGGAGACTGACGTGCAGCATCGGCTCGGCGCGCCGATCGTCCTGAGCCCGATACCCGACCCTGGTGCTAGGATTTCCAGGAGTCCGAATCCTGAGGCAGCTATTCGCCATGAGCAACCAGACCCTCATAACTGACCCCATCGTCACTCCGCCGGACACGGCACCCGACGCAACGGCGCCCGCTGCTGCGCCCGAGACCCTGGCGCCCAGCGCGCCTCCCGCCGTGGATCCCCAGGCGCGGGCTCGCGAGCTGGCGATCCTCGACGCGCTCAGGCAGGTCGTCGATCCCGAGATCGGGATGAACGTGATCGAGCTGGCCCTCATCCGACAGGTGCTGCTGGGCGACCAGCTCACCGAGGTCAAGATGATCCTCACGACTCCCTTCTGCCCGTACGCCGGCGCGATGCTCCAGCAGGTCAAGGAGGTTGTCGAGGAGGTCGAGGGACACGACGTCAAGGTCACGCTGCTGGCGGAGCGGTGGGACCCCAAAGACGCCGGCCTGGTGTGGTAGATGACCCTGGCGGCAAGGCCCGCCGGGTACGCATCGTGAAGAGTGCCGTTGCCACTGGGCGCGGCGACGACGGGACCACCGGCCTGCTCTACGGCGGCCGGGTGGCGAAAGACGATCCCAGGACCGAGGCCTACGGCACGATCGACGAAGCAGTCGCCGCCCTCGGCGTGGCGCGTGCCCAGCTCGGCGTCATGGAGGCGGACGGGACGCTGCCGGAAGTGCTCGCCGATCTTCCCGGGCTGGTCCTGCGCTTCCAGCGCGAGCTCTTCGTCGTCGGTGCCGAACTGGCCGCGAACCCT
>JBBSGX010000202.1:0-4679 GCA_038253685.1 Candidatus Limnocylindrales bacterium | reverse complement strand
CTCAGGCGGCAGTGGCTGCGGCGATTCACGCCGAGGCTGCCGCGATCGCCGAAGCGGTGGCGCCATCGGACGGCGAAGGGACGGCGGCCACGTAGGTTCGCCGCGGTCGGCCGATGGCCGCCGAGGTGCCGCCGGCCGCCGGCCGGGGCCGCGGTGCCGCCGGCCGCCGAGGTGCCGACCAACGGAGCGGGACGCGCCGCGATGGCTTGCCGAGCCGCCGAGGAACCGACAGCTCCGGGCGCCACGACGGACCCCGCGCTCTGGAGCCATTCGTTAACGCCGGGTGTTTGTGCCACGCTCAACCGGCAACATGAGGTGCCAGTCCTCCGCCCTTGCGGGCGCTCGCTAATGCCATGCGTTCACGAGCTCCACGGATGGGTCCCAAGCTCGGCCGATGCCGAAGCCAATTCGACAGGCAACGCAAGGGTCAAACACCAGGCGTTAGCTGGAGGCCTCAAGCGGGCCGGCGCGACGCATACCCATCCGGCATCAAGCGTGATCGAGTTCGGCTGCGGCCGCGTCAACCACCGGCACTTGCCCAAAGAGCCCGCCGCGCCGCCCGGCAGTTCGACGCTGGACCGCCTCAGCGAGCCGGGACGGCCGTCCGCAACGCTTCCGGCGCCGGCCGCGGCCGGTGCGGCGCGGAAATGTACTTCTCGACCATCGCGCGCGACCCGGCGACGCCGAGCTTCTCCATCAGGAATTCGACCTTCGCTTCCTGCGACGCCAGGATCTCGTCCTTGACCGGCAGCTCCCAGAGCATGCGCTTGAACGGGCCGAGGGCCTTCTTGCGCGTCTTGTAGATGAACTGCTCGTCGGTCTCGCCCGGCTTGCGCTCGTCCGCGGCGTTCTGGAAGCACGACTGCTCGACCTTCTCGCGCAGGTCGGCAGGAAAGGCGGGGTGGTCGTAGAGCAGATTCTGGAAGCCGGTGGCGAGGTGGATCTCAGCCGTCTCGACCTTCGGGAAATGGTGGAACAACTCGTCCGGCAGCGTGGATGCCCCGTGCTGTACGGCTCCTGCCAGCCCGTACTCGCGGGCCACGACCGAAAGCCGCTCCAGGGTCCCGAAGTCCAGCTTGACCTCCGCGACGCCTCCGTCCGGCAGCGGCACCCCGCCATGAGACGTTCCGGTCTGTACGCTCACCTTCGACAGGCCGATGGCCCCCTCGCCCGCACGAGCCGTCAGCTCTCGCCGGTACCCGTCCAGGTAGGCACGAAGCTCGGCCTCGTTCGAATTCTCCTTGCCAACCTCACCGATCTCACCGCCGATGGAAACCGTGAGATCTCCGGGTTCGACCTCGCGGATCACCGCCGAGAGCTCGGCCGCTCGCTCGTAGTTCTCGCGCTGCTGTTCGTCGACCGTGGGCTTGGAGAGGTCGACCAGGGTCGAGCTGTCGATGTCTATGTTCCCGTAGCCAACGCCGATCGCGTCGCGGGTGGCCTTGTGCAGGATCTGGCTCACGCCGTCCGCATCGACCGCGTACTTCTTGGCGTTGAACTGGTAGTGGTCGCCCTGGACGAAGACCGGGCCCTGCCAGCCGGACGCGACGCAGCCCGCCAAGACACTGGTGATGTATTCACCCGGTCGCTGGAAGGTGTACTCCTGCTCGCTGCGAGCGAGCTCGAAAATGACGGTCCCGACGTCCAGCTTCTGCGCCGCGCGGCAGATCGTCAGCGCCATGTCGAAGACCTGCGTGCGCAGGTTGATCGCCGGCAACGTGAAGCCATGGACCTCGCCGCGGCCGCGTGCCATGTAAAGGTCATGGATGCTGGCCGAGCGCGCGGCCAGCTGCTGGGAGGCCTCCCACACGATCCAGCGCGCGGCCTCGACGCTGTTCTCGTCCTCGCTGAAGGTCGCGGTCCAGACGACGTCCCGGATGCCGCGGTCCCGGAACGCGACCTCGTCCTCGATGCGGAGCCGCTCCCCGTCGACGCGGGCAATGCCCCCCAGCAGCTCGAGGAGTTCGGCGGGCGTCGCGGCGACGCTGGGCTGGGTCATCGGCGGTTGTCCTCCCGGAAGGGCGCGGTGGCAAAGCTCACGGCGAAAGCCAATCCTAACCGGGACGAGGCGCGACCCTCGCGGAGCCTGCCTCCAGCTAGAGGTTGATGCAGAGAGCCGACACGTGGAGGACGAGCAGCTCTCCGGAGCTGTTCTTGCCGGAGGCAAACCAGCCTTTGGCGTCCGCCGTTGCGGTCGAACCGCCGAGGTACGCCCCAGGTTGCTGTCGGTTGGCTGTCCCGGCCGGTGCCGGTACGCCCCGCCGGCGACGACCCGTCTGCCCGCTGCGCACTTCACAATTGTGCCGTTCGTTCCGGTGGCGGTTGATCCGGTGAGTGTGCCGACGTGGGTGGCATCGGCTGGATGTCCGGGGCAATGCCAGCAAGCGCCGCCCGTTACACTCGCTTCCCAACGCCGCATGAGACGTGGAGCGCGCCGAAGCTGCCCTTGTTCACGGTCATGTCGGCGCTGTTGACGGGGTGGGCCCCGACATCGGTCGCACCAAGGCACTGGATCACGACACGCAGCTGCAACGGGCCTCCGGACAGGTTCGTGCCTGCGGCGTACCACCCCTTCCCATCGGACGCCGCGCTGGGGCTATCGAGGAAGACCTGGAGGCTTGCATCCAGGCCCTGCCCCTGGCGATGCCAGTAGGCGCCGCCAGTCACGACGCGCTTGCCGGAGGGGTCAATCCCCGGGCGCGAATTCCGGTGCATCGAGACGCCGCAGCATCGGGACCGGGTGCCCATACTCGGTCGAGCATGACCCCATCGACCGGCACCGCCGAAGACCTGCGCGAAGCCGCAGGCGCGCTGCTCGACTCACTCGATCAAGGGCAACGCCGGGCTGCCACCCTCGACCTGCACGACGACGGCGCTCGAAGCGACTGGGCCTTTGCCCCACGCACCCGGCCCGGGGTTCCCATGGGCGACCTGCACGAGGAGCAGCGCGAGCTCGTGCACGAGCTTATCGCCGCGGGAACGGCAGCCGCCGGCCACTCGCGCGTCGTGCGGATCATCGGCCTGGAACTCGTCCTCGCCCGGATGGAGAACGACGCCGTGCTGCGCGATTCGATGACCTACGCGGTGTCGCTTTTCGGCGATCCCCGCGACGTCGCGTGGGGTTGGCGCTTCGAGGGACACCATGCCTCACTGAACGTGACGGTCGCAGGGAGCCGGGTGGCGGCCATGCCGTCGTTCCTCGGCGCCAACCCGGCATCGCATCGCGACGGAGCAGGCCGCGTGATCCGACCACTGGGACGAGAGGAGGATCTCGGCCGGGCGCTGGTCAACGCGCTCGATCCGGGCAGCCTCGCGCGCGCCGTCGTCAGCGACGAGGCGCCGCCGGAGATCCTGACCTCGAACAAGCCCTTCGTTGAAGCACTTCCGCCTGCCGGTGTGCCCGTCGTCGACATCGGACCCGAGGGGCGCGAGCTGGTAGGTCGGCTACTCGAGACGTGGGCGGTCCGATTGCCGGGTTCGGTCGCCCGCGCAGAGCTCGATCGACTCGACGGGCCCGATGGGCATGAGCTCCACTTCGCCTGGGCCGGCGGGCTCGAGCCCGGAACCGGTCAGTACTACCGCCTGTCCGGACCACGGATCCTGCTCGAGTACGACAACACGCAGAACCGCGCGAACCACATCCATACGGTCTGGCGCGACCCGGAAGGAGACTTCGGCAGGGACCTGCTCCGCGAGCACCTGGCGCGCTCGCACGCAGACGCCGCGCCGCACCGGCCGGCCCTCAGATGAGGGTCAGCCGGTCGAGCGGGAAGGGTGGCTGAGCCAGCGGCTTGACGGCCAGCCGGAAGAGCAGCAGGGGGTTGTCGTCACCCGCCGCCCGGTTGCTGTGCAGGACTCCGCAGCCCTGGCAGCGGTGGATGAGTACCCATTCACCGTCACCTCGAACCGTGATGGCGATGGGCTCCATGGAGCACTGGCAGTCGGACGCCCGGTCGCCGGGATCGTCGTCGACGTGCCGGCTCCAGAGGCAGTTCGGGCAATGGTTCCGGTGAGCCGTGCCCGGAGCGGACGTGGAAACGTCCAGCCGGCAGTGCGCACAGCGGAAGGATCGGATCGGTTTCAACGGGGATCTCCACTCGACGCTTGGGACCGCCCGATTTCCCCGTCACATTGGCTTCCGGACATGAAGAGGCCGTCCTCCACCGAGGACGGCCTCTGGCTGCTCAGACTGATGTCAGTCCGGCTGGCCGGCACCCTCGCGGAGGCGTGACGGGGATATCACCGCGGCGGTTGCGCTAGCCACTTGGCGTCCCTCCTTCCGCGTCCGGATGACCCATGCCATCTGCCGACGGACGGCGCGCAGCATAGCGGGCGACGGGTGGGGACGCCAGGCGGAAAGGGTCAGGCGCGCTCCACCCACTCCGAGCGCCACGATGCGCTCGAGCTCGCCCACCGTCGGCTGGTCGGCCAGGCGCGATGGCTGGGCTTGATCCGGCGGCGCTTTCCTGGTCTATCTGGGCATCAGGACGCCATCGAGGCTGCCCGCCACGGCAGCCGCCGACTCCTGACCCGCAATCACGGGTTCGATCGGTCAAGTTCTTATGGACTCGGCCCGCCCGCGGTGCTAGCCTCACGCTTGGGTGAGGAGCGCTGCGTCAGCCGGCCGCGATCCGGACGTCCCGCTCCTGACGGAGGGTGGAAAGGAGCCACGCATGCCT
>JBBSGX010000201.1:0-4735 GCA_038253685.1 Candidatus Limnocylindrales bacterium | reverse complement strand
TGGAGGTCATCGAGGCACACTGGCTGTACGATGTCGAGTACGCCCGTATCGACGTGCTCATCCATCCACAGAGCGTGATTCACTCGCTCGTGGAGTTCGTCGACGGCTCCCTCAAGGCACAACTCGGACTTCCCGACATGCACATTCCCATCCAGTACGCCGTGACCTACCCGCGGCGCGTGCCAGGTCCTGCGCCGCGTCTCGATCTCCTCGAGCATGCGGAGCTGACGTTCGAGGCCCCAGATCCCGAGCGCTTCCCCGCGCTGCGCGTCTGCGGCGACGCCGCGTTGCGAGGCCCCCGCGCGACTGCGGCACTGATCGCCGCGGACGAGGTGGCGGTGCGTCGCTTCCTCGCCGGCAGCCTCGGGTTCACGGGCATCCCGTCACTTGCTGCCGCGGCCGTCGAGCGGTACGGATTCGGCGCAGACCCTGACCTGCCAGAGCTGATCGCCATCGACGCTGAGGTCCGCTCCTGGGCGTCCAGCGCGGTCATCGCCGAGGTCGTTCGCTGATGCCGTTCCTCGACAGCGCGCTCAACTGGATCACGCTCCTGGTGATCCTCGTGGTCCTGGTGGTCATCCACGAGCTCGGCCACTTCATCGTTGCGCGGCGCGCCAGGGTGCGCGTCCACGAGTTCGGCATCGGCTTCCCGCCGCGCGCCCGCATCCTGGGGCGCGACAAGGAGACGATCTACACGCTCAACTGGCTGCCGATCGGCGGCTTCGTGCGCCTGGAAGGGGAGGAGGGCGAGTCCGAGGACCCGCGTGCCTTCGTCAACCAGCCACTTCGCACGCGCCTGACGATCCTGGTGGCGGGCGTCTTCATGAACTTCGCCCTCGCCTGGCTGATCTTCGGAGGGATCGCCGCGGCCGCCGACCCGGTGACGGACATCCAGCTGGGGTGCGTCTCGCCCGGCTCGCCGGCCCAGCAGATCGGCCTGGTCGGCGGCAAGGTGCTCTCCACCGACGCGAATGGCTTCACCACCTGCGACTACACCGGCGACACGATCCTGGCGATCAACGGCCAGCGCTTCCCAAGCTTCGACGACATCACCGCGGGCGACGCTCCGGTCAAGGCGCTGAGCTCCCATGCCGGACAGACGGCCACGCTGACGGTGCGCCACGCGGACGGCACCCTCGAGGACAAGACCGTCGCCCTTCGCGTTCCCACCCAGGGGCAGGGAGCACTGGGTATCAGCTCGTTCGCATTGACGCGCTCGGACCAGATCCAGCAGCCGCCCGTCGATGCGGTCGCGACCGGGTTCCGCCGCACGCTGGCGGCCTCCACGCTCATCCTGTCCGGCCTGCGAGACCTCGTCACCAACATCACGCATCCGACCGTTTCGGGGCCGGTGGGGATCGTCGGCGCGGTGGGAGTGGTGCGCAGCGAGCTGCCTCCGGTCTTCCTGTTCTGGCTGATCGGCATGCTCTCGGCCAACCTGGCGATCGTGAACGTGCTTCCGATCCCGCCGATGGACGGCGGCCGCATCGCGGTCTCGATCATCCAGCGCCTGTCCGGCAACCGGATCAGCGCCACCTTCGAGCGCGCGGTCTACCTGGTCGGGTTCCTGGCGCTCATGGCACTGCTCGTGTGGATCACCTGGTTCGACATCCAGCGATCGGCAGGGGGATGACCATCGAGCCGGCCGTCGGAACGGGCAAGCCGGCGCTGCACCTGGACCCGCCGCTCGTCGAGGGAGAGCCACACCTGCCCGGACGCCGCCAGACCGTCACGGTGGGTGTGGCCGGGGTCAGGATCGGCTCGCGACATCCCGTGGTCGTCCAGTCGATGACGAACACGGACACGGCCGACGCGGACGGCACCGCGCTCCAGGTCGCCGCGCTTGCCCACGCAGGCTCCGAGCTTGTTCGCATCACCGTCAACAACGACGCGGCGGCCGCGGCTGTCGCCGAGATCCGCCGCAAGCTGGACGACCTGGGCATCGGCGTGCCGCTCATCGGGGACTTCCACTACAACGGGCACCAGCTGCTGGTCGAATACCCGGATGCCGCGCGCTCCCTGGCCAAGTACCGCATCAATCCAGGGAATGTTGGCGCCAAGCGCCACGACGAACATTTCCAGACGATCGTCCGGGTCGCCGTGGAGAACGGCGTGCCGGTGCGCATCGGCGTCAACTGGGGGTCGCTTGATCAGGCGCTGTTGACGGAGCTTATGGACGAGAACGCACGCCTGCCGCTGCCGCGGGATTCCCGCGACGTGATGATCGAGGCGATGCTCCAGTCGGCGCTGCGCTCCGCCGAGCTGGCCGAGGCCACCGGCATGGCGCACGACGCCATCGTCATCAGCGCGAAGGTCTCGGGCGTGCGCGACCTGGTCGACGTCTACCGGCTGCTGGCGGCCCGCTGCGACTACCCGCTTCACCTCGGACTGACTGAGGCGGGCATGGGCATGAAGGGTGTGGTCGCCTCCACGGCCGGCCTCTCGATCCTGCTCAACGAAGGGATCGGGGACACGATCCGTGTGTCGCTGACACCCGAACCGGGCGGCGACCGCACCGAGGAGGTGCTGGTTGCCCAGCAGGTGCTGCAGTCGCTCGGCCTGCGCTCGTTCCTGCCCCAGGTGTCGGCGTGCCCAGGTTGCGGCCGTACGACAAGCAGCTTCTTCCAGGAGATGGCGCAGCGCATCCAGGTCTATCTGCGCGACCAGATGCCCGCCTGGGCCGAGCGCTACCCGGGCGTCGAGGAGATGCGCGTCGCGGTCATGGGTTGCGTGGTCAACGGCCCGGGCGAGTCAAAGCACGCCGATATCGGCATCTCGCTGCCCGGCACCTTCGAGGAGCCCGTCGCGCCGGTGTTCGTGGACGGCGCGCTCCGCACCACGCTCCGCGGCGAGGGCCTGGTGGACGAGTTCATCGGCATCCTCGACGACTACGTCGAGCAGCGCTACGGCACGCAACGAGCGCACGGGTGAACGAACGGCAGCCGGTCATTGATGTCCGCGCCGACGGCGGACAGGTCGTCGCGAGCGAGAGCGATCAACTCGTTGAGAAGCTGCCCACCTGAACCGAGGAGTCCTGGCTGCTCGGGCTTGGCGACACCGGCCCGGCCCTGCCGGGCGTGCACCGCGTTGGGGAATTGCTGCCGGGCGGTTACCGCCGCTATCTCCGCGTGTTTCACCCTTTCCAGGCCGGCTGGAAGAACCAGCGCGGTCGCGGCTGTTCGGCTTGCTCTCCGACGCATCAGGCCAGATGGCCGTCTTCTACTATTTCGGGTTGGCGGCTGCGGTATACGGTGGACCCTTGCTGTATCGGGCCACGGCCGGCGCGAGCGAGGCGGTACAGCGGCGAGCAGATGCCGACACGGGCAGCCGCCCGCATCTCAACGGCCCAGAGTACGCGTGGCCGCTCGATCGCTCGTGGGTCGTGAACACGGACTACGACCTCGTTTCGACTTATGTCGCTTGCGATCCGCTTTTCGCTGAGCGGCTCCTTGCCGATGCGACGCTCGAGGTCCTGCCAGTCTCGCTGGACGCTCGCGTGAACGAAGGGGCAGACGAAGTCAACGGCACGGGCTACGACCACCGATAGCGACATCGATTCGTCGTCCAACGCCCGCCCCATAGGGCCGGGTCAATCCCTTGCGGCGCCAGCGAGCCGTTGCGCTCAAACGTCGTCGTCGGCGCTCTTCGGCCAGAACAGCGGTCGTGGCTCGGCGACGGGCAGGGCATTCCAGTCATCGCGAAGCGGAGAGAAGATGTCCATGACCACCGCGCCCTCCGGGCCGACGTGGACCTCATGGGGAACTCCGCCGAGCATCCGCCACGTGCCACTCGGTCGCAGCTCGCGTTCCTCCTCGCCAACGCGGAACCGCAGTGTCCCACGCAACAGGATGCCCAACTGTTCGTTGGGGTGGCGGTGCTCGGGGACGATCGCGTTGGCGTCGAGCTCGACCACGGACATAGTGATCCGCTCGCTCTCCACTCGGCGCCCACGAACGCCCTCCCAGACTCGAATCGGCAAGATGGACTCGAGATCGACAAGGTCTGACATCACTCCTCCTGCAAGGCTGCGAGAACCCCGGCACCTCTCCGCTACCATACCGATCCCGCCGTCACCAGCCCTGGGAGCCCACGTGCCGAAGTTCGTCAGCTCGATCGCGAGCCAGTCCGAGGATTTCCCCGGCTGGTACAACGACGTCGTCCTGAAGGCGGAGCTGGCCGACTACTCGCCCGTGCGCGGCTGCATGATCATCCGGCCGTACGGCTACGCGATCTGGGAGGCGATGCGCGACGAGCTGGACCGCTACATCAAGCGGACCGGCCACCAGAACGTGTACTTCCCGCTCTTCGTGCCGCGCTCGCTGCTGGAGAAGGAAGCGGAGCACGTCGAGGGCTTCAACCCGCAGGTCGCGTGGGTGACGCACGCCGGTGGCAAGGAGCTGGATGAGTGGCTGGCCATCCGGCCGACGAGCGAGGCGATCATCGCCGACTCGGTCAAGGACTGGATCCAGTCATACCGCGACCTGCCGCTGCTCATGAACCTCTGGAACAACGTGGTGCGCTGGGAGCTGCGCACGCGCCTTTTCCTGCGCACGACCGAGTTCCTGTGGCAGGAGGCCCACACCTTCCACGCCAACGAGGAAGAGGCCGCTGCCGAGGTCGACACCGGCCTCGAGGGGTATCGATCCGTTTCCGAGGATTGGCTGGCGATCCCCGTGATCAAGGGCCGCAAGACCGAGAACGAGAAGTTCCCGGGCGCCGTCTACAGCCATTCGAT
>JBBSGX010000200.1:0-4779 GCA_038253685.1 Candidatus Limnocylindrales bacterium | reverse complement strand
CGGCGGGAAGACGGGATGTGCTCACGATGCCCGATGGATGCTGCGCGTCGATGAGCAGACGCCCGAGTTGGCCGACGACGACGGCGCCGCCGAGCGTGCCCGCGCTCGCGATGAGGAACCGCCGGCGGTCCCAGTCAGGCATCGAGGCCATGGAGACCATGCGCTCACCGGGTACAACCCCGGCGCGGACTGGGTCGGACGTCCTGCGAGGCCCGAAGGTCAGAAGCCCGCGCAGTACGCCAATGGCGACCGCGACGCCGATCACGACGTTCCCGAAGGCAAGAAGCGGGTTCACGAGCGGCTCGCGGACCGCGGCGACGAGGGCGACGACACCGAACCCGATGAACACCGCCGCCCCCAGCCCGAAGCGGCGCCGAGCGAGGACCCCGGCAACCGATGCGATCACGACCGCGACAGCGACGATCGCCACGTTGAGCGCGAGCTTGTCGTTGGTGCCGAACAGGCCCACGACCAGGTCCTTTGCGCCGGGCGGTTGCAGCTCGATGAGGAGCGTGCCGATGGCAATGACGAGGGACGGCGCTCCCAGAATGACCCCCGCGACGAGCTCGGTGATCGCGAGCGCGGCGCCAGCCGAGGCCGCGCCCGCGATGGCCCCCGGCCAGGCGCGCGCAGCTCGATCCCTCAGTCCGGTGGCGGTGGCGGCTTGCCGTGGAGCGGCAGCCGAGGTTCCGGGGGTCCGTGCGGGTGCCATGGAGGTCGAACATACCCGGCGGATGTGACGATCCGATGTCGGCCGTCATCGCGCTGTCACATGCCCAGGCCATGTTCACGCACTCTCAGGTTGCAAGAATCAGAGGAGTCGAGCCGTGAATGTGAGTTGTCCAGCGCGCCTGTCGCTTGTTCCCGTCGTCTTCGCTTTCGTCATTGCCGCCTGTGGCGGCGCTGCGTCGAACACAACTGCGCCATCGGAGTCGCAGATGATGGAGCACTCGGCGACGCCATCCGAGTCGCCGATGATGGAACACTCGGCGATGCCATCCGAGTCGCCGATGATGGAGCACAGTCCTGGTCCGAGCTCGGCATCTCCCGTGGCGACCGGAATCTTCCACGGCGTCGATGGGACCGCGACCGGTACCGTCGCGCTCTTCCACAAGGCGAACGGCTCATTCACGATCACGTTCGAGGACTTCGCGATCGGCAGCGCCGCCCACACGGACGTCATCCTCGTCGCCAACAAGGACGTCACCAAGGACGGCGATATCGACAGTACGACCTTGGTCGACCTCGGCCCGCTCTCGCGAACGTCTGGCATGCAGGATTTCGCCGTTCCAGCCTCGGCGGACGCGATGACCTACCACACGGTTGTCCTCTGGGACACGGCGATGGCCCACGCGATCGCGGCAGCTCCGCTCCGATAGCGAAGACAGGGCGCGCGTCGCGCATACCATGCCGGTAATGGCGTTCGACCGATCCCGCCCCATCCTCGTCGTCGACGACGACGCCAAGATCGTCCAACTGGTCCGGACCTATCTCGAGCGCGACGGCTATCGCGTCGTCGAGGCTCTCGATGGGCGCGAGGCGCTCGCCCGGATCGAGGACGAGGATCCCGCGCTCGTCGTCCTCGATCTGATGCTCCCTGGCATGGACGGGCGCACGATCATCCGTTCGATCCGCGACCACGCAGAGACCCCGATCATCGTGCTTTCAGCGCTGGGCACGACCGCGGATCGGATCGCGGGCCTCGGGCTCGGTGCGGACGACTACCTGCCGAAGCCATTCTCGCCGGCCGAGCTCGTGCTGCGGGTCAAGCGGGTTCTCGCCCGGGCGACGTCGAACCGCACCCCCACGCTCCCTCGTACCGTCCTGAGGCTCGAAGGTCTCACCGTCGACCTCGATCGCCACGCTGTTGCCGTCGACGGCCGAGCGATCGCGCTGACGTCTGTCGAGCTGCGCCTGCTTGTGGCGATTCTCGAGGCCGAGGGGCGGGTGATGACCCGCGATCGGCTTCTCGACGCCATCTACGGTCCGGACTCCGACGCGCTCCTGGACCGGACCATCGACGTGCACGTGGGACGACTGCGCGACAAGCTCGGCGACCATGCGTCGGCGCCTCGATTCATCGCGACCGTCCGGGGCACTGGCTACCGCGCGGCGATCGCGCGAGGGCCGAATCCGTGAGACGTCCTGATTGGGTGGGAGGGATCGGAGCTCGGATCGCCGTGACGGCGATCGGCACCACGGCTGTGGCGGTGGCGATCGTGAGCTTTGGTGTTGTCGTCGTCGGGTCGGACACCTTCACACGACTGATGATGGAGCACGGGGCAACGACCGAATCTGCTCATGCGATGTTTGACCAGTCGATCACCGTCGTCCTCGTCATCGCCATTTGCGCCGGCGTCCTTGTCGCGGTCGTGCTGGCGGCCCTGATCGGTCGGCGACTTGGACGGCCGCTCGGAGCGATCGGCCAGGCGGCGCGACGAGTGGCGGCCGGCGACTACCACGCCCGCGTCCCTCGCGGCGGCCCCGAGGAGCTCGCCAGCCTCGCCGACTCTTTCAATCAGATGGCAGCAAGCCTGGAGGAGAGCGAGCGCCTTCGGAAGGAGCTCATCGCGAATGCAGCGCACGAGCTCCGGACGCCGCTGACGAACCTCAAGGGATATCTCGAGGGCCTGCGGGACGGCGTGGTGCTCGCCGACGACGCGACGTTTTCATCCCTGTCCGAGGAGGTGGAGCGACTCGTCCGCCTCGCGGCTTCGCTCGACACCCTCGCAGAAGGCGATGCGGGAATCAAGCCCGGCCTGGCTGTGACTGTCGACCTTGCAGAACTCGCTCGCGCCGCGGTGGAAATCGCTGGCCCGGGCTTCGAGCGGGCCGGCATCGCGCTCGATCTCGACGTGCCGACCCGACTCGACGCGCGCGGCGACCCAGACGCGCTCGCCCAGGTCCTCGGTAACCTGCTCCAGAATGCGATGCGGTACACGCCGCGCGGCGGCCAGGTTGTGGTCCGAGCTGTGCGACGTCCGGTTGATGCCCTTGTGAGCGTCGTCAACACGGGCGATGGCATCCCGGCCACGGACCTGCCCCACGTGTTCGAGCGCTTCTATCGGGTCGACAAGTCACGCGACCGGGCGCATGGCGGCACCGGTATCGGCCTCGCCATCGTTCAACAACTCGTTGAAAGCGCCGGCGGCCGGGCAGGCGTCGAATCGGACGGGGGCAGGACCCGGTTCTGGTTCAGTCTGCCTGCCTGAACGCATGCCAACGGCCGCGAATGGAAACCAGGAATCTCCCTCAGGATTGACCTGTGCCACGCTGACCGGGTGAAGGCTCGCCGCGAATCCTATCCCGGTCAGTGGCTGCCGGAACCCCTGGTGACCGACCGCTCCGTTGAAGACGACGCAATCCAATCCGAGGCTGTCTCGATGGCGATGCTGCCCGTGCTCGAGACGCTGTCGCCGCTGGAGCGGGCCGTCTTCGTCCTGCGCGAGGCGTTCGACCTGCCGTATGCAGAGATCGGGGAGACGCTCGGCCGGACGGAGCCCACGGTTCGCAAGCTCGCCGGCCGGGCGCGAGACCACGTGGAGCGCAATAAGCCCCGATTCGAAGCCGACCCGGCAACCCGACGGCGAGTCAGCGAGCGTTTCATTGCGGCAACCCGCACCGGCGACGTCGAAGATCTCATGTCGGTGCTCGCGCCCGGCGTGAACTTGATCGCAGACAGCGGCGGCAAGGTCCGTGCTCCGCTGCTGCCCGTGCTCGGCGCCGACAAGGTGGCGCGCTTCGTGCTTTCGGTTGCGGCGCGCGAACTTGGCGAGCTGCGGGTCCAGATCGTGAGCCTGAACGGCGGCCCGGCGGTCGTCGTCAGCTCTGCAGAGGCGGCGCAGGCCGCGCTTGAGTTCGACCTCGTCGATGGCCTGATCCAGACGATCTACCTGGTCGCCAACCCGGATAAACTGGCGGGCATGTCACGCGCGAATGGGGGTGTTGCGTCCTCGGGGTGAACAGGCATCCACCGACAGGAGGTCCCCGATGTCGACACCCCTCCGGCAGGCCCACCTCGGGCTCAGCCAGCCGGCCCAGCCCAGCGAGCGAGCTCCACGTTTCGCTGACCAATGGGCCGTGCTCCTCACGACCCACAAGCGCGACGGCACCCCGATCGGGACGCCGGTGAACATCGTGATCGAGGGTGACCACGCCTTCATTCGCACGTACGACCGCGCCTGGAAGGTGAAGCGCATGCAGCACGACCCACGGGTCCAGATCGCCCCGTCGACCTGGCGCGGGCGGCCAACCGGCCCGGCTCTCCGGGCGAGGGCTCAGCCGCTGAGCGGATCAGAATCAGAGCATGCCGGCAGGCTCATCGACCGCAAACACCCGGTCTTCCAGCGGCTCCTCGTGCGCTTCGGCCATCGTGTGCAGCACTACCAGACCGTGCATTTTGAGCTCCGGCCCGAAGTTGATGTGCGAAGCCGCGCATCGGCGGGCTGATCCGGCGAACGGCACTGGGCTCGCGGTCACGACCTCTTCGTTTTCCGCTGTGCCGGCCCGAAATGGGCGGCGGTCTTCCGCCTCGAGACAGAGGACGCGCCGGACTTGAGCGAATGAGGCCTGTCAATGATCCCCGTGGGTCCATCCGCCGCGAGCATGGCGGCAGCTGCGGCAGCCTCGCCGCGCGAGGGCTGCGCGCGCGTGCCGCCGACGGTTCGTACCGAGAGAGATCCGCATGCGACGGCAAGCCGAAGCGCATCCGCTAGAGACAAGCCGTCGAGCAGACCGGCAATCATCCCGGCGTCGAATGAGTCGCCGGCCCCCGTTGCG
>JBBSGX010000199.1:0-4792 GCA_038253685.1 Candidatus Limnocylindrales bacterium | reverse complement strand
TCGCGAACGATGACCGTGGCATAGCGTCCGGGCCTCAGTACGCGAGCGAGCTCCGCCATGACCGCCTCCATCCGGTCGAGGTACTCGCCGTATGAGCTGCTGTTCGCCAGATCCGCCGCGTCGTCGGTCACCATCGCGTAGTCGGTGCGTCGATTGGCAAACGTCTCGGCCAGGCGGCCTCCCGCCATCGTCAGCTTGAGCTGTGGGTTGTAGGGCGGATCGGTCGCCACGAAGTCGATCGAGGCCGTCTCGAGGTCTGGCAGCAGCTTGAGTGCATCCCCCACGAGGATGCGGCTCCCCGATGGGTCGAAGGAGCGGGGGCCACCGGGATCGTTCTGGCCTAGATCCGCCAGGACTGGCCCTGCTCCGTCGCGCTCCCCCGATGCCTCACGCACGACGCTCTCGTAGGTCGTGGCCCAGCGCGGGTCGATCTCGAAGCCCAGCGCGCGGCGCGGTCTCCGGCAGATGGCAGCCCCCAGCAGCGTTCCACCCACCCCTGCAAACGGATCCAGCACCAGCTCGTCGCCGCGCGTGAAGTACTCGATCAGGCGCGCCATGAGCCTGGGCGGCTTGTTCGCTCCGTGGGACTTGCGTGCCGCGTGCCCGAGCTCCGAGGGATACGCCGTCGTCCAGAGCGACTTGGTGAAGTAGAGCCATTCCTCGCCAGACAGCTCGTTGAGCGTGTTGTCCGGGTGCACCGAAGGGCCATCCACGCCGCGAGTATGGCTGAGGCGCCGCGTATGCTTGCGGGCATGCCGTTCGTGGGTCGGGAGCGTGAGCTGGCCCAGCTGGCCGGAACGCTCGAGCGGGGCGCGGAGGGAATGACGAGCCGCGTTGTGCTTGCCGGGCCAGCCGGGATCGGAATCACGCGCCTGCTGGATGAGCTCGAGTCGCGGATCGCGGACCTGCCCGGTGTGGTTGTGGCCCGCGGTTGTGCCGACGCGCCAACGGCCGGCATTGCCTACCGCTCGCTGTCGGACGCGCTGGGGTCGGCGTTGGCGAAGGTGCCGGACGCTCAGCTAGGCAAGGTCATCGGGCCGTCTGGACACGACATGGCTGCCCTGATTCCAGACCTTGGCTCGAGACTGGATTCCCTCGACATCGACCACGCGCTTCCCGCCGCGCAGGCGCCCGAGCAGCGCGGCAGTCGGGTGGCGGAGGGGGTCCTCGGCGTGCTGGAGCGCCTGGCGGACGGCGGCCTCGTGTTGCTCGCCCTCGAGGACCTGCACTGGGCCGACCCGGCGACCCGGGCATTCGTCGCCTCGCTCCTGCGGGTAGGACGCCCGCTCCCGGTCTGCCTGCTCGTCACCTACCAGCCAGAGGAGCTCCATCGGCGCCATCCGGCCAGGGAGCTGGCACGCTCCCTTACCGAGGATCCCCGCGTGGAGATCCTCACCGTACCGCCGCTGGACGGTGAGGATCTGACGCGGCTGGTCGAAGCAGAGCTGGGTGAGGCGCCCACGGGCAGTCTCATGGCAGCCGTAATGGAAGGCTCGCGAGGCAACCCGCTCCTGGCCGCACAGCTCGTGATCGCCACGACCACGCTCGACGGCCTGCGTCTCTCGGACCCCTTCGAACAGATTCTCGGTGCACGCCTCGACTCACTCACCGATGAGGGCGTCCGCGTGGTGCGGTTGCTGGCCGCGGCCAGGAGGCCGATGGCCCGACCCGTTCTCATGGCGACGCGACCGAGCGATGGCCGAATCACGGGGAAGGGGCTCGCCGAGGCGATCGAGAGCCGGCTGGTCCTGGAAGTCGGCGGATCCGTGGCCATCGCCCACGAGCTCTACGCCGAGGCGATCGAGGAGCTCGAGCTGCCGCCCGAGCGGCATCAGCTGCACGTCACCCTGGCGAAGTCCGCCCAGGAGACACCCGCGGTTGCTGCCTGGCACTGGGAGGCCGCGTCGCGCCCGATCGAGGCGCGTGCCGCCCACCTGGCCGCAGCCGCAGCCAGCGAGCTGATCGACCCCGGGCAAACGACCCTCTTGCACTTCCAGCAGGCACTCGAGCTCGGCGTCGGCAACGAGGTTGCCGACGTGAGCGGTCCGGCGATGGCCGAGCTCCTTTCGAGCGCGGCACGGGCCGCTGCGACCGCCGGCGCGTTCCGAAGGGCGGCCGCGTTCATGCGCCGCGCCCTCGACCAACGCGTCAGCCGCCGATCCGATGGCGAAGCGAAGTTGCGCGATGCGCAGCTGCGGCGCGAAATCGGGGCCATGCACGTCGAGCTCGGGCGCTACCTGTGGACGGGCGGCGACCTCGTTGGTGGCGTGGAGTCGATGGAGCACGCCCTCAAGGTGATGCCGAACGAGCCTAGCCAGCCGCGCGCCAGGGCACTCGCTTCGCTGGCACAGCACCTGATGATCGATGGGCGCTTCGACGAGAGCGCGGTCCTGGCCCGGGAGGCTCGCTCCGTCGCACGGGAGGCCGGGGATCCGGCGCGCGCGGAGCTCGGCCATGCGACCTGCACCTTGGGCGTGGACCTGGCCTACCTGGGTGAGCTCGATCGTGGGCTCGCGCTCCTCGAGGAAGCCACCGAGATTGCGCGGGCGGAGGGCCACCTGGACGACATGATGCGTGCCTACGCCAACCGTACGACGCTGCTCGACCTCGACTCCCGGCGCGATGCCGCCCTCGCCGTCGTCAACGACGGCATCCGCGACGCCCGCGCTGGTGGCCTTTCGGCGACATACGGTGCATTCCTGCGCGGCAATGCTGCGGACATCCTGTTCCAGCTTGGGCGGTGGGGCGAGGCAGAGGCCGAGTGCCGCGCGGCCATGGAGTGGCCGCCCTCAGGCGTCGCATGGTTCAGCCCGACGCTCTACCTCGGGCTTCTCCTGGTCGAATCGCGCGCCGACGAGGAGGCCGCGCGACTGGTCGGGCAGACGCTGCTCCAACTCGAAGCTGTGCCGGCAGGCCAGTGGACGGCCCTCGTGCAGCGGGCCGCGGTGAGCCTCGCCCTGTGGCGTGGGGACGCGGCCGATGCGATGTCTGTCGCCGAGCGCGAGTGGGAGCGCGTCCTCGACACCGACGACCCCGGACAGATCTGCCTGGCGGCGTCGACGAGCCTGGAGGCGGCGGCTGCAGCCAGCGAGGACAGTCGTTCGCGTCGCGATTGGGCCGGTGTCGCAGCCGCGGGACAGCTCGCCCAGAAGGTCCTGCCGGAAGCCGAGCAGCGACTGGCCGGTAGCTCCCTTTCTCCCTCCCTCGGCGCGCGCCGGGAGGCGGAGCTCCATCTGGACATGGCGCGTGCCCACCTGGCTCGCGTGAACGGCCGCGCCAGCGCACCTGCGTGGGATCGTCTGGCGCAGGCGTGGGCCGAGATTCCGGTCCCGTACCAGCAGGCAAAGGCTCGCTGGTGGCAGGCGCTGGCTACCCTGCAGGAGACAGGCTCGCGACCCGACGCCCGCGACGCGCTCCACGAGGCGTGGCGGATCGCCGGTGAGTTGCCCGCACAGCCGCTGCAACGGACGCTGCTCGATCTGGCCGTTCGTGCCCGCATTCCGCTCCCGGAGCAGGAACGTCTCAGCGCCGAGCTGGACGCATCGAAGGTCGCGGACGCCCTGGCGACGGAGAGCGCGGTGCCGGCACGGGAGCTCGTGGCCGTCGGGCCGGGACGGGTGGACGGGGCTGGCACTCCGACCAGCCGCGCGATCGCCGAGCGTCTGCGTGTGGC
The DNA here is from genome assembly GCA_038253685.1 of Candidatus Limnocylindrales bacterium. Lineage (GTDB taxonomy): Bacteria > Chloroflexota > Limnocylindria > Limnocylindrales > CSP1-4 > JAFMJV01. The sequence goes on along the minus strand of JBBSGX010000199.1, from coordinate 1,119 downwards.
GGAAGGCGGCACCGGCGAGGTTCGTTTCGGCCTGAGTCCGCGCGAACAGGAAGTGCTGTCGGTGCTCGTCGATGGGCGCACGAACCGCGAGATCGCCGAACGCCTCTTCATCAGCGAGCGCACCGTCGCGGTCCACGTCCGACGCATCCTCTCCAAGCTGGACGTCTCGGGACGAGTGGAGGCGGCCGGCCTGGCCATCCGGTTGGGCCTTGTGCCGGAAGACCCTTCGACAGGATCGTTGTTGGGCGGAGCCAGCCGCCGCTGACCGTGTCGCGCACGGGTGCCGCGACTTGGCCCACAATCTGGCGCATGAACATGAAGCCGTCCTTCATCCGGCAGCTGCTCACATCCGGCGCAGTCCTGCTGCTCGCCGCCGCCTGCTCGAGCGGTAGCCTCACGTCCGCCTGGACCTTCATCCCGTCGCAGCCCACGGGCTCGCCGGGCGCGTCGGGCGCCACCGGGACGCCGTGCCCGTCCGGTACAGCTACCGGATCACCCGCGGCCTCCGCGTCCGCGGCCGGCTCGCCCGGCGCCTCAGCGCCGGCATCGCCCATTGCGTCCGCATCCGCCGGTTCGCCGGCTGCCTCAGCCGCGGCTTCCCCAGTTGCGTCCGCAGCGTCGGCATCGCCCATTGCGTCCGCATCCGCCGGTTCGCCGGCTGCCTCAGCCGCGGCTTCCCCAGTTGCGTCCGCAGCCGCCGGTTCGCCGGCTGCCGTATCGCCTTCCGGCACGGCAGCGGCTGGATCGTCCACCGCGCCGAGCCAGGCCGCGTCCCCGGCCGCAGGGTCGCCGGCGCCGTCGGCTGTCGCCTCCGCGGCGGCAACGGCTGAGCCGAGCGCCGCCACCTCAGCCACAGCATCGGCTGCTTCTGCCTCACCTGGTGTGTCGTCCGCCGCCGGTCAATGCGGGGCCATCGGAACGGTGATCGCGCTCGATGAGACGGCCTCCCTCACGATCACGAGGGACGGCCAGCCCGTATCCGCGCTGGACGTCAAGAAGGGCGACACCGTTACCTTCCAGATCACGAACAGCGCCGGCTTCAGTCACGACTTCTACATCGGCACGGCCGATCAGCTGAGCCCCAACCAGACGGCCGGGCTGCCCGGCGTGGCTCCGTTC
>JBBSGX010000198.1:0-4799 GCA_038253685.1 Candidatus Limnocylindrales bacterium | reverse complement strand
TTCGCCAGTGCATCGATGCCGGCCTTGAGATGGGAGCGAGCGTCCTCGTCGTAGGCAATGAGCTTGGCCATGCTGGTTCACGTCCTCTCGCTGTGACGGGTCCGTTGCGTGCGCCGTGGGTGGGCTCGTGGGGGGCTCAGGGGGCGCCGGACCGCTGGTTAGCACTCTTGGGGTTCGATTGCTAACATACCGCGCCGCAGCCCTCGCGGTCAAGCGTCGTCGGGTACCTTGTTGCCGATGACTCGTGCAATCGCCAGCGCCGAGATCCTGTCGGTCGGCAGTGAGCTGCTGGTGGGTGAGACCAGGGACACCAACAGCGGCGACCTCGCCGCGGATCTCAGCTTGCGGGGGGTGCAGGTGATCCGCATCAGTGCCCTCCCCGACCGGCTGGACCTGGTGAGCGGCGCCTTCCGCGCCGCGCTCGACTCGGCCGACCTGGTGGTCTCGACCGGAGGACTGGGACCGACCCCGGACGACCTGACCCGCGAGGCGATCGCGCAGGTCTGCGGGCTCGAGCCGCACGTCGACCCCGGGCTCGAGCGCTGGCTGCGCGACATGTTCGCGCGGCGCGGACTGGCGTTTGTGGAGGCGAACCTCAAGCAGGCGTGGCTGATCGATGGCGCTGCGTCACTGCCCAACGCCAACGGAACCGCACCGGGATGGTGGGTCGAGCGGCCCGGGGGCAAGGTGATTGTTGCGCTGCCCGGACCTCCCCGCGAGGCGTGGCCAATCTGGCAGGGCGAGGTCGTGCCAAGGCTCGAGCTACGCGGAGTCGGGGCCGACCGGTACGCGGAGACCCTGCGGCTCACTGGCGTCGGCGAATCCGCACTGGTCGAGCTGATCGGCGAGGAGCGCCTTCGAGCGGCCAACCCGATCGTCGCGACCTATGCCCGAGTGGACGCGGTAGATGTGCGTATCAGCGCCCTGGGCGCGGACGGACGCAGCGCGCATGACCTGGTGGAAGCGATGCTGGCCGAGGTCATGCCGCGTCTCGCGTCGTTCGTGTTCGCGCGCGGCGTCGAAACGTGGGTCGACGCGCTCGACAGGCGGCTCCGCGGCCGGACGCTGGCGACGGTGGAGATCGGCACCGCGGGGCAACTGGGCGTGCTGCTCGGGAAAGCGGACTGGCTCGTCTTCGCGGAGCTGCTCGGCGCCGGCAGCGCATTGGCCGCCGAGCACCGTGGCGCGAAGGCCTTTGCGGCGCGCGTTCGGGAAGTCGCCGGCTCCGACGTCGGACTCGCCGTGCGCGTTCGCGAGCGCGGCGGCGACACGGCCGTGACCATCGCCGTCGCGCTCGATGGGCAGGTGACCCAGGTCACCCGGACGGCGTTCCTGGGTGGAGAATCGGGACGCCGGCGCGCGGCGCTGCTGGCCTGCGCTGAGCTCTGGACTCGCCTCGGTCCGTAGCCGACTCGACGATCAGGCGCGCACTTCCTGCCGCATGAAGGTGACGTAGGCGATTGCGAAGCACGCTGCGGTCATGGCCAGCAGGGTCACGATGTACGGCCAGATCAGCAACAGGCTCTGGCTCAACGGAAGCAGCGTCGGGATGGCCTGGGACGACGATGTCGAGTAGTTGAGGCTGGTGACGCGCGGGTCGAGGATTGCGCTCGTCATGTCGTTGAAGAGACCCGGCGGAAACACGCGGGCGATCGTCAGCTGCAGGTTGAGGTTGTTCACCTGTTGCCCAACCGTGCTATTGGCTCCCGCCGGCGAGAAGAAGTTGGCGATGACCGTTGCGATCTGGCCGCCGAAGAACGTCACCACGAGCCAGACGCCCAGCACGACCAGGACGGCCGTCGCCGCTCTCCGGAAGACCACCGAGAACAGGGTCGCGAGGGCAAGCCAGAACCCTATGTAGAGCACTGCGAGCACGTACCAGGCCAGCAGCCGCAGGCCCGCATCCCCTGCGGGAAACACGCCGAGCTGGAAGATGCCGATGCCGGCGAGGATGACCATCACAGCCCCGAGGATCAGCGCCACGATCGCCAGGCTGGCAATGAACTTGCCGTTGATGACATCGTCGCGGTGGATCGGCTGCGACACGAGGCGCGGCAGCGTCCCCTCCGAACGCTCGTTGCTGATGGCGTCGAAGCCGAATGCAAGCCCGAGCAAGGGGCCCAGCAGCAGCGTGATGAGTCCCGCAAAGGAGATGCCGGCAAACCCCGCGTTGGTGCCGCCCGGCGAGAAGGTGAAGAGGATCAGGAAGACGGGGAACGGCTGGCCGTTGGCGTACCGAGAATCGTGGATCTGCTGTGCCGCATCCCGGATGTTGCCGGCGAGGATGTACACGACGGCCACGCCGACCAGCCCCATGATCGCGATCAGCACCAGGAACCTGATGCTCAGCAGGTGCTCCGCAAATTCCTTGGCACCGATCACGCGCCAGCCGGCGGGGAACCGCGCAACCATGGGCACCTGCATGGTCGGCGCCTCGACCGGACGGCCGAACGAGCGGCCGGGCTGACGCGCGCCCTTGGGCTTGATCCCGCGCTGCTTCGGGCGCTCGCGTCGCGGCTCTTCAGACATCGGCTGCCACCGCCTCCCCGGCCGCTGCCGCCATGGAGGCCTGGAAGTAGCGCTGGTAGATCTCGTCGAGTTCCATGCCCCGGTCGCGCAGGTGCCACGGCGTCTTCCCATCGGCGAGCAGTGCCGATGCGATGCGGCTGCGCACGGCCGGCTCACCGGTCACGACCCACAGCCTGCGGTCGAATGGATCGAGCGTAACCTCGCTCACGCCGGGCACCGCGCGAAGAGTCGCGGCGACTCCCTCCGCATCCCCGTAGGCACCGACTTCGAGCTGGATCTGCGCCCCTGACTGCTGGGCCGCGGCGAGCTGGGCGACCGTGCCCATGGCCGCAACGGAACCATTCACGAAGATGGCGATGCGGTCGCAGACCTGCTGGACCTGGTGCAGGAGGTGACTGGAGAGCAGCACGGCCACGCCCTGGTCCTGGACCAGCTCGCGCACCAGTGCCAGGGTCTCGGCCACGCCGATGGGGTCGATCGAGGTGGTCGGCTCGTCAAGGATCAGGATCGATGGCTCCTTGACCAGGGCGTCCGCGAGGCCCAGCCGCTGGAGCATGCCGCGCGAGTAGGTATCGACGTGGTTGTCCGCGGCCTCGGTCAGGCGCACGCGCTCGAGCAGGCCGGAGATGCGCTCCTCGCCGGCGTCGCGCGGCAGGCCGTTGAGGCGCGCCGTGTAGCGCAGGTTCTGCCGCCCGGTCATGCCTCCGTAGAAGCCCACGTTGTCGGGCAGGTAGCCGACGTGGCGCTTGACCTGCAACGGGTTTCGGGCCGGATCAAGCCCGAGCACCTCCGCCGTACCGCCGCTCGGCTCGGTGAGGCCGAGGAGCATCAGGATGGTCGTGGTCTTGCCCGCTCCGTTGGGCCCCAGCAGTCCGAAGACTTCGCCCGCCCTTACCTCGAGGTCCAGCGGCTGGACGGCGACATTGTTCCCGTAGCGCTTTTCGAGGCCGCGCGTCCGGATGGCGACCGGCGCCTGGGTCGCCACGCTCAGCGCCGCCCGTACTGCCGGAAGACGACGAGCAGGCCCAGGACGACGAGCGCGATGAGCCCGATACCGACGACGCCCCAGATGGTGGACGTCTGCACCTGCGTGCGCACGAGGACCTGGTCCGTGGCGGTGCCGGCCGTGACCGACAGCGTCACCTGGTAGTCGCCCGCAACGGCGTCCGCCGGTGGCTGGATGGCGGCGATGACCGTCTGTGTCGCGTTTGGTGCAAGCGAGGCGATGGTGGCCGGTGTGTAGGTGACCTTCCAGCCCGTCGGCGGCGTGTCGCTGAGCGTGACGTTCGTGAGCGCCGCGGAGCCGTTGTTGACCACGTCCACGGAGTAGTTGGTGGTGCTTCCGGCGTTCACGTCGGTGTTGAGGATGCCCGTCGAGGAACGCAGCGACACGGATTCGTTGCCCGAGAGCGTCACGCCCAGCTGGCCCTGCGCACCGACGGTGTTGCCCGCCGACGCCACAACGGTGAAGACGTAGTCGCCGGCCGTGGCCGAGTCAGGCGAGGTGGCGGAGACCGACACGGACGACGTGTCTCCGGCCGCGACCTTGAAGCTGGTCGCCTGCGCCTCGGGCGGAGTGGCGGTGACGGTCCAGCCGGGCGGGGCATCGGGCACGGACAGCGTGAAGGTCTGCTCCGTTGCCGTGTCGTTGTGGAGTGTCAGGGAGAAGGATATGGCCGACCCCGGTGCTCCGCGTTTGGCGGGAACATCGGTGGTCAGGGTCACCGAGCCGCCCTGCGCGGTGGCGACCTTGAGATCGACAGGAAGGTCGGCCGTGATGCTGCCGGCGACAGCGTGCACCGTGAACTTGTAGTCATTCGGCGTTGCCGTGGCCGGCACGCTCACCTGGAGCGTCAGGTCGGATGGGGCCGGACTCGCGGCGCTGCCGCTCGTGTAGACGGAGCTGACGATGAAGCCTCCGCCGTGGAACGTGGCCGTCCAGCCGTCCGGGACGCCCACCGCCGAGAGCTCGACCACCTGCGGCGTGGTCGTCTGGACGTTCAATGGCAGCTTGACCTGGCCGCCCGGGTCCACCTGGACCGTCGGATAGGTGGTCGTGACGGTCAGGTCTGCCGCCTGCACCGGCGTGACGATGAGCGTGAGCAGGGGCAGCGCGCCGACCGCGACGAACAGCGGGCGGAGCAGACGACGGCGGACATGTCGCATGACGGTATGAACCTCTCCCATCAATCGCTCTGGGCCGAGCGTCCTCTGGACGCGTTCGGAGCACCTGACGGCCACGGCTCCCGAAGCGCCGCTCTGTTTTCGTT
>JBBSGX010000197.1:0-4821 GCA_038253685.1 Candidatus Limnocylindrales bacterium | reverse complement strand
GGCGGCTAGAGCCGGACGGCGGGTGGACGGCTCCTGTCGAACATGTGGACGGTGTCGACGAAGCGGACCTGTTTGCTCTGGTAGGCCATGACCAGAGAATGGGTGCGTGCGCCGCCGCCGAAGAAACGGACGCCGTGGAGCAGATCGCCATCAGTCACGCCCGTGGCAGCGAACACCAGGTTCTCACCGGGCGCCAGGTCGTGGGTCGCATAGACGCGCGTCTCGTCCGAGCTCGTGCCCATGCGCTCGGCGCGTGCCCGCTCCTCGTCGTTGCGGAAGCGGAAGCGCGCCTGGATCTCGCCGCCGAGGCAGCGCAACGCTGCGGCCGTGAGCACGCCCTCCGGCGCGCCGCCGATGCCCATGACGCCGTGCACGCCGGTGCCCGAGACCGCGCAGCTGACCGCCGCCGACAGGTCGCCGTCGCTGATGAGCTTGATCCGCGCTCCGGCCGCCCGGACCTCGGCGATGAGTGCCTCGTGGCGCGGTCGCTCGAGGATCACGATCGTGATGTCCCCGACGCGCCGTCCCAGGGCGGTCGCAATGGCATTGACGTTATCAGTCGGCGAGTGCGTGATGTCCACGTGGCCCGCGGCAATCGGCCCCACGCACAGCTTCTCGAGGTAGGTGTCGGGTGCGTTCAGCAGGCCGCCACGTTCGGACGCGGCGAGCACGGTGATGGCGTTGCTCTGGCCGTGCGCCACGAGGTTCGTGCCCTCGAGCGGGTCCACCGCGATGTCGATCTCCGGCTGGCCCTCGCGCCGCATGCCGACCGGCTCGCCGATGTAGAGCATCGGGGCCTGGTCGCGCTCGCCTTCGCCGATGACGATCGTGCCCTGCATCTCGACCTCGTCCATCGCGCGGCGCATGGCCTCGGTGGCAGCCTGGTCCGCGCCATTGCGATCGCCGCGGCCCATGAGGCGGGCGCTGGAGATGGCCGCAGCTTCCGTGACGCGGACCATCTCGAGGGCGAGCAGGGTTTCCACTGGTTCGTCCGTCAATGCCGGAAGTGGCGCCGGCCCGTGAAGACCATCGCCATATGGTGCCGGTCGGCAACCTCGATCGCCATCTCGTCGCGCTTGGAGCCGCCCGGCTGGATGATCGCCGTGACACCGCGCTCCGCGGCGAGCTGGATCGCGTCGGCGAACGGGAAGTAGGCGTCCGAGGCCATCACGCTCATCGTGGACCGATCCGACGCACGGTGCAGCGCGATCTCGACCGCCACGAGCCGGCTGGCCTGCCCCGCGCCAAGCCCGACCAGCGCCGCGTGGCGCACCAGCACGACCGCGTTACTGGTCACGTGCCGCACCGCACGCCACGCGAACAGCAGGTCTGTCAGCTCGTCCAGTGTCGGGCGCCGCTTGGTGACGACGTGCAGCTGCGAATGGTCGATCTCCAGGCGATCGAGCGTCTCCACGAGGAGGCCGCCATCGATCCGGTGAAAGCCGAGGTCCGCGATGCCGTAGTCGGACATGCCGTCCGCGGCCGTGCCCGGCACAGACAGCACCGACAGGGATTCCTTGCGCTTCAGGATCGAGAGCGCACCGTCCGAGTAGGCAGGCGCCACCACCGCCTCGTAGGCGTTGCCCGCGATCTCGGCGGCCGTCTCCTCGTCGATCGTGCGGTTGCTGGCGATCACGGCTCCGAAGGCGCTCACCGGATCGCCCTCGAGCGCCCGGCGGTATGCCTCTGCGAGCGAGTCGTTGGAGGCCAGGCCCACCGGGTTGGTCTGCTTGACGATCGAGACGGTGGTTGCCGCGAAGTCGGCCGCGATCCGGTACGCGGCATCGAGATCGAGAAGGTCGTTGAAGGTGGGCTCCGATCCCTGGATCTGGGTCGCGTCCGCGAGCGAGCGGGTGCGGTGCGTCGTCTCGCGGTAGAACGCGGCCCGCTGGTGCGGGTTCTCCCCGTAGGCCAGGTCGCGCTTCTTCTCGAGGACGACGGTCAGCTTGGCGGGGAAACGTGTGCCGCCGATGTGATTGAGGTAGCCCGCCACCTCGGCGTTGTACGCGGCCACGACCGCGAAGGCGTCCGCGGCGAGCCGTTGGCGCAGCTCCGGAGAGGCCTGCCCGAGCCGCCGCAGCTCGTCGGTCAGCGTCTCGTACTGGGACGGGTCGCTGACCGCCGACACGCCGGCGTAGTTGCGGGCGGCTGCCGAGAGCAGGGCCACGCCGGCGACGTCGATCATCTCGATGGCCTGGTCGATGGGAACCACACCGGAGCGGACCTGCGGCGCAAAGGGCTTGACGTTCACGACCACGAGGTCGATCGGCTCGATGCCCTGGGCGGCCAGTTTCGCGAGATCCTCCGGGAGGTGGCGCGGAGCGAGGATGCCCGCGTAGATCTCGGGATGGAGGGTCTTGACGAGCGCACTGGGCACCGGCGGCCCCGAGACGAGCTCGCTGATGGCGTGGACCACGACGCCGTCCGCGGCCAGGCTCTCGCGCGTGCCGTCAGTGGCGTACACCTCGGTCCCGAGGTCGAGCAGGTCGCGCGCCAGGGATGAAATCCCGTCGCGGTTCGCGACCGAGAGCAGGGCTCGCAAGCCTGGGTCCTCCATCCCTCGGTGCGTCAGCCGGTCGGCCCCCGGGCAGCGGGGCACGGCAGGAGCAGGAGCGCCGAGTATAGCAAGGGTCCCCTCGACACCCCGAACCCCCGCTGGACCGGTGGACTGCTATCCTCGCCGACGATGAAGTTCGATCTCGACCACATCCTGCGCTCGCTGACACAGAAGTTTGACTCCATCAACTTCACCGGTCTCTACTACCCCTTCGCCGTCGCCGCCTTCTTCCTCCTCATCGCCGCCGTCATCCTCTACAACGTCCAGACGCGGCGTCTCCACCGCCACGCGGTGCTCATCAACCGCGAGGAATGGCTGCTGTGGACGGCGATCTGCGTCTTCGGGATGCTTCTCGTCGAGGCGATCTTCCTCTTCGACTTCTTCACCGTCGTGATCACGTTCATCCTCGGCCTCGGCACCTTCGCCTGGATCGTCTTCGTCCGCTTCCCGCCGATGATCGAGATCTACAACCAGCAGCTGCGCCGGGCACGCTTCTTCAGCCAGTCACGCTACAAGCACCCCGAGGCCACGGTCCGGGTGCGCAAGACGACCCGCACGAAGCGTCGTCGCCGCTGACGCGGGCGCGGCAGCGGATCAGCGACGACCGACGATGGAGATCAGGCGATTCGGACCGGGGCACCGTCGACCCGATGGCCCCCCGGGCACCCAGGGCATGGCCGGCCAGCTGATCTGGAACGACGAGAACGCCTCGGTCAGCGAGCTCGCCTTCACCCGTCGCGGCTTCATCGCGCCCCACACGAACCCGAACACGACGCTCTTCATCGTGGTGAGCGGCGGCGGCGTGGTCCGCGTCGGCGACGAGCAGGTTCCAATCAATCACGGTGAGGCCGTGGTCTGGCCGCCCGACGTGATCCACGGCGCGTACACGGACGGGGTGGAGATGCGTGCCATCGTCGTCGAACTCAAGGGAACGGGGGTTGATGACGTGCCCGTCATCGAAGGTCGCGTGACGGCCGCCGGTGACTCCGGCCCGACCGAGAGGGCTGCCTCCCCTGCCTCTGCGCCGCCGTGGGAGTCCGCCGCGCCGGCACGCGACGAGGGCGCTCGAGCCGCGTCACGACCCCCGGTCATCGAGCCTGCACGCGGCGCGCTCGCCGAGCGTCCGGTCACCCGCTCCGACTACGACGCGACCGAGGGTGAGCCCTGGTAGGTCGGGACACACCTCAGGGTCGGTTCGATGCATCAGGACCGAGCACGGCGCCGAGCTGGCCGAGAACGCGTGCCGTCGCCCCCCAGATCTGGTGCCCGCCGACAGGATAGGCGCCGTACCGCAGGCGCCAGCCGTCCCGTTGCGCTTCCACGATCTCGATCGGGGCGTCGGGCAGGAAGTGACTCACCCGCGCGGGCAGGATGGATGCCACCTCTCGCGGATCGGCAACGAGGACAGGTTCGCGCTCCGCGACGGCCAGGACCGGGACCAGCGCGAAGCCGGAAACGCGCACATCCACGCTGCCAAGGGCGCCGAGGACTCGCACTCCGGCAGCTGACGGGTCCAGTCCGACCTCCTCGCCAGCCTCGCGAAGGGCGGTGCCGATCGGAAAGTCGTCTCCGGGATCCATCGCACCGCCGGGAAAGCTGATCTGCCCGGCATGTCGTAGCTCGCCGGAAGGTCGCTCCGTGAGCACCACGCAAGCCTCGCCGTCCGGCGCCGGATAGATGAGGACGAGGACGGCGGCGTCGCGCGGGCGCACGCCGGCCGGCCCGCGGACCCAGGTTGGCAGCTGCTCGAGACGGCCGAGGACGATCGGGTCGATAGCTCGGGGCGGGTCGGGTAGCGGGTCCGGGAGGGAGGACAGGCGGTCGAGGACCGTCGCGAAGCGCACGCTCAGAGCCCCGTGGACGCACCGCCGGCGCCGGAACGATTCATCCGGTACGCCAGCCCGGCGAGCGGCGGCTCCGAGGGCAGGTCACGGCCGTACAGGAGCACACCGAACCCGCCCAGATGGCGCGGATCCAGCATCCGCGCCACGGCAGCCCGTGCCGTGACGTAGGCCTGCGGGTCGGTGCCCGGATCGCTGCCGAGGCTCGAGAGCAGCGCTCCGAGGCCGAGGCCGGCGAGGAACTCGGCCTGCGTCGTCGGGCCCAGGCCCTGGAGCCCGGCACCTGCCGCGGCCCGGTCGATCGCGGTGAAGTCGACCTGCGCCGTCAGGTCCTGCTTCCCGACCGCCAAGAACGGGTCATCGCCGACCGATTGCCCGCGATACGTCAGGAGGCTGCCGGCCATGCGGCGCGGACCGTACAGC
>JBBSGX010000196.1:0-4845 GCA_038253685.1 Candidatus Limnocylindrales bacterium | reverse complement strand
CTCGAGCTGCATCTGGCGCTTCTCGGCGACGCGCATGCTGGAGCAGTACATCGAAGAGCTCTACCTGCCGGCGGCGCGCGACGAGGCCGCGGAGAGTGCCCCGGTCTCGCGGCCGCGCCGCGCGACGGTTCCCGCCGCGTAACCGTGCTGGCGGCCGCGCTCGCCGCCAGGGCCGAAGCCTTCGGGGGGCCCGAGGCCTGTCCGTGCCCGCTCCAGCCGACGGAGCCAACCTCCCGGGTTCGATGCGACGGCGAGACCGACGGCCGCTCACAATTCGGCGCGGCATCTTGACAATCCGGCTCGGCCGCGGCTAATGTCCGCCCAAGCGTACCTAAACCGGTTTACTTCGGGCGTCGGGTGCACGCGGGCTTCGCATGTGCCTCTCGTCCGGTGGGATGGAGTCCCTGCTGAGCGCACGGGACCCACTGCCGTCAGTCGGCGGGGCCACCCGGTGGAGGACGATCTCAGGAGGAGACATACCCATGGTCACGAGACTCCGACCGGGCGTGCTGCTGTGCGCTCTGGTCATGGTGGCAGGCGCCTGTGGAGGCAGCGGCAGCTCGAGTCCTGTCGCCAGCGTCCCGGCAGCCAGCGTCCCGGCAGCCAGCGTCCCGGCAGCCAGCGTTCCGGCAGCCAGCGTTCCGGCGGCCAGCGTCCCGGCAGCCAGCGTTCCGGCGGCCAGTGTTCCGGCGGCGACGCCGGCTACCTCGGTTGCGGCCGAGACCCCGGGGACGACCCCGGCAGAGAGCCCCGGCACTACCCCGGCTGAGACCGCAGCGGCAACGCCCGTTGCGACCCCATCCGTTGCCTGCGACCAGGCTACCCCGTCAAATCCGGCTCCCGCGGGCATTCCGACTGGCTTGTCCGGCACACTCACGGTCTGGGAGGCATACGGCGCTTCCGGCTCGTCCGAGCACAATGCCTTCTGCACAATGGTCGCCAACGTGAAGGCCGCCAACTCGGGCCTCACCGTCAACGTCCTCGACTATCCCTTCAACAACCTGTTCACGAGCTTCGAGACGCAGGCTGCTGCCGGCGCAGGGCCGGATCTCTACATCGCCCCGAACGACAACCTGCCGACCGAGGCGCGGGCTGCCCTCCTCAAGGACCTGACTTCGATCCAGGGCACGCTCACGGGCGATCCCTACAAGATCAGCGACACAGCCATCACGGCCGACACGGTTGACGGCAAGCTCTTCGCGATCCCGGAGTCCATGAAGGCCGTCGCCCTGTTCTACAACAAGGACACGTTCGCCAAGCCGCCCACAACGACGGCCGAGTGGATGACCAACGCCAGGAAGCTCGGCTGGGTCTATGGAGCCAATGGCGGCGGTGCCTACTACCTGTGGGGCATCTTCGGCGCCTTCGGCGGCAAGATCCTGGCTGACGACGGCAAGTGCGCCGCCACCGTCGGCGGTGTTGCCGACTCCCTGAAGTGGCTTGCGGACGCCAAGGCGGCCGGCATGCACTTCTACCAGAACGACAGCGACGCCAAGGCCGACTTCCTGGCCGGCAAGATCGGTGGCTTCATCGACGGGCCGTGGCAGACGGGCGACCTCAAGGCCGCGCTCGGCGACAAGCTCGCCGTGGCACCTGGACCCAAGGGCCCCGACGGCAAGGCATTCCAGCCGATGGCCGCACCGGACGGCTTCTACATCAACGACAGCTCGCCCAATGCCGACCTGGCCATCCAGTTCGCGCAGGCGCTGATCACGCCTTCCAACGAGCAGATCTTCGTTGACAAAGCCGGACATATCCCGGCAAGCACGGCGATCACGGTTAGCGACCCGATCACCAAGGGCTTCGCCGACGCCATCAAGACGGGCTTCCCGCGGCCGACGGCCAAGGAGCTCAACAACTACTGGGGCAACTTCGGTAATGCGCTCACCGCGGTGATCGACAAGGGCACCGACCCCACCACCGCCGTCGCGGATGCGTGCACGGCGATGGACAAGGCGAACGCCACCCAATAAGGCTGCCAGTCGTGTGAAACGCAGGGGCACCGGCAATCGGTGCCCCTGCATACTTTCCTCTCATTCCCCGTAGGCACGGTGAAGGTGGAGAAGGCCGGATGAGCGTCCTTGCAGCGTCGGTGCCGCAGGTCCCGCGTCGCTCCCTCTGGCGGCGGACGCGCAACGCCCGAACCGCGTACTTCTTTCTGCTCCCTGCGTTCCTGGTGATGGCGAGCATCACGTTCTATCCACTCGTGTTCGAAGTCTGGATGTCCTTCACGAACTACGGGTTGACGAACCTCAAGGCCGGAGCACCTCCTCCGGGCGTGGTCGGCTTCGGCAACTACCAGCGCATCCTCGACAACAACATCGTCATCCCCAACTTCGACTTCGTCAGGATCCTGGTGTTCAACCTCTTCTGGGCGTTCTCGAATGTCGTCATCCACCTGATCCTCGGCGTGGCGATCGCCCTGCTCCTGAACATCGAGGGGCTGCGGCTGAAGCGCTTCTACCGGGCGATCTTCATCATCCCAGTGGTCATCCCGCCGATCATCGTGGCGACCGTATGGCGCAACATGTTCGACCCGCGCTACGGGGCCGTGAATCAGCTTTTGAACAGCACGGTCGGCGTCCTCTTCAAGCTGCCTCCGGTCACGACCGATTGGCTCAACCAGCCCAATCCCATCTTTGCGGCCGGTCCCCTGATCCTGCCCCTGGCCTACTTCGCGCTGCTTGCAGCAAATGTGTGGCTGGGCTGGCCGCTCAATTCGGTGGTGGCCACCGGCGCGTTGCAGAGCGTCCCCAAGGAGCTCTACGAGGCGGCCGAGATGGACGGCGCGGGTGCATGGGCCAAGTTCAAGACGGTGACACTGACGTTCCTTCGGCCGGCGATGCTGCCCTACGCGATCTACGGCTTCGTCGTCACCTTCAACCTCTTCTACCTCTCGTACTTCATGTCCGGCGGCGGGCCCTTCGGCCAGACGGAGCTGCTCGTGACCACGGCCTACCGGCTCGTGTATGAACAGCACCTGTACGGGGTGGCAGCGGCGTTCTGCGTCTTCGAGTTCTTCATTCTGCTGACGCTCACGATCGTGACCAACAAGCTCGGCAAGGCCACCGCACAGTTCGATGCGTAGGCCGGAGCCCAGGAGGGCACTCGATGACTGCTGAGATCGCCAGCGCCCCGGGCATCGTCGCGCAGCCGCTCGTCGCGCGGCAGACGCACGAGCGCCGCAAGCTTAGCGTCGGCCGGCAGGCGCTCCTCCAGCTGCTGTGCCTGCTGGTCGCGGCGACCGTGGTCTTTCCGTTGCTGTGGATCATCAGCATGTCCCTGGACCCGCGGAACATCGCGCGGCCCGACGGACTGAACCTGATCCCACGGGGCTGGACGTTCGACGCCTTCACGAAGGTCATCAACCAGCCGACCCTGAACCCCGTCTCCTTCTGGCAGCTGGCTGCGAACAGCCTGTTCATCGCCGCGTTCATCTCGGTCTGCAGCGTGACACTGGGCGTGCTTGCCGCATACGCCTTCTCACGCCTCCAGTTCCGGGGCCGCGGGTTCCTGATGATCGCTGTGCTGGCGGTGCTGATGTTGCCGGCGGTGGCCACGCTCGCGCCGCTGTTCGTGTCGCTCAACAAGATCCAGATCGGGCAGTTCAACCTGCGGGCCTCGCTGCTCGGCGTGTCGCTCGCCGTGACGTCGGGCACGCTTCCCTTCGCGATCTGGAACCTGAAGGGCTACCTGGACACAATCCCGCGCGAGCTCGAGGAGGCCGCCACGGTGGACGGCGCGAACAAGTTCCGGATCTTCTGGCACATCATCCTGCCGCTCTCCAAGCCGGTGCTCGCCGTGACCGCGTTCTTCGGCTTCCTCGCCGGCTGGACCGAGTTCTACTTCTCGTTCGTGTTCCTCACGGACGTGAAGCAGTGGACGCTGGCGATGGCACTCAACGGGATGGTTGGTCAGTACGCGGGCAGTACGCCGTGGTCCCAGTTCGCGGCATTCTCCATCCTCGTCGCGCTGCCGGTGGTGGTCGTCTACTTCGTCCTCCAGCGCTGGTTCGTGGCCGGCCTGACGGTCGGTGGCGTCAAGGGCTGAGCCGTTGCCGGGGCGCGGTCCGCTCGTGCCCATGACTGGGCTGCGGATCGTTGCGGCAGCCATTGCTGCAATCCTGGTTGCCGTCTCCTGCGGCTCCACATTCGCGCCCACGCCCACCCCCGGTGCGTCCATGCAGAGCTCTGGGTCCAGCACTCCGACTTCGGCCCCGAAGACAGCGGCAAGCGCAGGCTCGCCGACAGCCGCGGCCGCCGCCTGCTCCTGGACGGTGGCCGCGTCACCGGGCGTGGGCGGCACCCCGAGGCCCACCTCGAACCCCGGCTGGTGGCAGGACCGCGTCTTCTACGAGGCTTTCGTGCGCAGCTTCTCCGACAGCAACGGTGATGGCATCGGGGACCTGAAGGGCCTTACCGCGAGGCTCGACTACCTCAACGACGGGAACCCGGCCACCGGATCGGATCTCGGCGTGACCGGGTTGTGGCTGATGCCGGTCATGCCCTCTCCCTCGTATCACGGCTATGACGTCACGGACTACCGTACCGTGAACCCCGACTACGGCTCCCTCGACGACCTCCGCGCGCTGGTCGCTGCGGCCCACAATCGGGGCATCGCGGTGATCCTGGACATGCCCTTCAACCACACCTCCTCGCAGGATCCCTGGTTCATCGATGCACAGAAGGCCGGCTCGACCCACGACGACTGGTATGTCTGGGCGGACAGCCCGCAGGGCTCCAACTGGTTCCGCAACGGCAGCCGCTACTACTACGCCAACTTCGGGGAGGATCTCCCGGATCTGAACCTGCGCAACCCGAAGGTCACCGCCGAAGTCACGGATAT
>JBBSGX010000195.1:0-4853 GCA_038253685.1 Candidatus Limnocylindrales bacterium | reverse complement strand
GGGTTCCCAGGCCGTCGACCTGTCCCCGGCCCAGGGAGCCATCGTGCAACTCACGCCGGCCGAGGACGGCCTCTATCCCATCTCACCCATGCATTCAACTTCGTCAGCCGCGGCGCACTTGGGCTGCTGCAGGCGGGCGACGGCGACCCGACGAACTGATCGCGCGTGGGAAACCAGCCCATGAGAATCGTCAGTGCCGCGGAGGCCGTGGCAGGCATCGGTTGCAGTGCCAGAGGTAGACCGCAGCGCCTGCGAGCGGCGCGCCGCCATTGGCGATGTCCTGCACCTTCAACTTGATGGTCTGCTGCTCGCTGCCGAGCTGGCGGTCGCCGCCGCGCTCGCTGTGGCCGCGATGGCGCCGGCTGTCGCGCTCGATGCCGGGCTGGCGCTCGACTGCGCGCCCGGGACACAAGCTGCGATGGTGAGCGCACCTGCGTCCATACCCGTGTACCCGATGAGCCTGATCAGCTGACGGCGGCTCATGAGTGTGGCAACGTCGAAAGCGAGTCCACGGTCGAAGAGGTCGAGCTCCTCGCCGGGATCGTCCGTATCCCGAATGCCGATCGGGTTCGATTGGATGTTGGGCGGGTTCATGGACCTGTCTCCCTGTCACGGTGATTGTCTGTTGGGGGCGACGTTACGGACCCAAACCTGTCTGAAGCGTGACAACGCGTCAGCCGCGGACAGGGTGTGTGTGCCCAAGGAACGTTCTGACGGCCGAGAGCAGCCTCGACCGCCAAACCGTGTGCGCGAAGCAACGTCGGTCGGTCAGGGAGGCATCCGCCCGTCGGACCGTTCCTCGCGTGCACGACCTGACGCTCGGATCCGGCATCGACCGAATACCGCCCCTCCCATGCACACGTCTCGTCCTGAAGGCAATCGGCGACGCCCGGTCGACGCGCGTGAGAGGTACCCTGCCATGGAGCGCCCACACGACGGAAACACTGCACGGCCACTCCTGTGGAGGGACCCATGACCGTCCACGAACCCAGCGCCGCTCCTTTGACCCACGGTCCCTTGAGCGACGAGGAACGCGACCGCATCGACGCGTACTGGCGCGCCGCGAACTACCTGTCTGTCGGCCAGATCTACCTGCTGGAAAACCCGCTGCTGCGCGAGCCGCTGCGGCCCGAGCACATCAAGCCCCGCCTGCTCGGGCACTGGGGAACCACGCCCGGGCTCAACTTCATCTACGCCCACGCCAACCGGGTCATCAAGGCCCGCGATCTCGACGCGATCTACATCATGGGACCCGGCCACGGCGGGCCGGCCACGGTCGCGAACGCGTGGCTCGAGGGCACCTGGTCCGAGGTCTACCCCAACATCACCCGGGATGAGGAGGGCGTCCGCCGGCTCTTCCGGCAGTTCTCGTTCCCGGGCGGCATCGGCAGCCACGTCACGCCGGAGACGCCGGGGTCGATCCACGAGGGCGGAGAGCTTGGCTACGCGCTGACCCACGCCTTCGGCGCCGCCTTCGACAACCCGGACCTCAAGGTGTTCTGCGTGGTCGGCGACGGCGAGGCTGAGACGGGCCCGCTGGCCGCCAGCTGGCACTCCAACAAGTTCCTGAACCCGGTCACCGACGGGGCGGTCATCCCGATCCTGCACCTCAACGGCTACAAGATCGCCAACCCGACCATCCTCGCGCGCATCCCGCATGAAGAGCTCGCGTCCCTGCTCGAGGGCTACGGGTACCTGCCCTTCGTGGTGGAGGGCGACGATCCGGCGATCATGCATCAGCGCATGGCGGCCGTCCTCGACGAGGTCCTCGATCACGTCGCGGAGATCCACCGGTCGGCGCGAGGCGCGGACGGCAACCCGCTCGCGAACGAGCGCCCGCCCCGTCCGCGCTGGCCGATGATCGTGCTGCGGACCCCCAAGGGTTGGACGGGCCCGAAGGAAGTCGACGGCCTGCCGTCCGAGGGCAGCTTCCGCTCGCACCAGGTGCCGATGAGCGATGTGCGGGAGAAGCCGGCCCACCTCGCGCTGCTCGAGGAGTGGATGCGCGGCTACCGGCCGCAGGAGCTCTTTGACGAGGGTGGACGGCTGCGACCCGACCTTGCCGCGCTGCCACCCGCCGGGGAGCGGCGCATGAGCGCGAATCCCCACGCCAATGGCGGCCTGCTGCTGCACGACCTGGAGCTGCCGGACTTCCGGGCCTACGGGGTGGACATCGCCTCGCCCGGCGTCACGATCAGCGAGGCGACGAAGGTGCTCGGGACGTGGCTGCGGGACGTCATCAAGCACAACCCGCGGACGTTCCGGATCGTCGGGCCGGACGAGACGGCATCGAACCGAGTCTCACCGGTCTTCGAGGCCACGAACCGCGCGTGGATGGCCGAGACCCTGCCCACCGACGACCACCTGGCCCCCGACGGGCGGGTCATGGAGGTGCTCTCCGAGCATCTCTGCCAGGGCTGGCTGGAGGGTTACCTGCTGACCGGCCGCCACGGCCTCTTCAACTGCTACGAGGCCTTCATCCACATCATCGACTCGATGTTCAACCAGCACGCCAAGTGGCTGAAGATGACCCTCGAGATCCCCTGGCGCCGACCGATCGCCTCGCTCAACTACCTGCTCACGAGCCACGTCTGGCGACAGGACCACAACGGCTTCAGCCACCAGGACCCGGGCTTCATCGATCACGTCGTCAACAAGAAGGCCGAGGTCATCCGCGTCTACCTGCCGCCTGACGCCAACTGCCTGCTGTCGGTCGCAGACCACGCCCTACGGAGCCGCAACTACGTCAACGTGATCGTGGCCGGCAAGCAGCCCGCGCTCACCTACCTGTCGATGGAGGACGCCGTCCTGCATTGCACCCGCGGGCTCGGCATCTGGGAGTGGGCGAGCAACGACAAGGGCGAGCCCGACGTGGTCATGGCCTGCGCGGGCGACATCCCCACGCTCGAGACGCTGGCCGCCGTGGACATCCTGCGCCAGCACCTGCCCGACCTGCGGGTGCGTGTTGTGAATGTCGTCGACCTGATGCGCCTGGAGCCCAGCTCGGAGCATCCGCACGGGCTCTCGGACCCGGAGTTCGACGCCATCTTCACGACCGACCGGCCGATCGTCTTCGCCTACCACGGCTACCCGTGGCTCATCCACCGCCTGGCGTACCGGCGCACCAACCACGACAACCTCCACGTCCGCGGCTACAAGGAGGAGGGCACGGTCACAACGCCGTTCGACATGGTGCTGCGCAACGACCTGGACCGCTTCTACCTGGTAATGGACGTGGTGGACCGGGTGCCGGGCCTCGGGTCGCATGCGGCCGGGCTGCGGCAACTGATGGAGGACAAGCGCGTCCTCGCCACGACCTACGCCCGTGAGCACGGAGAGGATCCGCCGGAGATCAGCGCCTGGAGCTGGCCGTCCTGAGGGCGGCGCAATGCGCGTCCTGATCCTGAACGCCGGCTCCAGCTCGCTCAAGGCGAGCGCCATCGACGGGCCGGACGTCACCGTCGCCCGGGCGGAGGCGAGCTGGGGGTCCGACGCAAGCCGAGCCGAGGATCGCGCCGCCGGACTCCGGGCGGTGATGCGCACGCTCGCCGAAGCCGGCGCACCCCTCGAGTCGTTCGACGCCGTGGGCCACCGCGTCGTGCACGGCGGATCGCGGCTCACCGCCGCAGCCGTGATCGACGACGAAGTACTTGCGGGGATCCGCGAAGCGCGGAGCCTGGCGCCGCTCCACAACGAAGTCGCGTTGGAGACCATCGCCGCCGCCCGGGAGTTGCTCCCGGCCATCCCGCACGTGGCCGCGTTCGACACCGCGTTCCACGCGACGCTGCCACCGGCCGGCTATCGCTATCCCGTCCCCGCGGCATGGTTCCGCAACTGGGGCGTCCGCCGCTACGGCTTCCACGGCCTTTCGGTGGCCTGGTCGGTGCGCCGAGCGGCCGAGCTGTTGAATCGGCGACCGGAGGCGCTGCGAATGATCGTCGCGCACCTCGGCGCCGGGTGCTCGGTCACGGCCGTGGACGGCGGGCGATCCGTGGACACGTCGATGGGCATGACGCCGCTCGAGGGTCTGATGATGGGTACACGCTCGGGCTCGATCGATCCTGGCGCGATGCTGGCGGCGCTGAGGCCGGGACGCCTGTCTGTCGACGAGCTGGAGGACGTGCTCGACCATCGTTCCGGGCTGCTCGGAGTGTCGGGCCAGACAGCGGACATGCGCACGTTGCTGGAGCTCGAAGCGTCGGGCGATCCGGATGCGAGCCTGGCGCTGGAGATCTTCGTGCGGCGCGGGGCGGCGGGCATTGCTGCAGTCGCGACTGCGCTGCCGTCCCTGGACGCGCTCGTCTTCACCGGGGGCATCGGCGCCAACGCTGCCCCGATCCGCTCACAAATCGCTGCGCGCCTGGAAGTGCTGGGCGTGCCCGCGCTGCCGGAAAGCGACGTGCACGCCGACGCCGTGCTGACGGAGCCCGGCGGCCACCCGGCCATCCTGCGCATTGAGGCCCGCGAGGACGTCGTGATCGCGGCGGACGCCGCTTCGCTCCTCCAGTAGGGCTTCGGCTAGGCGTGATCCAGGAACACGTCGAACTCGAGCGTCGCCTGGTCCGTGACCGTCACGAAGCCGCCGATGCTCGGCGGGGTGATGTTGTAGTGCGCCATCGGGAAGGTCAGCGAGCCGACGATCTCGATCTGGCTGCCCGCCACGCGGGCCTGGGCAGGGATGGACACGGACTTCGTCACGCCGTGCAGCGTGCAGTCCCCGGCCAGCGTCACATGGAACGTGGCCCCGGAGATACCCGTGGCAGGCACCGCGACGGGCGACGTCAGCTTGAACGTCGCGGTCGGGAAGGTGTCGCTCTCGAGGCCGAGAGTGTGGAGCTTCTGGTCGCGCATGT
>JBBSGX010000194.1:0-4915 GCA_038253685.1 Candidatus Limnocylindrales bacterium | reverse complement strand
GCCGCAGGGCCGCCCGCCGCCGAGTCACTCTCTGCCGCCGCAGGGCCGCCCGCCGCCGAGTCACTCTCTGCCGCCGCAGGGCCGCCCGCCGCCGAGTCACTCTCTGCCGCCGCAGGGCCGCCCGCCGCCGAGTCACTCTCTGCCGCCGCAGGGCCGCCCGCCGCCGAACCTGAGCCCGCACCGGCAAGAACGGTCGGACGGGCGATTGCTGATGCGCTGGCTGCCGCAGGCGCGCGTTTCGCGTTCACCGTGCCGGGCGAGAGCTTTCTCGGCCTGATCGACGGCCTGGTCGAGGCCGGTGTGCGCGTTGTGCCTGCCCGTCACGAGGGCGGCGCCTCCTTCATGGCCGAAGCCGCAGCTCAGCTGACGGGTCGCCCGCAGCTGGTGCTCGCCACGCGCGCCGTCGGTGCCGCCAACGCGGCAATCGGCATCCACACCGCTCGCCAGGACTCGGTTCCGCTGGTGGCGCTGATCGGGCAGGTCAAGCGCGACGTCCGTGGTCGCGAAGCCTTCCAGGAGACCGATCTGGCAACGTCGATCGGCTCGCTCGCGCTGTGGGCGGGAGAGGCACGGGACCCCGCGGATGCCGTGCGCCTCGTGCGAGAGGGGCTCCGCAGGCAGTCGCGCGGCCGGCCGGGGCCGATCCTGCTGGCGCTGCCGGAGGACATCCTCGACGAGCTCGTGGACGGCACAGTGGAGGCAACTGCGCCCCAGGCCGCCGGGTCGGCTGACCGATCGGCCGTTCGCCAGATCCTGCACCTGCTCGCAGCCTCCGAGCGGGGCGTGATTCTGGCCGGCGGCGGCGTGTTGCGAGCGCGTGCCAGCAAGCGCCTTACCACGCTCTCGGAGGCCATTGCCGTTCCCGTGATCGCAGCGTGGCGCCGTCCGGACGTCTTTCCCAACGCTCACCCGAATTACCTCGGCATGACCGGGTACTGGGCCGCGCCCACCGTTCGTCAGCGGCTGCTCGACGCCGACGTGATCCTCGTGTTGGGCTGCCGCCTGAGCGAGGTCGCGAGCTTCGGATACTCGGTTCCCGCGTCCGCCACGCGCTGGGCGCACGTCGATCTCGAGCCACGTGCATCCGGCCACGGGTTGAGTGCTCCCTCCCTGGCACTTGCAGCTGACGCGGCACGCTTCCTGGACGCGGCGTGGAGCGAGCTGCGGGGCGCCGCCCTCGACGCAGAGATGCGCGGCCGGCGTGAACGTGGCATCGCCGAGGATCGCGAGGCCTGGCTGGCCGCCAGCCGCGTTGACGAAGAGCCCTGGGACGGACCCGGCGTGCACCCCGGCCGCGTGATCACCACGCTTCAGCGCATCCTGCCTTCCGACTCGCTGATTTCGACCGATGCCGGCAACTTCGGCGGCTGGGCAGCGCGCGGATACCGTTTCCTTCGCCCGGGCACCTTCGTGGGTCCCACGTCAGGCGCGATGGGCTACGGGCTCCCGGCCGCGATCGCCGCCTCGTTGCTGCGCCCGGACCGGCCGGCAGTGGCGCTGTGTGGCGACGGTGGCTTCGCCATGACCATGAGCGAGCTGGAGACCGCCGTGCGCGAGCATGCCCGGCCGATCGCGATCGTCTTCGACAACCGCCAGTACGGCACGATCCACATGCATCAGGAACGCGACGGCCACACGGTGGCGGGCACAGACCTCGGTGCGATCGACTTCGCTGGAGCCGCGCGCGCGTTCGGGGCCACCGGCTACACCGTCGAGACGGATGCCGAGTTCGAGCCCGCGCTGGTGACCGCCCTGGCCGCCAGGGCTCCCGCGGTGATCCACCTCCTGGTCGACCCTCGCTGGGTGTCGGTCGACCAGACGCCGGGATCGGGTCAGGCTGCCGAGCCGGTCGGGCGGGACATCGCCAGCGCGCCGTAGCTGCGCCCGATCTCGGCGTCGGGAGTGTCATCCTCGATGGTGAAGCCGAGGCGTTCGTAGAAGCGGATTGCCGGCTCGTTGCCTGCGAACACCCACAGGACGGTTCGCCGGGCGCCCCAGTCGCGTGCCCATTCGTCGAGCGCATCGATCAGCTCGCGGCCGACGCCGAGCCGGCGGCTCTCCGGCTCCACCCACATCGAGAAGAGCATCACCTCATCGGGTGGGCGGCGACGGCCGTTGACCAGCCCGATTGCGCGAGCCGGCGAGCCGGTCTCCGCGACGAACCACGCCCTGCGTTCGCCGCTCGCCGCGGCACGGGTCTGCTGGCGCCACTCCTCGTCGACCCGGTTGGCCGCGTCGTCCGCGGTCTGACCGAACGCCTCGGGGGCGTCGGTGAGGCTCCGCATTCGCAGCTCGCGCAGGAGCCCGGCCTCGTCATCCAGGATGCGTCGCACGAGCACGTCGGCCATTCGAGCGGAACGTAGCACGGGCAGGACGGGCGGTAGCTGCGGCTGCTGATTGATCGCTTCCGAGATCGGAAGATGACGTTCAGAGCCGGCAGGCCGCGGTGCCATTCTGCAGCGACGACGGCCGCCCTTCAAGACGCCGGATACGCAGCGCATCGCGAAGGCGCGGCGCGTAGAGTCCATCGCAACCGCAGGATCAGGAGGTAGCCGGTGAATCAGTTGATCGTGGTCGCCTTCGACCATTTCGATGATGCCAAGAACGCGATGAACACCCTCCGCTCGCTCGAACGCGACGGCCGGATCCGCTTCGAGGACACTGCCATCGTCCAGCGCGATCCCGACGGAACGGCGCACGTCAAGAACGAGGTCAGTGCCACGACCGAGACCGCGGCCGTCATCGGCGCGGTGATCGGCGGCCTGGTCACGATCGTGTTTCCGCCCGCGGGCGTTCTCATCGGCGCTGCCGCCGGTGCCCTGGTCGGCTCGCTGCTCAAGACCGGCGTCGATCCCGACTTCGTCGATGAGGTCAAGAAGACGCTTCGGCCGGGGCGCTCGGCTCTCTTCCTGGTCGTCAAGCAGAACGACGCCGACGCCGTCATGGCCGCCCTGCGCCAATTCAAGGGGGACGTCATCCAGACGACGCTCGATTCGGAGACCGAGGAGGCGCTTCGCCAGGCGCTGCAGTAGGGGCGGATCCGCTCAGCGCACGTTTGATGGTCGCCATGGCGGCGGCAGCCCGGGCGGAGCTGCTTGAACGCGGCGTAGAGGCGAGCGAAGTGCAGGAACACCCGTGGGGGAGGTTCGTATTCTTTGCAGATCCCGACGGCAACCAATGGTCGATCCAGGAGATCGCCAACCGGGGGTAGCGGCGCTACCCCGCTGCTTCGGGCGTCACCGATCGAATGTGCGATGCGACACCGTACGCCTCGCCCGTTTCCGGGTCGCGACGGGCCACGATCACCAGGCGTTTGGGCCCGTCTGACGTTCTGATCCGGGTCGCCAGCGACTTGCCTTCGCGATAGACGGCATCCATCAGCAGGAACGCCTCTGACGGCAGGCTGACGAGTGCCTCGCGCGCCGGCTGGCCCACGCAACCTGCGCCGAACGCGTCGAGGAACGCGCTGTTGCCGTGGACGACCACGTGCGCCGGCCCGAAGTGAAACGCCGCAGGGTTCGCAGGGCGAGCGGGTTGGGTCTCGAGCTCCATGCCACTGGCCAGTATCTCGCCATGCCCGCGTTCCCGCCGGAGAGTGACCCGGTGTTAGCCTGTGCGGGCCATGACCTCTCGCATCGGCCGGCGTCCCGAGGACGATTGGCTCGCCAGGATCTCCAACAGAAACGGCTGATCTGCCCCTTCCGGAACAAGCGTCGGAGGAAGGGGAGGGACAGACGCGTGCCGCTCCCGCAGCCACTCGAGGTGCGCGCGGCCGCGATGTTCCACCGTGATCGAAGGGAGTTGGCGATGCCGATGCCGCATCGAACGTTCGCCCAGGTGGCGAAGCGACGGCTGGTAGGCAAGGAAGGTCGGGAGCGGATCCGCGAGGTTCGCGCACTGCTCGGGGAATTGCCCGACTACAGGAACGGCCCCTACGCGGACCTGCGCAAATGGCTCATGTCGGAGATCGACGACACCCGGGTGCGGGCTGGCGCCGTGCACCGCGACTCGATCGCGATCCGCCGCGAAGGCGCTGCCCAGATCGCGCTGGTGGGGCCGCCCAACGTCGGCAAGTCGTCGCTCCTGCAGGCCGTGTCGGAAATCCAGATCAAGACGGGTGACTACCCGTTCACGACCCTGCGCCCGGTTCCCGCGCTCACGCGGCTCGGGGGCGTTCTGGTCCAGCTGGTCGAGATCCCGGGGCTGATCGAAGGCGCTTCCGACGATATCGGCGGTGGGCGCGCCCTCCTCGGCGTCCTGCGTTCTGCCGATGCGATCGTCTACTGCCTCCGCGCAGGCTCCGACCCGGCCGAGCTCGAGGTCGTTCGGGACGAAATCGCGGCTGCCGGCATCGAGAAACCGGCCTTCCTTGCGGCGACCCGCGCCGACGAAGCGGGGAGGGGGGACCTGGCGCGACTGGCAGCAGCCTTCCCGGATCTGGAGGTGGTCCCGGTCTCGATCATCGACGAAGGCACGCTGGAGGCGTTCAGAGCGGCCGTGTGGGCGCTGACCGGCCTGATCCGCGTCTACCTGCGGAACAACGGGGCCGTCGATGCCGAGCCGGCCGCGCTCCACCCTGGCGCAACGGTCGCGGACGTGGCGGACGGCGTGCACCACGACCTCGGCGCAACATTCACCGGCGCGCGCGTCTGGGGCGCCTCGGCCCGCTTCGACGGGCAGCGCGTCGGCCGGGACCACGCGGTCGTGGACGGAGACGTGGTCGAGATCCTGCGCTAACGTCGCCCGGCGAGCCAGACCAACGACAACGGGCGGCCAGCCGGTGGCCTGTATCCCGAAATCGACTCGAACGAGCACGGCATGCTGGCCGTCGGAGACGGCAACCTCGTCTACTGGGAGGAATGCGGTAATCCGGAGGGTAAACCGGCCGTGGTCTTCCATGGCGGCCCCGGCTCGG
>JBBSGX010000193.1:0-4927 GCA_038253685.1 Candidatus Limnocylindrales bacterium | reverse complement strand
TCGTCCAGGCCTTCACGCCGCACGTGGCCGGGTGCCGGACATCAAGCGGGTTCGTCGTTCACCGGTCCGCGTAGATGCCGGCTGGGACGAAGACCTACTTCTTCGTTCGGTCGTTTTGGAGTTCTCCGTCAGGTCATGGGCGGGGGCTGTGGGCGCCGATCCAGCGCACCTCGAGATCATCGAGCGCACGCCCCACCTGCGTCAGGCTGCGCTGCCCGGTGAGCTGCTCGGCGAGGGTGGGCGGTCGGCGGGGGTTCTTCACGAAGATGCCGCGCAGGTCGGTGTATGGTCAGTGGCCTTTTTGGACCACCTGCGAAAAAGGAAGCGCACCAGCCCAGAGGGCCACGCCGCTATCCTCGGGACGGCCTCGTGGCCATCTTGGGTGGCGATTCCTCAGCCGGGCCGAATGGGACCCGGCAGAAAGGGCTGATGCACCAAATGCACACATAAAAAAGGAGAGTCCGCCTGACGTGTCCCTGGGAGCGTCGCGTGACGGCCCAGGATGCGTTGCCCGGCGATGCCTGAGGAGTCCGGGCCGGCGCACCACGCATATGGTTCGGCGGAGGCTGCGGCCTGGTCGGAAGGTGCAGCCGAGGTGGTCACCCTCGGAGAGGCGCTGGTCGCGCTGGTCGCGGCTGAGCCGGGGCCGCTCGCTGAGAACGGGTCGTTCCTCCGTCACGTAGCCGGCGCTGAGGCGAACGTCGCCGTAGGCCTTGCTCGATTGGGGCACCGGGCCGCGTTCATCGGCCGCGTTGGCCAGGATGCCTTCGGGACTGCCATCCAGCGCAGGCTTCTGGGCGAGGGCGTCGACTGCTCCTGCCTGAGCGTCGACCCCGCCGGCCCGACCGGAATCCTGATCCGCGAGCGCCGCTTCCTGGGCGCCGCGGAGGTGCTCTACTACCGGCGCGACTCGGCGGGCTCTCGCATCTCGGCAGGTGACGTGCAGGTGGCCGCTGACCGTGGCCTGTTCGGGGCCACGCGCTGGCTTCATCTGACCGGGATCACGCCGGCGCTCTCCCGGTCTGCGGCAGCATCTGTCGAAGCGGCTTTGAGATTGGCGGAAAGCGCCGACCTGACGGTCAGCTTCGACGTCAATCTGCGACGCAAGTTGTGGTCGGAGGAGGAGGCGGGCCACGCCCTCGCACCATTGGCGGCTCGCAGCGACGTCGTCTTCGGCAGCCCCGACGAGCTGGCGCTGGTCGCCGGGCTCCGCGTGCCGGAAACCAAACCGGATCCGAGGTTCTTGACGGACCTCGGAGGCGCCGTGCTGGTGATGGGACCGTCGATCGTCGTGATGAAACTGGGGAGTGGCGGCAGCCTGGAGTGTCGCCGTCATCGTGACGGTGCGGTCAGCTCGACGCGCCACGCCGGCTATGCCGTGATCCAGCCGCTGGATCCGGTCGGCGCGGGAGACGGATTCGTGGCCGGCTACATCTGCGGGACGCTCGAGGGGCTGCCGTCGGAAGGTGCGCTCGCCCTGGGCAATGCCTGGGAGCCTCCGTCGCGGCCTCGACCGGCGACCTCCACGGCCTTCCCACGCGCGCCGAGGCGGAGCGGATCATGGCGGTCGGAGGGCAGGATGCCCTCCGCTGATCAGGCCGTGCACGGCACTGGTGTCGTTCGGGATTCAGTGCAGCGTGCCCACGCGTTCAGGGCACCTGCTGGCTGACTTCGTAGCGGGCGCGCCGGGCGCCGGCGTGATCAGCGTTCGAGGCGAGCACCGACGCGAACGCCTTCCTTGCGGCGCGGGATCGGCCGAGGCCGGCCAGCGCGAGACCTTCGAGAAAGCGCGCCTCCACTCGATGGCGAAGGGTCGGATCGTCGTCGAAGATCAGGAACGTGGGCAGCGAGGTGGCGAAATAGTCGATCCCCACTACCGCGCGCAGGGCCCGGTGTGCCGACCTGAGCAGCTCGGCAAAGAGCCTCGTCGCCGCAGGCTCGTCGCCAAGCTCCCGCAGCGCGACTGCCTGCCAGTACGTCGCCTCGCCCGGCACCGCGCGCGGGTCGCCCTGCACCGACGCCGCGCGTCGCAACCACTCGCCGGCCGCCCCCGCCTCATCCGACGCGCGGCAGGCGCGGCCCATCAAGAGGTCGAGCTCGTTCTCGGCTGTCCACATGTGCTTGCCCTCGCCGAGATTGGCCGGATAGTCCCGCGCAGCCGAGATGCGATCCGCGGCCTCCTTCGGGCGCGACGCTGCGAGCGCGGCGCGCGCGAGACCGAGGTTGGCTGCGACCCACTGGCCGGAAACGAGACCCTCACCCCCCTCCCACGGATGAAAACGCCGGGTCCGGAGGACCTCGAGCGCGGCCTCGTGATGGCCCAGCAGGTTGAGCAGCGTCAGCCACACGCCCACGAGGTCGTCCCGCGTCACCACGACCGACCGATGGCGGTCGAGCTCCGCGAGGCGTGCGGTCGGTGACTGGTTGAGGCGCCCGCGCAACTGGGCGAGCTCGTAGAGGACCCGGCCATCGCCGGGTTCGGCCGCGAAGGCGCGCTCGTAGGCGCGGAGGGCATGTTCCGGACGGCGGAGCACGTTGTACTCGGCGATGCCGAGGTTGCGGTGGACCGTTGCGAAATGTGGGTCGAGCCGCACCGACCGCCGCCAGGCGCGGATCGCCTCGCCGTAGCGCCGGCGGTCGTAGAGCAGGTTGCCGAGGTAGTACGGTGCCCGCGCATCAAGGGGGTTCGCGACCTGGGCGCGCTCGAGGATCACGATCTCCTCGGGCCGTGCCGGGAAGCAGTAGTCAGGCCGCGTCGAGGCCGCATGCTGCCACTCGTCTGCCGCGGTCGCTGAATCGCGCGGCCCGGCACGACGCTCGAGCAGCCAGGCGAGGGTGTAGCGCGCGAGCGGGTGGGTGGCCTCGTCGCCCGGCCGGACATGCTGGGCGAGCAGCTCGATCGCCTCGTCGAACAGGCCGGCCGCGGCGTAGTCGTGGACGACATCGAGGGCTGTCTGGACGTCACCTGGTAGCGGCCGGTCGACGGCGCCGGCGACATCCACGCGATCCCCGCCGGCGATGACCAGCAACCGGCGTTCGTTGAGGGCCCAGGCGTCGAGGGGGTCTGCGTCGAGCACGACCATGAGATCGTGCGCGGCGAGGTCGAGTCGGCCCTCGCGCCGCTCGAGCGCGGCTCGCATCACGCGCGCAGCCGCGTGCCCCGCGTCCCGGGCGAGCACTCGATCGAGCACAACAAACGCGGACCCGTGATCGCCGCGCGCAGCCGCGAGCTGGGCCCGCGCATACCCGGCCGCCGCCTGCCAGGCCTCCTGCCACTCAGCCTTGGCGAAGGCCTCGTCGGCATCGGAAGCGCGACCCGCATGCCTGAGAGTCAAACCGAGGAGATACAGCGATTCGCAATCGCGCGGGTTCGGGTTGCGGCTTGTCAGTCGGGCGATGGCCCTTCGGAGATGCCGCTCTGCACGATCGAGTTCGCCTCGCCGCAGATGCCAGGCACCGATAGCCGTATTCGAGCGTGCGTCGCCGGGATCGCGCCTGAGTGCCTCGCGCCAGTAGTCCTCTGGGCGCCGAGTCGCGTGCCTGTATTGCTCGAGATGAAGCCCGACGAGATACAGCTCCTCGATCGATCCGATATCACCGGGGAGTCGCGGCTCCGTCGCCGGAGCGGGAGGTTCGCCGGGCTCGCTTCGGCGCGGTCGGTACCGGACGAGCTCCCGGCCGCCGGCCTCGCACACGCTCAGCTCGAGCTCCTCCGGGCGCGCCCCGGGCATCAGCGGGACCGTGACGATAAAGGGCGCATCCGGCCCAAGGTTGACGCTCCGCTCCAGCAGCGTGTGCGAGCCAGCGGTGAGCAGCACGCGCGCGCCGGGCCAGCGGCGCGGCGCCGTGACACCGATGCGCACGAGCCGGTCGTCGACGATCAGGCTGACCGCAGCATCCAGCGTCGCTGCGTGGGCCGGCCCGATCGCCCGAATCGGGTACCAGAACTGGCTGAACGCCCGGGTCTCGTACGGGGCGAGAAAGCTGAAATCGGGCTGGTTGTCGGTGAAGACGCCCGCCATCAGCTCGACGTACGGCCCGCTCACGTCGGTCAGCTCCCGGTCCCAGGCGTGGCCGAACGCTGCGTTGCCCCAGGTCCACTGCTTCTTGCCCGGCGAAATCCGATGGTCCGCCCAGTGAACGAATCCGGCTTCGGCCGCGTGGTCGTAGCCGCCGAAGAAGTCGTCACGCGTGCCGATCGCCATGTACGAGGTCGGGACGGGGATGTTGCGGTACCAGCGCAGGTCGGCGTCGGCCTCCGCGCGGGCGCCGTAGTCCACCCCGTAGTAGACGCCGCGCGAGACCGGAAAAGTCGAGACCGCGCGCTTTGCGTGGTCGACGACGTGGGTCACGTCGGGTGGGTAGTACGACTCGTAGCGATCGTGAACGCGCGCCGCCACGTTCGCCCACCAGAGGAACGTCTGCCGCAGCGCGGTCCGGTTGAAGAGCCGCACCCGGACCTCGACGATTGCCGACCCGGGCCGGAGCGTGACGCCGTGCATGCCCTTCATCCGGTTCATCGGTTCGTGCTCGGAAAGCCAGACGGTGCGGCCGCCGTCGGGCAGCTCCTCGATGGTCCAGTCGGTCGGCATGAACGTGGACGGCCGGTGGTGCTGCGGCCAGTTGAACTCGACGCCGCCGCTGATCCAGGGCCCGAGCAGCCCGACGAGGGCGGGCTTGATGACCGGTTGGAGGTAGAAGAAGTCGTAGCCGTTCGTCAGGTCACGCCCGACGTGGATCCGACCGCCGATATCGGGGAGGATCATCAGCCGGACGAATTCGTTTTCGAGATGGACGGCGTTCCACGGCACGTCGAGCCGCTCGTCGCTGATCCGATCGGTAACCGGGTTCGGGTAGACGCGTCCGCTCGAGCCCTGGTAGACGCGCTTCTCGAGGAACATCGGGTTCCGGTCGGGCGGCAGCATAG
>JBBSGX010000192.1:0-4948 GCA_038253685.1 Candidatus Limnocylindrales bacterium | reverse complement strand
GCGGTGCCGCGCGAAGGCTTCCTCACCCTCAGCTTCATCTGGATGTTCATGGCCCTGCTCGTCAGCGCAGGCGCCGCCTATCTCGTCATGAACAATGTCGCCGTCATCCAGAAGGTGGCCGGGTCGTTCCTCATCCTGATCATCATCGAGCTCGTGCTCGTCGTCGCGATCACCGGGCTGATCAACCGCATCGGCGCCATCCCGGCGCTCGCGCTCCTCTTCGTCTACGCGGCGATCAACGGCCTCGTGCTCGGCGTGATCGTGTACGCCTACTCGCACACGGCCACCGGCGTCCAGGGCGTGGTATCGGCCTTTGCCGGGGCGTCGGCCGTCTTTGGCGGCGCGGCGGTCTACGGCATCGTCACCAAGCGTGACCTGACCAAGCTCGGCGGGATCCTGTTCATGGGTCTCATCGGGCTGCTGGTCGTGATGCTCGTCCAATTCTTCCTCTTCCCGGGCAGCGGGATCGCCAGCCTGCTGATCGGCGTCGTCGGCGTGCTGATCTTCACGGGCCTGACTGCCTTCGACGTGCAGCGCATCCAGAAGGGCGCCATGCCCGGCATCAAGGACCGCGAGTCGGCCTCGGTCATCGGCGCACTCGCCCTCTACCTGGACTTCGTGAACCTGTTCCTCTTCATGCTGCGGATCTTCGGCAGCTCCCGGAACTAGCTGGCACAACGCCCCGGCGGTACCCACCGCCGAGCAACTCGATCTCGTTGCTGAGAGCCTCGCCCGAACGGCGGGGCTCTCGCCGTACCATGCGCCGATGGCAGATGTGCGCGTCGGGTTCTGTGGGATGGGCACCATGGGTGCCGCGATGGCGGCAAACCTGGCCCGCGCCGGCTTCCCCCTGACGGTCTGGAATCGCACCCCCGGCCGAGCGGCAGACGTGCTGGCCCTCGGCGCGACGGAGGCAGCGACCGCCCGCGAGCTCGCCGCAGGAAGCGACGTCGTGGTCATCTGTGTCTCCGACACCCCGGACGTGGAAGCCATTCTCTTCGATCCGGATGGCGTCGCGGAGGGTGCGGCGCAGGGCACGCTGGTCATCGACTGTTCGACCATCAGCCCCTCCGCCACGCGCGACTTCGCGGCGCGCCTCCGGGAGCGCGGCATCGCCATCGTGGACGCTCCGGTCTCCGGTGGGTCGGAGGGCGCACTGAAGGCCACCCTCACGATCATGGTCGGCGGCGATTCGGCGGACGTGGAGCGGGCGGGACCGATCCTGGCGGCGATGGGGCGCTCGATCACGCACCTGGGTCCCATCGGAGCCGGTCAGGCCACCAAGGCGGTCAACCAGGTGATCCTGTGCGGCGCGTATCTCGGCGTCGCGGAAGGGCTGGTGCTCGCCATCAAGTCCGGGCTCGATCCCCAGAAGGTGGTAGAGGCGCTCTCCGGCGGCGCCGCCCAGTCCTGGGTGCTCCAGAACCGCAGCGGACGCATGATCGAGAACGAGTACCCGCTCGGGTTCAAGCTGGCGCTGCATCTCAAGGACCTCTCCATTGCCCTGGGGATGGCGCGCGAGGTCGGCGCAACGCTGCCCGTGACCGGACTCACTGCCCAGCTCGAGAACGGGCTGGTCGCGCAGGGGCACGGGGAAGAGGACCTCTCGGCGGTCGCCCGTGCCATCCGCGAGCTCTCCGGGCTGTGAGGGACGTCGCGCGCTCGCTCGCCGTTGCGGTCCTACTGGCGATGTTCGTCGCGCTCGTCGTTGCCGCGTGCGGACCTCCGGCCGGAGGCGGGCAGCCCACCGCGCCACCGTCGCTTGCGCTCACGTCCGGTATCCGCGGCGTGGTCCTGCTGGGACCCACATGTGGCGCGCAGCCCGCCGACGCCTCTCCCTGTGTCACGCCCTACTTGACCGAGCTGGTCATCACCGACGACAGCGGCAGCACCGTGGGCAAGGTCACTTCGGGCAACGACGGCCGGTTCGAGATCGCGCTGCCGCCCGGGAGCTATGTGATCCAGCCGGCGCCGGGCCAGGGTGGCGTCCCGTTCGCGATCCCCGTGCCGGTCACCGTCGTGGCAGACGATTACGCCGAGGTCGAGGTCGACTACGACTCGGGCATCCGCTGAGCCGCTCGTTCTCCAGAATGCCTATGTCGATACTTTCCATCGTCGGACGGTGCATTTGACGTCCTGAATGGGCCTGAGCGTTCGGTGCGGGCCGAGCGTCGTACAGGTATGGGGAGATTGACTGACGGGCTCACAGTGCATTCGCTGGTGAGCTCAGGGGGCTGGATGGCGCATCGAGACCGGGTGCAGAGCCCTGCCGACGTCAACGTGGTCGTTGACCTCGACAGCCGCCACGGCCAGTTTCTCTACGGTTTCGTGCGGCGCTTGGGACTTTCCCACGAACAGGCAGACGACGCCGTGCAGGACGTCCTGATTCGCCTCTGGACTGAGCTCGGCCGAGGCACCCACATCGAGAGCCCGAAAGCGTGGGCATACCGCTCGATCTACCGCCTGGCCATGGATCAACACCGATTGCGCCGGCGTCTCTCCACGCTGGCAGAGCTCCTCGACCGAAGGGATGCGGCAACCCAGGACCGTGACGCGTCGGACCGGGTCGCCGTCTGGGCCGAGGTCGACGAGCTGCCCATGCGTCAGCGCCAGATCCTGTACCTGCGCTATCGAGCCGACCTGTCGTTCGTCGAGATAGGGCAGGCGTTGGGGATCACGGCAAGCGCGGCGCGAAGCCACTCCGCTCAGGCCATGACTACCCTGCGTGGCCGGCTCGCCTCTCCCAAGGCAGGCGAGTGATGGACGACGAGCGCATCGAGCGGGCGTTGCGCGACGGCCCACTGGACGAGCCGATCTATGTGGCCGCCAGAGTCCGGGATACGCTCGCTTCGAGCGGGGTGACGACGCCGGTGATCGCCCGCCCTCGAATTTGGCGTGGAGTCGGTGGGTTCCTCCAGGTCGCCGCTTCGATTGCCGTGGTCATCGCGGTCATCGGCACACTCCTGCTGCTGCGTCCGCAGCCGTCCCAGCAGGTCGCGTCGACACCTGGGTCTACTGCCTCGCCCGACCTGCTCACTCAGGTGCGTGCGGCCGGACGCATCCGCACCGCCGTCCGGACCGATTTCCCTCAGGCCTCGGTACGCGGTTCATTGGGGGGATTCGACGTCGACGTTGCGAACGAGCTTTCCCGCCGACTCGGCCTCTCCCCGGAGCTCGTCGCGCTTCAACCCTCGGACATGTTCGCGAATCGCCCGCTCCAGACCTGGGACATCGCACTGCCGTCGACGGCAAACCTCGATCCTGCAGCGCTCCCTCTGCTGACGAGCGATCCCTACTACTACTGGCCGGTCTACGTGCTGGTTCCTGCGGGCGCCCATGTCGCCTCACTCAGCGGCCTCGATGGGCGGCCGATATGCACAGTCGCGGGTAGCTCAGGTGAGGCGTGGCTCGACAGGCGCTCCGCCCCATCTACTTTCGACGGCGCCGCATCACCCCCGGCACCGACGCAGGTTGCGCGGCTGACGAGCGACGCGGCCTGCCTGGCGGACGTCGTCGCCGGCCGCTCGGCGGCAATGATCACGTCCGCTCTGTCTGCGGCCGACGTGGCAGCACGCAGCGAAGTGCAGCAGCTCGGCGGCGCGGTGTTCACCGAACGACGAACGATCGTTGCCCGCGGCGTTCCGGACCCCGCTGCCCTCCTCTCGGGAATCAACCGCGCTCTCTCGGCTTTGCGCGCCGACGGAACGCTCACTGACCTCTCGCGCCGCCGTTTCGGTGGCGCCGATTTGACCAGCCCAACGGCGCCCTGAGCGTCGAACAAGGAGACTTCGATGTCCCGAGACAATCTTCGTGGGATCACCACGTTTGCCGCGATCGCAATTCTTGTCGTGGCCTGTTCGGCGGCAGCCCCCGCAGCTCCGCCCACCGCGACCAGTCTGCCGACCACCGCCTCCGGTACCGCACCTTCGGCCCCGGCCACGTCAGCAGCAGTGCCGTCGCCAGCCACGGTGCCTGCACCGACGACCTCAGCGACTGAAGCGAGCCCTCCGGCGCCGTCGATCTCACCGACCCCCTCGTCGGAGGGCATCGTGGATGTCCCCATGTATCGTGCTGACGCCGCGCGCAGTGGCGTCCATCCAGGCCCGGCACCCATTGGTCCGCCGTCAACGTTGTGGACATTCAAAGCCGACGACCAGATCCAGTTCGCCCCTGTCGTGGGGAACGGGACGGTCTTCGTGGGCAGCTTCGACGGCAACGTCTATGCCCTCGATGCCCTCACCGGCGCCAAACGCTGGAGCTTCAAGGGCGCGGGCGAGATCACGGGGTCGGCGGCAGTCGTCAACGACATCATCTACACGCCCGATGGAGGCGGGGCCCTCGTGGCTCTGGGCGCCGGCACAGGGTCCGTGCGCTGGCGAGCCGACCTCGAGCTGGCTGTCACCGGCTCCTCGAGTCCGGTTGTCGCCGATGGGATCGTCTATGTCCCGAGCAAGGATGGCAACGCCTACGGCCTGGACGCCGCTACGGGAACCCAACGCTGGTCATGGCACGGTACCGAGCCCGCTCGCGGAATCACGATCGGCCCGGGAACCGCGTTCATCGGGGCCGAAGACCGTCGGCTCCATGCCGTCTCGCTGGCCAACGGGCAGGAGAAGTGGTACGTCCAGATGCTCGGCAGCGCGGTCAGCTCATCCATCCTGGATGCTGGGTCCATCTACGTTTCGAACCTGCCCGGTGTGACGGGTGACATCAGCGAGCTCGCCGCGATTGACGCGGCCACGGGTGTGGTGCGCTGGCGATTCCAGGAACCGTCCGGTGGCCAGGTTCTGCCTGGCGCCGTAAGCGGAGGCGTCGTCTACGTTACCAGCGGTTCGAACGGCGTCTATGCGCTTGCGACCGAGGACGGTCATCAGCTCTGGCGCGCAGACCTGCCTGAAAGTCATACGGCCATGGCGTTGGTCGGTGACGAGGTGTTCCTGACCTCGGC
>JBBSGX010000191.1:0-4957 GCA_038253685.1 Candidatus Limnocylindrales bacterium | reverse complement strand
GCTGTCATCGTCCTGGCCGAGGCCGGGCCCGGCGCTCAGCCGCCGGTCAGGGATTTCGTCTGATCGACGAGCGTCTTGACCGCGTCGGCGACGGAAAGGTCGCCGCGGGCAGCCGCGTTGAGCTGGCTGGAAGCATCCGTCGAGAATTCGTTGTACCAGGTCGGCGCACCGTTCGGAAAGAGCGGCTTGAGCGCCTCGAGCTGCTTCGAGAGGATGTCTCCACCGACGAGGGTCTTGGAGGAGATCAGGTCTGCGACCAGGCTCGCTCGACACGGCAGCAGGCCGAGCGTCGACTGGAGCTTTTTGAGGGTGTCTGGCTGCATCCACCAGGAGATGAACGCTGCGGCAGCCGCCTTGTGCTGCGAGGTCGTCATGATCCCCAGGCCTTCGGGTGAGCCGATCGTGCCACCCGGCCCTGTGATCCCGGGCTCGAGCATCAATGCGGCCTTGCCAACGATGCTCGACGACTTCGGGTCGTTCGCCACTACGAGCTCGTCCGGGCCAGCAGTCAGGGTGACGGCCGCAGCGCCCGAGGTGAACGCACCGTCGGCATCTGTTTGCGGCGCGATCGCGCCGGGCGCGACGAGCCCCTCCTTGTAGGCGCTGACCATGAAGTCGAAGGCCTTGTAGGCGCCCGACGCCGGGTCGCTGAAGGTCGGTTGGCCGGAATCATCGAAGAGCGTGCCGCCCATTGCGGTCGTGAGCAGGTACCACGCGCTTGATGTGCCCTCGGACGCTGACAACGAAATCGTGAGGGGCGACTTGCTGATCCCCTTGCTCTTGAGCTGCCGCAGGTCGGTCAAGAGCTCGTCGAAGGTGGTGGGCGCCGTCGCGATACCGGCCTTGGTGAACTGCTGGCTGTTATACGCGCCGATCCGGAAGTCGTTGCTGTAGCACGCGGCGTAGGGTCGGCCGCCTGTGCTGAATGAAGGCTCATTGGGAATGTCGGCGAGAATCGCAGGGTCAAGCAGACCATCGAGTGGCTCGTACCATCCAGCAGTCGCGAACTGTCCGGTCCATGTCCAGTCGAACTCGGTGACGTCGGCCAGCTGCGTGGTAGCCGCACCGGCTACTGCGACCTTGTCATGGATTGCGCCGAATCCGGCCACGTTGAGCGTGACCTTGACTCCGCTCGCCGCTGTGAATTCTGCGAGTACCTCTGGCGGAACGTTCGCCCAGTCGGGCAGCATCACGGTGATTTCCTGGCCCGCGATGCTCTCGCTGGGGGTCGCCTCGGCCGACGGCGTAACTGTCTCTGCGGCGGTTGCGGAGGGTCCGGGCTCGGATGGAGCCGGTTCGGATGCCGGCGACGCGGGGGATGCGGCTACCGACGCAGCGACAGTCGACGGAGCAGGCGTCGCCGAAATCGCCGGCCTCGCTGTGCCTGTTGGAAGGGTGGACGGCGTACTCGAGCCGGCACAACCGGCCAGGAGCAGGCCCATGAACAGTGCCGAAGCCCGGGTGCCCCGGCGAGGGATTTCGGACATCACGTTGCTCCTCCATCTGTCTGGACGGCTGACGGACCTGAACGGTCCTCTTTGCCGTCGGGGGTCAGCGAAACGATCACTTCAGGTTCGCTGGGCTCAATGACGTAGACCTGGCCGGTTGCCGTCGCGATGGTCTGCTCCGTCGCACCCCCACCCACCACGGCGAAGGTTGCGGATGCTCCATCGATCGCGACCTCGAACCTGTGCCCGCCGTCGGGCGCGAACGTCAGGAGAACCGAGCCATCGCCGGCATCGGATCGCTCCACCAACTCGGCAGTGGCATGGCGGAGGCGAAGGCCTGGCATCAGCTCGATGCCGATCGGGAGGAGCCGGGCGCCGCGACCATCGATCTGAAACGCCGGCAGGCAGGTCGGCAGCGACGCCTCTTGCGACGTTCCCGGGACGGTGAAATGGATGCATGTGGCGAGGTGTCGTTCGACCGGATTGACGACGCACAGGACCCCGCCGGCAGGCCCGGCCAGTTCGAGCGCGACCGCTCCCAGTGTCTCCGCGCTCGCCGCCAGCCTGCCGCACGCTTCCTCGACGATGCCGCGGACCAAACTGAACTGGTCGCGGCCACCGACTGGGTGATACTCCAGGCGGAAGCCGAGGACGGTCGCCGAGCCGGTCCCGAGTGGCCGCCTGAATCCAACGACCACGCCGTCCTCGGACCAAGCGGTCGCCGTTGCGCCATTCGGGAGTTCCATGGGGGTAGCCTGCCCACGGACGGCGAGCGAGCCGCCATCCGTAGTCCTGACCTGGGTCCACCCGACCGGCTCCGCTTCCACGAGCGGGAAGGCTGGCTGGTCCGCGGACCCGAAGATGGCACGCGCCAGTACGTCGCACGGATCCATCTGCTGATCGACCATCGGGATCCCGGGCAGGATCACGAGATGGCCGCCGTCGGACGTCCAGCGAACGAGTCGCTCCTGGACGACGGCGTCCATGAATGCGAGCCCGGGCACCCACAGTTGCCTGGCCCGGCCCCACGCCGCCTCGTCGCTGCGCTCCAGGTCAAGCGCTCCCCAGCTGACGTTGGCCAGCGTGAGAAGTGCGGACAGGCTCTGGGCGTTCGACAGTCCGAAGTCGCCGCTGGAGAAGAGCCCGGTCATGGCCGCGCCCGCATCCGCGAATTCGCCGCGACCCGCCACCAGCGCCGCGCTCTCGTAGGGCGTGTACGAGGCCAGCCAGGTGTCGCGGAGCGGGTCAGCGGCGAGAAGTTCCGGCTCGATCGCCTTGACGATTCGCAGCTGGCGGCGCAGCACCTCAGCGTGCGGCCGCAGCTCCCCTCTGTAGCCGATGGGCGCATCAAGATCGTATTCGCGGCCTGTGCCGTTCTCGAACCCAGCGGGATTCTCGCCGCCGACCAGCATGAAGATGTTGAAGCCGCGCACCCCGCGTGCCAGGGTCACGGCGTACAGCAGCTCCATGACCCCGGCGGGAATGAACGAGCTGTTCGAGCCCTGGAGCTCCATCGCGAAGGCCGGGCCCTGGTCCCGGCCCCGCCACATGTGATACGTCTCGTGACAGGCGATGACGTGGGCCACTTTCTGCTCCGGCGACTCCGTCGCGGAGAACAGCGACACATAGCACTCGTCCGTCAGCTCGAGGTGCGGAAGGCGCTCGCGGGCAAAGGCCGCGAACTTCGCGGCCTGCAGCGGCAGAAGATACGGGAAGAGCATCGAGATCGGCCCGTCGAAGCCACTCTCGCGGACCGCGCGATCGAGAACGACAACGTGCTCGTTGATCTGGTCGAGCTTGAAGTCCAGCCAATCGATGTAGCGAATCAACTCGTTGCGCACGGCCAGCGCTACCCGCGGAGCTTCGATGGCCTCAGGTCGTCGCCACGCGGTGTGGTGGGCCGTATTAAGCGCTTCAAGGGAACCGTGGCGACGAAGCAGCCACGCGGCGTAGCGGGATGGCGCGCCATCGATCGCGTCCACCAGATACGGGTTGTAGTCCAGCGCCAGTGGATCGTCGAGCTGCTGCCAGTACGATGGCTCGTCATCCAGCTGGAGATGGACGATCGGCCCACCGCGTGACTCCATGTAGTCCGCGACCGACTCGATCGACGTCGTCAGCCAACGGACCGCGCGGGCTTCGTAGCCGGGATGAGCGTAGGTGAGCGCTGGATAGGGACGATGGGTACCTGCCGGCAGCCCCGCCGTATTGAGTGCGAGGATCGAGGGGTCCTGCTCCCAGAGCCACGCAGGAATGCCGCCGTCACGCCACTCGTTGGTGATGAAGGGCCCAGGCCGGTAGATGCATTTGAGTCCCGCGCCCGCGATCTCGTTCAGCGCGGCGAAGAGATCTCGCTCCGGCAGGGTCCGGCCGCTCAGGTCGAGCTTGCCCGGGGCTGGCTCGTGCCAGTTCCAGGGCACATAGATGCTGACACCCTCGAACCCGAGATCAGCGACCTGCGCAAGACGGTCGGCCCACGATGCCCGTGGCAGGCGGAAGTAGTGAAACTCGCCTGTGAAGACATAGCGATCGGTCGGCGACTTCCTCGCGCTCACGAGGCGCTCGCCGTGGCAGCACCCTTCGCAACGACGACCCGAACGCCACGCTCTTCGAGCGTCCCACGGACGCCCTGCGGAATGCCGTCGTCGGTGACGATCGTATTGACCTCCTCGAGGCCGAATACATAGGCGGGAGCGACGCGCTCGAACTTGCGCGCATCAGCCAGAACGACGACGTCGCTGACCATGCGACGCATGGCTCGGTCGCTCAGGATTTCGGGCATGTAATCACTCATCAGCCCGTGCTCGAGACTGATGGCCGGGATCCCCATGAAGAGGGTGTCGGCTCGGAGCTCCTTGGCGGCGAGCTCGGTCATGTGGCCCAGCAGGCTGTGCATTCGCGGTCGAACAACCCCGCCCAGGACGATGAGCTCGATACCTTCACAGTCGAGCAGCGTCTCCGCCACGTCGAGGGTGTTGGTGATCACCGTGAGCTGCTTTCGACTCGTCAGCCGCCTTGCCAGCTCCAGCGTCGTCGACCCGCTCGAGATCACGATCGTCTGACCGTCGCGCACCATCTCGGCCGCGGTCGCGCCGATCGCACGCTTTTGAGCTGACGCGGAGCCCGCCTCCGGGTGGGCCACGCCACGCGTCGCAAGCGCCGCGCCACCATACGTCCTGACCAGGCGACGCTCCCGTGCCAGCCGCTCGAGATCGCGACGGACGGTTGCAGGCCCGATCCCGAGGTGGTCGGCAATCTCTGCCACAGATGCGCGGCCCTGATCTCGAAGCAGGGACAGGAGGCGGTCATCGCGGGCGATGCCGGTGGTCACGGCCAGAGTGTGCGTCCGGAATGTTCGAACTGTCAATCCGATTCCGGCTTTTTGCTCAGGTCCCGCGCAACGATGAGCAAATACTGGTATGACGATGAGCGGAATGAACTCAGGCGCCGATCAGCACGACCTGGGACAGGTGGCGGGGCCGGTCTGGATCCGCACCGCGGGTAAGCGC